>NZ_JAOTGD010000004.1:0-144128 GCF_044427405.1 Streptococcus sp. 2020WUSS089 | reverse complement strand
ACTGTAACTGGTTTTAGCCATTTCTTTTTCCTCCTTTATCTAACCTGAACAATTAGATTATATCAGGAAAAAGAAATGGAAGCTCAAAGCCTTGTCAGCCACCAGCATAGCTGGTGGTTTTCTTGTTTTTCTCTACGAGAAAAACTGGCTCGAAGCCATAATAAAAATAAAGTACATTTTTTAATCAATGTACTTTATGCTTCTATCTCAGTATTATCAAGGGTTTAGACCATGTTAGGTCATTTGTTCATAAATTTTCAGTTTTTGCTATATAACTAGAAATTTTTTTCACGCCCAAAATTTCAAAAATCTACATTATTTCACGGTAAACTTACTGAGCATTAGAATCTCCTTCGCAACCTCTTCTGGCTTCAAACTGTCTGTGTTTAACCTTTGCCCAGGAATATGACTTTCAAAAGCTTTTAAACAAACATCAAGATGTTTTTTGGCCCAGATGTTGTCTTCATTGACTCGATTGTCTAAACGTTCTAAAATGGTTGTTTTATCAGCTAACAAAATATAATGTTCCAAAGGAATCTTATCCTTTATCAATTGCTGAATAATCTCCTGATAATATTCTTTCTTATAGATTGTCATGGGAATAATAATAATCTTATCAGTTTTATCCGCTAAATCAAATACTATTTTATAAGTAATCTGTCGCCAAACGGAATAATCTTGAAAATCTTCAGGACATACAGTCTGAGGTAATTGATGTTGTAAGAAATCACCTAGTAACTCGGGAACATATAGATAGGAGTTTTCTATTCGTTTGTGTAATATATTTGCTAAAGTAGTCTTTCCGACACCGAATGGGCCATTTAACCAAATAATCATACAGTATTCCTTTCTATTTTTACAAAAAAGTTTACACAAAATAAATTATGTAAACTTTTTTGTTCTATAAAATCAACAAAACGTACAATACTAGGACGCTAATGATACTAAATAGCGAACCAATTAAATAGTATTCAGCAAAGGCTTGGCTTTTGGATATTTTATCATAGCGTGCGATGGACTTTGCTGTAAATACCAGTCCGATAGCTGTGTATTGCCCCAGAAGCAGAAAAATTCCCATTATGAGGCGCTCCAATTGACCAATCAAGGCTCCTGCACCTGTCACAGTCTGCTCTTCTTCTCCTTCCGCTACCTGATATTTGCTAAAGTAGAGTTTGAAAAGAATATTGACGGGTTTGCTGATCAGAAGGATAAAAAGGATTTGCAGAAGGATATAATTTGGTTCAATCCAGAGTGAGTGTGAAGCGACATTGACGCCGATAGTATGATAAAGAATGATGATAGAGATGATATGTAGCAATTGATCAGCTAAGAATGCTCCAGCTTCCCAGGAGTCCTTTATCCAATGGTGTTTGTTGAGAAAATATTTGACATAGTCAATCGCAAGATGGCTCAGCCAAACTTGAAAAAATAAATTTCCGTTTTGAATTGGGACAAGTAAGTATAAGATAAGAAGAGGGATAGCAACAATGAAAAGGTGCATGAAAAGAGCTTTCAAATGAAGCTTTTTAGCATCTGCCAGAGCTTGACTTTGGAAGGTGAAATCACTTAAAAAGTGGGCAATAAGCAAGGCGGTTAAAACTGGATGTTGAATAAGATAGCTAGAAATAACTGAAAATGACATGCTTTATCCTTCTTTCTGACTGAGCTGGAGAATCAAATTCATGGCAGTTTGACGATTACGCAGGTAGAGTTTGATTCCACTGGATTTCAAACGTTTGGTAAAGGCGCTTTGACTGAGTTTCATTTTCTCAGCAATTGGCTTTTGTGTGAAATCTTCTTGATAGATTTTTTGGGAGATTAAGGTTTCAAACAGATCCGTTTGCGAACGATTCCAAGCAGCTTTGATGAAATCGCTAGAAGTTAGCAAGGGGTTGATCACACGATCGATTTGCTTGTATTCAGATGAAAAGGCTAGCTTGCTGGTGCCATAGTCATGGTTGTCATGAATGAAGTCAATAGCCTTGCGTGCTTCCCAATAAGCTGGACCATCTGCTCCAATACTTAGCTTGGGATCGATAGCTGTTAGAATCTCACCCAAACCAATTCCAAATCGAATCTCCACCTCATCACGAAAGGCTAATTGGATTTGGTCAATCATCAAAAAAATATAAGGGTTAGGCTTGCATAAGGCTTGAAATTCATCTCCCTTTGTAATGGTAAAAGGTGATGCGAAGTCCTGAGTGAAGGAATGATTGATTCTATTCAGCTGTTGTTTTAGCCGCTCTTGGATACTAGAGCGATTGGAAGTCTGTTTTGAATTGACAATATCTCCTATTATTGCGATATAATTCATAACTTGCCCTCTGTTTTCTATTATATTTCCATTATAACGGACAATATAAAGATTGTCCACTAAAAAGGACATTTTCAATTATTTTCGTTATAACGGAAAGTGTTTGAATTCAAAAAGCATTTTTTCTGCTTTGCTACTCCTATTTTATATTGCTGTATCTTACTTCTTCGAATAAAAAGTAAAAAAGAAGAGATTATTTTCTCTTCTTTTTGGCTTTCTTGATTTTATTGGCTTGGCGTTTCATGGCTTGTTTCATAGCAAACTCGCCGATTCTACCTTTCAAACCGCCTCCAAACATTTGGGACATGTCTGGCATACCAGCCCCTCCCATCAGTTGGCTCATATCAGGCATGCCTGCACCGCCCATCATATCTTCAAGAGCAGACATATCCATACCGTTCATGTTTGGCATGTTTTTAGGGAGATTATTTGGGTTGATTCCCATTTGTTTCATCATTTCGTTCATGTCGCCTGACATGACACCCTGCATCATGGTTTTCGCTTGGTTGAAATCCTTGATAAATTTATTGACTTCGACAAAGCTATTTCCAGAACCGTTAGCAATACGACGACGACGGCTCGGTGTCAACAAATCAGGGTTTTCTCGTTCGGCTGGTGTCATAGAAGATACGATAGCTCGTTTTCGTGCAATTTCACGCTCGTCAACTTTCAAGTTGGCAAGTGCTGGGTTACCAGCCATACCTGGAATCATCTTCAGCAGGTCTTCCATTGGTCCCATATTCTGAACTTGGTCCAATTGATCGATGAAATCGTTGAAATCAAAGGTATTCTCACGCATTTTTTCAGCGAGTTCCAATGATTTCTTCTCATCATATTCTTTGCTGGCTTTTTCAATCAAGGTCAGCATGTCACCCATGCCCAGAATACGCGAGGACATACGGTCTGGGTGGAAGGTTTCGATGTCGGTGATTTTTTCACCAGTACCGGTGAATTTGATTGGCTGACCAGTAATGTGACGGACAGACAAGGCTGCACCACCACGTGTATCGCCGTCAATCTTGGTCAAAATCACACCAGTAATAGCCAGTTGATCATTGAACTCACGCGCAACGTTGGCAGCTTCCTGACCAATCATGGCATCGACGACTAAGAGGATTTCATTTGGATGAGCAAACTCTTTGATTTCTCTCAATTCGGCCATAAGGGCTTGGTCAATCTGCAAACGACCGGCCGTATCAATCAAGACATAGTCATTGTGATTGGCTTTAGCTTGCTCCAAACCTTGACGAACGATTTCCAGGGCAGGGACTTGATTGCCCAACTCGAATACAGGTACATCAATTTGTTGACCAAGGGTCTTCAACTGGTCAATGGCAGCTGGACGATAAATATCAGCAGCAATCAAGAGTGGACGGGCATTCTCTTCCTGCTTGAGTTTGTTAGCCAACTTACCTGTGAAGGTCGTTTTACCAGCACCCTGCAAACCAGCCATCATAATGATAGTTGGAATTTTTGGTGATTTGATAATTTCTGAAGTTTCAGAACCCAATACAGCCGTCAATTCTTCATCAACGATTTTGATGATTTGTTGAGCAGGGTTCAGAGTATCAATGACTTCATGACCGATAGCACGTTCACGTACTTTCTTGATAAAGTCTTTGACAACTGGCAAGGCAACGTCGGCTTCTAGTAAGGCTAGACGGATTTCCTTGGTTGCTTCCTGAATATCACTCTCAGAAATTTTTCCCTTACGACGCAGATTTTTAAACACATTCTGCAAACGTTCTGTTAAGCTTTCAAAAGCCATATACTTCTCCTCTTATTCTCTATTATCAATACTGGTTAGAATAGCGATTTTTTCCTTCAAATAAGCATCTTCTGGATACTTGTTCAGTATTTCATCGAAAATCTGGCTACGCACCACATAGTCAGAATACATATGTAGCTTCATCTCGTAGTCTTCCAGTAATTTTTCTGTTCGTTTAATGTTATCATAGACCGCCTGACGGCTGACTTGAAATTCTTCAGCAATCTCAGCCAAACTGTAATCATCGGCATAATAGAGCTCAATGTAGTTCATTTGCTTGTCTGTTAGCAAGGCTGCGTAGAATTCAAATAAGGCATTCATTCGGTTGGTTTTTTCAATTTCCATAAACTTTATTATATCAAAAATTCCATATTTTATAAATAAGAAAATCCGTCATCACTAGAAAGATTACGGATTTCAAAATGTTTTGCATAATTATTTTTATGTTAACTATTTTCTAAATAGAATTCGAAACGTTCTCCAACGTACTGACTATTTACAAATTCAAATGCTTGACCATCCTCGAGATAAGATACCTGTTTTAGTGCGAGAATAGCCTGGTTTTTAGAAATTTGTAAATATTGAGCCACTTTGTCATTGGCTAAACGAGCAAAAATGGTTTGTTTGCTCGTTCCAATTCGATAACCATTGTCTATAAGTGTTTTAAAGAAATGGTTGGTAACATCTTCTTTAGGGACATTTTTTATCAAGCGTTCAGGAATGCTGGCAACCTCATACACGACAGGAACATTATCTGCATAGCGGACTCGCTCCATTCGAATAACATACTCGCCACGGGATAAACCTAATTGTTCAACTTCTTTCTCATTAGGTTTGGTTCGTGTATAGGATAATAATTTGCTGCTTGGCGTCTTTCCTTGGAGTTGTACTAATTCAGTAAAGGAAGTCGTGCCTCGCATCTTTTCTTGAACCCGTGTACTGGCGACATAAGTACCGGAACCAATCTTGCGTTGTAGCACCCCTTCCTCCACTAAAAGTGTGATTCCTTGACGGAGCGTCATACGAGAAACACCAAATTCATCTGCTAAATCGCGTTCACTTGGTAAACGTTGACCAATTTTCCAGATTCCGTTATCGATTTGTTCCTTAATTTTATCGTGAATTGTGATATATGCTGCTTTCATTTATCTAGCCTTTCTCTTCTTTCTAGTTTACCAAAAATAAAGGCGTTTGGCTAATTCAGGCCACACTCTATTGGTAAAATTCTCCTAGGCAAACAATGAAGTCAGATTACCTAAAATAAAGTAAGTAAAAACAATAAAAATACGAACACTAACATTTTTATTATCATTCATAGTTTGCAAAACAGATATTTAACAAATAAAATTTGGAAAATGTTCGCTTTTATGTTAAAATAACTACTAGTATTTGATTTTTTTTCAAAACGAAAGGGAAAAACATGACAAAACAAGATGTCCAAAAAATTATTGTATTGGATTATGGTAGCCAGTACAACCAACTTATTTCACGTCGAATTCGTGAATTTGGTGTCTTTTCAGAATTGAAAAACCATAAAATTACAGCTGAGGAAGTCCGTGCCATCAATCCAATTGGTATCGTTCTTTCAGGTGGACCAAACTCTGTGTACGCAGAAAATGCCTTTGATATTGATCCAGAAATCTTTGAATTGGGTATTCCTATCTTAGGGATTTGCTATGGTATGCAGTTAATTACCCATAAATTGGGAGGTAAGGTTGTTCCTGCTGGTGAGGCTGGAAATCGTGAATATGGTCAATCAAATCTTCAACTGAAGACTGAATCAGCGCTTTTTGCTGGAACACCAGAAGAGCAGCTTGTACTCATGAGCCACGGGGATGCTGTAACTGAAATTCCTGCTGATTTCCACTTGGTTGGTCTGTCTGCTGACTGTCCTTTTGCTGCTATTGAAAATACTGAACGCCGTATCTACGGTATCCAATTCCATCCAGAAGTTCGTCATTCCGTATATGGAAACGATATTTTGAAAAACTTTGCGTTTGGTATCTGTGGAGCCAAAGGCGACTGGACAATGGAAAACTTCATCGAAACAGAAATTGAAAAAATCCGCCAAACAGTCGGTGACAAGAAAGTCTTGCTCGGTTTGTCAGGCGGTGTCGATTCTTCTGTTGTTGGGGTCCTGCTCCAACGCGCTATTGGTGACCAATTGACCTGTATCTTTGTTGATCACGGACTTCTTCGTAAGAATGAAGGCGATCAGGTTATGGAGATGTTGGGTGGCAAGTTCGGTCTCAATATTATTCGCGTTGATGCTGCTAAGCGTTTCCTAGACCTTCTAGCAGGCGTATCTGACCCTGAGAAGAAACGTAAAATCATCGGTAATGAATTTGTTTACGTATTTGACGATGAAGCGAGTAAGTTGACTGATGTTGAATTCCTAGCGCAAGGAACACTTTATACTGATATTATCGAGTCAGGAACGGATACTGCTGAGACAATCAAATCTCACCACAACGTTGGTGGTCTGCCAGAAGATATGCAGTTCAAGTTGATTGAACCGCTCAATACTCTCTTTAAGGATGAAGTTCGTGCCCTTGGTACTGCTCTTGGTATGCCGGATGAAGTTGTATGGCGCCAACCATTCCCAGGACCAGGCCTTGCCATTCGTGTCATGGGTGAAATCACTGAGGAAAAACTTCAAACCGTTCGCGAATCTGACGCTATCTTGCGTGAGGAAATTGCAAAAGCGGGTCTTGACCGCGATGTGTGGCAATATTTCACGGTTAATACTGGCGTTCGCTCCGTAGGTGTCATGGGAGATGGTCGTACCTACGACTACACCATCGCCATCCGTGCTATCACTTCTGTCGATGGAATGACAGCTGACTTTGCCAAACTACCATGGGATGTTCTTCAAAAAATCTCTGTCCGCATCGTAAACGAAGTAGACCACGTCAACCGCATCGTCTATGATATCACAAGTAAACCACCAGCAACAGTTGAGTGGGAGTGATAGAGCCTGGGGAGAGGCTCTATCAGCCAGTCTATCAAGACTGTTTTACCCGACGCCTGAAAACAAGAAAGCGTCGCTGATCTGGGAAATCAATTTACCCGACACTCCAAAATAGGAAAGAGTCTTATAAAAAAACAATCAAAGGGTAGTTTAGTGCTACTACTTTGATTGTTTTTCTTGTTTTCTAGCTTAAAACTCTAACTAGTACCGTTTTGGAGGGGATACAAAATGCGATGTAATGATGTCATCCAGTTGTTCAGCAATGCTTGCAAACTGCAGGTTTAAGTCCAAATTTTTGACACTAATCTGGTTTCCATGCATTTGGTAGACCTGATTAGGTTGAATATCTATATCGGTTTTAGCGTATAGAAGCATTCCCGCTACTGTATCGTTTGAATCTGACAGGCGATAAGCCTGATTTTTCACATAGGTAAAAATTTGGTATAGATTATTTGAATGGAGTGTGCGCTTATCAAAGCGAATCTGTGTGTTACTAGAATAATATTTAGCATCAATAATCAATATAGTATCTTTATATTTGAGGTAAATATCACTCTGCATGATGGGGAGCATTTCTCCAAAACCATCATCTAGTGCCCAAGGTATCTGAGAGGCGGTAACCTGTATTTGGGGATAATGCTTTTTATAATATCCAAGAATGAACTTCTCATATAGCAAGGATTCCCTCCGCTCATCAAGAAAATTCATCAATTTCTTATTCCCTTCCCTCTCTGTATGAATTAATCCATTCACTACCAAATAGCAGATTGACATTAGTAATTGATACGATTGATTGTTTCGATTATATTGTAAATTCCAATTGATTGAGTGTAGATTAATTTTTGAGACTTCTCCAAAGAAAACTAAGAGTTTTCTCAATTTCTTTTTCCTGTCCCTGCTTATATCAGCTTTTAGCAGTATCTCAATGCTTGCTTTGATAATGCGATTCATTGTACTGTCAAGAGAAAAATCATCGTATTGGCAAACAAGTTGTTTTCTACGCCAATTCGGAGGTGTTAAAGATTCAGCGATATGTATTTTACCTTTAAGTGCCGAGAGTGACTCAGTTTGAGAACAATACTCTCGACCAAGTCCTCTTTTCACCTGTATCGAAAGGCTAATAATCATTATTTCCGCCAGTAGATCTGCAGCATTTTTAAATTCTTCAGTAGCGATCCGTTTATATTCCTGCTTATGAAGGATTTTGAATGCGTAAGATAGCATATAGTAGATATTTTGGACAGGTATCACTGGATGGCACTCCTTAACTTACTACTCCAATCATGAATTTTTGTCGGTTCATCAAACCAATATTCTTTCAAGAGGGGAATCAGTTCATATTCAACAATGGCTTCTAGCAAACTTTGGTCCAGTACTTCTGCCGATAAACCGCAGAAGTAACTATGCCCAATACAGAAGCTATCTCCCAGTACTTCCTCTGTTGAAATGGCCTGATTTAGCTTTTCTACACAGGAAATGAGTCTATCGAATTTTTCGTTTTTCAGATTTGTTTGATAATCTTTGAATCCCGCAGTTGAAAAACCTGGCTTAATGTCAAAGAAGGCAAAGCGACGTCTCAGTGCATAATCAAGTAGGGCTAAACTCCTATCTGCGGTATTCATCATGCCGATGATATATAGATTTTCTGGAATTGAGAATTGCTCATCCGAGTAGAGGAGCTGTAAAGACTTGCCTCGTTTGTCATTTTCTATCAGCATAAACAATTCACCAAAAATTTTGCTCAAATTTCCCCTGTTTATTTCATCAATAATAAAGAAATAATCATGACCCTTGTCAGACTCTGCTTTTTTGCAGAAAGTATAGAACGCCCCTCTTCTCAGCTCAAAGCCACTTGTTGAAGGTCTAAAGCCCATGATGAAGTCCTCGTAGGAATAGCTTTGGTGAAACTGAATTGTCTTGACCCTTTCTAAATCTGGTTTACCCATTAATGAAAATGCTAGGCGTTCTGCAACAAACGTCTTTCCAACTCCTGGTGCTCCTTGTAAGATGATATTCTTTTTCAATTGGAGTATGGAGGTTAATTTATCATACTCTTCTTCTGTCATATAGACTTCTGATAGGAAGTAATTTTTCGTATAGCTATCTTCTACTACCTCTTCTCCACCTATCTCGTTTCCAGTATCAGTTTCATCAGCCAGTAGAGAAATTGCTCCAGCACTTCTTTCCTTCTCTTCTTGATTGATCTGTTTAGAATATTTCCAAGCCATGGATGATAATTCTTTAAAATCTTTCAGTTTGCTCTCTGCACTGTTTAAATAATGATGCATAGAGTCCGATATATAAAAATAATCATCGGCAGAAATTTTTGACTTCATCTTTGGCAATTTTTGGACAATGTCAGTTGGAATCTCCCCAGATTTGTACACATATTTTTTATTTTGCCTATCTAAGCTCAAGAAAAAGTCGGGAGCAATCCAATACAAGGCCATCGTAATCTTGCTGTTGCCATTTCCTTTCTTGTTTATAGCCAAATCAAAATAGTGTGAAAATTTTTCTTTCTTCTCAGCCGTAGGCTCCTTGCTATAGGTCAAAGCAGCAATGAAAAGTTCCCATAAGTCATCAATATCTTTCTCATCACGATCTCCGATGAAGTAATAGAAAGTCGCATTCTGATTATTCAGTACTGGTATGCTTTCAAAAGAGGATGGGATTTCCGCTTGGAGGTGGAATAATTCTGCTATAGCTGTCAGAATTTTGATGCGATTCTCTTCTGTTATTTTCTTATTGAAGAGTCCAAATATCGTAAAAGGATCAATATCTATCAGTTGATTGTCCTTTTCTAACGTGGGCATATGTATTTTTGTTTTGGTATAGATAGCTTTTACTTTCTCAACCAGTTCTGCTCTATTATCTTTATAGTCTACCAATTTCCAAGCAAATTCCTTATAAAAGTTTACCCAATTGAATTGATTTTGTTCATCCATAGTATCCTCCAACGGTGTTGTATCCACACCTATTAAATTATGAGTTCGAATTTACCTATATTTTATCATTAAACATTCCTGTCGTAAACTTAGAATTTATATACTTGTGTAACCGTTTAATGCGGTACCTCAAAATAGTTGCTTTTGATATTTTTATATGATAATATGTGAATGAAAACGTTTTAGAAAGGTGTGATGGCTGTGCTGAAATACTCGAAAGTGCTGTTACTTGTCTTGCTTATTGCTACTGGTCTATCTTGTATCGGAATCTACTGGCTTGGAAAAGAGCAAAATAGATTATTAAATGAGCAGTGTCATTCCTTGAACATACGTATTATTAATGATCTAGAAACAAAAATTGATGCCATTGGTGGTCCGCAAAATCCGCGTATCATTGGATTCTATCAACGAGATGCCACTACTGCTATCAGCCAGCGGATTGGTACAGCTTCTGAGGAGGAATTGAAAATAGCTAAACCTGACAATCTATTCCAGAAAGAGTGGATTGTTCTCTATCCTCAAACGCGCAGCAGTCCCTTTGAAAATACTTCTGCCTATGCAGTAATGAAAACCAGTATTAAGGCTGACTGGCTCCATGTGACTACTTCGTCAGAGATGGAATTAGATATTTTTTATGAGAAGGCAGATGAAAGCTTGCTGACCTTGGAAGACTTGGTGCAAGACAAGGAGAGTTTTCGTACTACACTAAAAACAATCCTAGTTTCAGCTAAAAATGAGGCTGAGATTCAAGTTCAAAAAGATATTTTAGAAATGTTTGAGAGTGATGATTGGTCTGCTATTCCCTTTGCTTACACTGAAAAATCTCTGATATTGGAGAAAGCTGTCATTTCAATTTCTGCATTTGTAGATAGTTTAAATCCCTACTATTTTTCAGAACAAACCCTTGCAGATTTGCGTTTATTAGAAGAATCGCGCCAGGCTTTGGAAGATTCGGTAGATAAGACAATTATCACCTATCCTTGAATAAACGGTGGGAGTGGGAAAGTCGTCATGGATGTCTTTCCCAGCTTTTTTTATTTTTTCGTTTAACAGATTAAACGTTTTTGTGGATTTGAAAAATATTTTTTGTTATACTTGTGTTATGAAAACATCAACACTTGGAAAGTTACTAGAATTACCAAATTTTCACCACTTCTACACCGTTCCAATTAGAGAAAATACGGAGTCTTCTGGAAATTATATAATTGTTTTTGAACAGGACAAGCAACCTGTATTTGTTGATTTGAAAAATGAGACTGGTCACACTCGTGAGGTACGCTTTGCCAGTCATTTTGACAGCGCCGGTCTTCTGGTCGGATTAGGAGCCATTCCTATCAATTATTGGCCTACCTGCCAGATTCTTGGTGTGAAGAAAAATAATAATCGACGAGGACTTAGTCTATCTAGTCTGATGGATGGTTATGGACGTCTACCTATTTTTAAGGAAATGGCAGAGCGTTATAGAGCGCGTGGGAAATCAACCATTTATGACCCCTACCGTTATTCGTATACTATTGATGAGAAAAAGGTTATTAAGGATAATCAATTAACCCTTATTCCAAAGAAAGAATACGAAAAGATAAAAGATTTTCATCCTTTTTTGCAAACAAAGCATGGAAATGTTTATGCAGTTCCTTGTTTCTATCAAGACAGAAAACGAAATCAGATAACAAAAATATATATTATGGGCTGGTACTTTTATGAGAAGCAATTAAAAATATCTTGGAAACCTTCTCATTCTCGTAAAAGCCGCTGGCGTTCTTCGCTTGTTTCAGTTGATAAATTATCGGACCGCTTCTTCTTTCAAGGAGAATTGTATAAAAAAGGAACCTATCCAGTGTTCCTTGAAGACCTCACAATAAAAAATAAGGCCTACCAACATCGCCTGGATAGGGAGTTTGCAGCCTTTTTAAGTATTATTGAAGAACAAAAACGGAGAGCACAGCTCCGTGTTAAGTAGAAAATGGTTAGTTTGGTAAATTACCGACTATCATTTTTACGATTATCTTTTAGTTTTACAACGACTCGAAACTGGCGATCAGGATGATTTTCTGTATTGGACATCTGAATACGTGCCTCTAGAATATCGCCGTGTCCAAAATAGATTAACCGACTGATTAGTGAGTTTTTATCCGATGGAATATATCCTAACTTTGTGCCCTGATAAAAGATTGCTACAGCTTCTGAGTCATGTGGGTTTGACGGTTCTCCGACTAGCTGAACAGGTGTTCCTGGTTTGAGTTGGTCGATTACATCTAGTCCATCATAGTAGGCAAAGGCTGCCAAATGAAAATCTTGAACATTGCGTGTTGGTTCAAATGATGTGAATGTCATGTCTAACCTCCTAGAGAATCATTATGGTTGATAAACAATTTGATAATCTGCATTGATAATGACACCGTTTTGGTAAATAGTGTAACGGGCATTATCATCGCCTTCCAAAATATTATATGGAATAGATTCGGTGCGCGTGTAGTTACCTTCAATGACGCGCCAATTGTTTTCGCCTAAAATTGAGTTGGCATAATCAATCGTTTTTGGTCCACTATCCAACTGGACGCCTGTTTCAGTATTTTTTAATGGGTCTATACCGCTAGTGGCTGAATTAGTCAAGCGATAATAAACATCTACCACGTCTGCGTCTGCTGCTGTTTCTTGGCTTATTACAATCATTCTATCGCGCGTAGAGTCAGTAGTGTCTGTCTCAGTTGTATTTGCTTGTGTTCCTTTGGGAATCATTAATAGTGTTACATCGCCAATCGTTGCGTCTACATAGCCTGTTTCAAAAATTCCGTCAGTTATTTTTCCGCGACCAAGTAAGGATTGGCTATCTGCTACTAATCCTTTGCTATTGAAGACTAGTGAATTTCCTTGGCTATTTTGCCAGGTGCCTAGTATACTGTCGTAATTGCCTTGCATTAGAGCATCTATATCCATAGAACTAAGAGAAATCTCACGTTGGATTGTTGATGAAGTGCTTGTATTGGCATTAGAAACCTGGGTATCAGCAGTTGAGGTACTTGCGGAACTGCCCTTCTTTTCAGTTTGACAGGCAGAAAGCGACATGATAGTGAGCAAGCCAAGAGCGAGTGCTAAATATTTTCTTTTCATTCTAGCTATCTCCCCTCTAATCCCTATGAATAGTAAAGCCAGTTGCCTGCTTGGTTGCCATAATGGTCATATCAGAAATCTGCACGTGTGCAGGTTGATTTGCAACAAACAGAGTACAGTTGGCAATATCATTTGCTTGAAGAGCATCAATTCCTTGATAGACTGTCGCTGCTCTCTCTTTATCTCCATGAAAACGGACTTGGCTAAAATCAGTCTCAACGATACCGGGTTGTAAGGTAGTTACCTTGATATTTTTATCAATCGTGTCAATACGGATCCCGTCTGAAAGCACCTTGACAGCTGATTTGGTTGCAGCATAGACAGCAGCTCCTGCATAGGCGTAAATACCGGCTGTTGATCCAATATTGATAATATGACCCTCATTATTTTCAACCATTTGTGGCAATAACTGACGTGTCACAGTTAGTAATCCTTTAATATTGGTATCAATCATTGTCATCATGTCAGTCAAATCATAGTCTTGGAATTTGTCCAATCCCAATGCCAGGCCAGCATTGTTTACCAAAATATGAATTTGTCCAACTTCTTCTAAGATTTTTTGGCAATTTACAATCGTTTGTTCCATATTCGTAACATCAAATGAATGAACTGATACCTGAACATGGTATTGCTTTTCAATATCTTGCTTAATTTCTTCTAGTTTGTCCAATCTTCGTCCTGTAATGATGATATTATCACCATTAGCAGCAAACACATAAGCGATTGCTTTGCCAATGCCACTACTTGCACCTGTAATCAATACATTTCGTTTCATCACTCTGTCTCCTATTCTCTTTATTATACTACAATTTTACCTAGTTTGTTAAACTGTAGAAGTGAAAAATAAGATCCTCCGTTTTGGAGGACCTTATTTTTTAGGAAGGGGACTCATTTATTTTAGACCATCTTTAGTATAATGGCCACCTACCTCAAAGTCAAAACCTACTGAAATTGGGAATTGAATTTGAGTATTTGGTTTATTAAATAATAATTTTACATTAGAGTTAGCATACTCTTCTGGTAAGTCGATATAGAAATGGCCTTTGCTATCTTTCAGCATAGCCTGTCCTGGCCAAGCTCCCAATGGCATTTGGATTGGATTGCCATAATAGGCATAGACATTTGCCGCATCCCAGCCACCTGGATTATCAAATGTAATGCGAGTATGACCTTCAGCAACTGGATCTGGCAAAACTGCTCTATGACTACCATCTATTTCATAGACTTGGCCGAGTTCCAAATCATAACCAGGTTTATTTTGTGCTGGGTATTGAACTTTCGTATCAGGATTGCTAAAAATAACTTTTCCTCCATCAAATTCCTCGCTAAGTTCAATATAATAGCCATACTCATCTTGACTCATTTCCTGCCCTGGCCAATTACCGACAAGAGGTACGCCTTTATTGTCATAAACATAGGCATAGACCTTAGACCAGCCTTGTGAGTTGTTGAAATAAACACGGTTGGCAATTTGTTGCTCAATGGCTGGGGATTTTGTTCCTACTTCGATTACCTGTACTACTGGTTCTTTACTAACAGTTTCAGAAAGTTTTGTCTTAGAAACAAGTTGGTTGCCAATGTACTCGGAACGATAAGTAATTGTCTTCATTCCATCTTGACCTTCGACGCGAGTTACTTTCTGTCCTTTTTCAAGTTCAGGATTATCTACATACTGTGTTTCAAACAGAATTGGAAGTTCTTCACTTTCTTCTTTGAACTCACTAGCAGGTTGTTCAGGAACTAGACCGTCTTTAGAGTATGTTCCGCCTGATTTAAACTCGAAACCAACGGATTGTGGATATTGTGCCCCCTTATTGTTAGAAAAGAGTACTTTTACGCCTTCAGTCTCATATGATGTAGGAAGAGTGATGGCAAAAAGACCTGTACCAGCTTTCTCCATCTTTGTTCCTGGCCAAGCTCCCAACAATTTCTCGCCTTTGGCATTGTACATATATACAAAAACATCCGTCCATTTATCTGGATTTTCAAAGCGAATGGTTGTTTGAGTAGCTGGTTCTTCTGTTGGTTCACTAGGTACTACTTCTGCTACTTTCTTCGTGATAGTAAATATTTTCGTCACGAATTCACCAGCTGAATCTTTTGCGGATAGCGTCAAGGTTAACGATTTGCCATTTTCCAACTCCTGACCAAGTGTCAATGTATCGCCATTGTTAAAGGAAACTGCATCCCCTTCGTTGATTTGATAGGTTGCATCCGTCACTTGATTGGCTTGTAAGGTCAGTTCAATAGCATCTGCAATAGTAATTTCACTTGCTGCTTGGTCTTTTATTCCAAGCACTGCAGGTTTTATAATAGGTGTTTGAGGTTCACTTACACTGTAATCTTTTTTACTTGTGACAGTATTGCCGTTAGTATCTGCTACAGTGCACTTAATGGTATAGGTACCTGCTTCAGAAGGTGTCCATTTCACTGAAATTGTGCTCTTACCTTTTTCTGTCGCTATGAGTTGGTCATTGACATAGAATTGATAAGTATAATCTGATGAACCACCATGTGCTGTCGCTGTTAATGTTCTTTCCTGACCAGCAACCTGGTTTCCTGAAATATCAGCACCGAAGTTGACTTGAAGTGGCGTTTGGTTACCCGTAGCATTAGTTGCAGTTCCAATTTTGGCAAAAGGTACTGTGATACGGTCAATATCTTCTTTTTCAGCAGATGTACTTGGGTCGGCTGAATAACTCTCAGTTGCATTGTCAATCATGGACGGGTCAAATGGAACTGAGTCCATTGCTGATTCTCCACGAGTGGCTAAAAGCATTGCACCTACACCATTGTTGGTTAAGTAATTCTTATCAATTCCAAGTTGAGATAGAGGAATTTTCATTTCATAGAATGAATCGAAGCTGGTATCATGTTTGCCTGCTGAACCTACATAGGTTTTGTAATCTATCCAGTCAGAATTTGATGATAAAATGTCTGTGGGTGAGTCGGATTGATTCAATCCCCAGATAGTTGAATCGATATTTGTAGTCGCTAGTTTGTACTGAATTCCAGCATCTTTGAAGCCAACGCAACCATCTGTGTAGTCTGTATTTCCATCCTCATCTACAGCACTAAACATTGCAGGCGTACCTAATCCTGGTTTGCCACTCATATAAAGGAGTTTATCAACATGGGTATCAAACTCAATTCCCATTCGTTGTCCCCAGATAGATCCTCCACTCGTATTTTTATTGGACATGGATGTTGAAGATGGGTCAATTGACAAAGCTAGGATAAGCGGAACATCTAACACACGTCCTCCATCGCTTAGAGGACCATCTCCAGAACGTGCCCAGGTATCAGTAGTATTGACCATTTGCCAGCCCAGATAGAGGTTTTCATTGTCCCAAGCTGCATACAGACCAGTGGTGTCAAGAACACTATTCTCATGTCCCCCTTTCCAATGATTGGCCACATCCCAAGCAGCGCTTTGGGCAATTTTCATATCTTCTGTCCAATCACTGGCATCACCGTCAATAACAATTGTTTTTTCTTTTCCGTATCCAGTACCATTTGTGGTATAGTATGGCGTTGGCAGACTTGAAGATTGACTTGGAGTGGATGGGATTGATGAAGATTTTACAATAAATTTCTTTTCAAATGCAAAGGTTTGTTCTGTGCTACTACCATCCGATGCGTAGGCCTTTGTCTTAACAGTAATGGTTTTATTACCAACAAGACCTTCACCTAGTACCACTTCCGTACTATCCGTAAATGTTTTTATCTCACCACCATCGATTGAATAGTCACCTTTTACTGCATTTTTTAAACTCAATCTTGTTTTAGCAGTTTCAGTTGTAAAGGAACTGCCACTTGCTAGGCTTGAGAGGATTGTTGGTTCTGTTGTAGCAGGTGTTTCTGGTTCAGTAATTTGTTTCTCAACAACTTTTACAAAGCCATCACGAGAATATAGACCATTTGATTTTACTTCAAAGCCTACGCTTTGTGGATACTGGGCCCCCTGATTGTTAGTGAACAATACCTTAGCACCTTTGCTGATAAATGAATTTGGAACAGTAATAGTGTAATAGCCTGTTGAGCTATCTTTATTCAATGCCCTTCCAGGCCATTTATCGAGCAAGACAGTATCCGTTCCGCTATACATATAGGCATATACTTGATTCCAGTTTTCGGGGTTGTCAAAGTATATTGTTGTATTGGCATTCGGATCTTCTTTTGTAAAGCGATAAACGGATTGAACTTTCTGTCCTTTAGCATTTTTTGCAGATAAGGTAATCGTTACTGTTTCACCAAATTGAATTTGACTTCCAATTGTAATAACTTTTCCATTTTCAAAACTAATTGGTGCACCATTGTTTACTGAATAGGTAGCTTCACTTGTATTAGACGTTTGCAAAGTAAGATTTAATGTGTCTGTCAAAAAGCTATGGTTACCTTCTTGGTGCCCTTGGATAGACAAGGACGCTAGATTATCAAAACTTTCACCATTTGTTAATGCTAAAACAGAGCGTCTGGCAATGGAACCGTCCAATCGTCCATTCGAAACGGTGTAGGTTTTACCAGAAATTTGGTCTTTATAGGTTCCATTCGCCAATTTAGTCTCAGTATTTAAGCTTTTCTCACTGTCGGAAAGGTTTGCAATTACTGCGCCTTGAGTGCCTCGTTCAATCATGGCAACGGTTGTATCACCATTCGGGTTACGAATATATTCTGATTGACCAACCATAGCATTATGGAATTTGTTTACTGCTACAATCGTAGGGTCTTTATAAAGATTGCTACCCGCATCACCGATTTTAGTTTTTTCAGGGAAACGGACACCATTACCGCCACCAACTGGACGTGAGAAGAATAGAGGTGTACCTTTGGCGCGTGCAGTAATCATTGCCCAGCCAAGTTTCAAATCTTCATCGCTCATCCAAGCTGATTCGGATTCACTATCCGTTTTTCCGTTTGCATATGTATCGTGAGATTCGACCCAAAGTACGAGTTTAGATGGATCTACTCCTGCTTGGTAGTTGCCAAGATTTCCAGCATGGACATTTCGATTGCGGAGCATGTCTCGGATAGAATGTCCATATTGGGATGCAGTAATACTCATCATATTTGCATAATCTGCATCCCTTGACAGATTATCTTGTAAAACTTCACCGTATTGAAATTCTGAGCCGTTATTCAAGATGACATTCCAGAAATTGCTGCCGTATTGATTAGGATACTCGCCAGGTAATTCAATATGTTTTGCAGCATCGTAGCGGAAACCGTCTGCACCATCAGCAACAGCATTTTTCAAGAATTTTAATAAATACTGTTGAACTTCTGGGTTTTGGGTATTCCATTCCCAGAGCTGAAGCAGAGAGTTTTGAGTTACATCCCAACGACTTCCCCAGTTTTCAATTTTAGTATTTCCATGAGTCCATTTTGTAATGGATTTAACTTCTGAAGAGATCGCATTATAATCAGAAGTAGTATGATTCAGTACTGCATCAACTATAATTTTTATACCATACTGCTCTGCGACACGATTCATCTCGATAAATTCAGCTTCAGTCCCAAGCTGATAGTTACCAATCGTATAGGCGGTTGGTTGATAATGATAATACCATTGCTCTGTAAATTTCTTATCGCCACCATTCCCAACAACTACAGCATTAATTGGGGATGTTTGAACACTTGTATAGCCTGCTTCTTTAATGGCCGCCATATTTTCTTTGATAGCATTAAACGACCAACACCAAGCATGCAAAATAGTCCCATCTTTCATTGAAACCTGCTGGTTGGAACTTGTAACAACTGTTTCTCCGTTTACTCTTGTTACAGTAAGCGCCTGTTCAATCCCAGAGAACATGGATAATATCAGAGTGAAGCTAACCCCTTTTTTTACTAACTTAGACAGCCTTCTCTTGCATTGACTTTGATAAGTCATATAAACCTCCTAAAAAATTGTTAAAAGAAAACGCCTGCATTTCATTTTTTATATAACCTACGGCTAACGATTCTATAAATCATCATTAACGGTAGAGGAACTTTCTCTCTCCTTTCTTCTGAAATCTAGTCATTATGCACGGAATGCAAACGGTTGCAAAAAGATGGTAGCATATTTGTATGCAAAATTCAAATATGTAAAAAATGTAAAAAAGCCAGTAGTGACGCGCTTTCTCGAGATTTTAACTGGAATTTGAAGTGATTTTGATACCGCTATCTATTTTTATTGAAGGAGGAACAAAAAAACTCATCAGATTTCCGATGAGTTTGATAGGTATTAAAATAAATTAATGAGGCGCATCAGGTGCATATTAAAACGAACCTGTCTAGCATAGTAGATATTTCCACCATTTACATATAACTTCCCACCATTTAGCAAAGCCAAGGGATGAAAATAGGTATACGTTTCTTCTGTAGTATTCCCTAAGCTTGGTGCTACTACTGTTCTGGAGTATTCTTTCGCTAAAGAGAGTGTATGTTCTCCACCATGCTCAGCAATATAGTCAATATAGGCTGGACCGAAATTATACGCCTGAACTGCTGTCCAAACCTCTACTCCTTTTTCCTCAGCCAACCGTAGGTTTTCTGTCAGGTAGATAATTCCTTGCCGGATACTCTCTCTACTATCCGTGATGGTGTTAGCATAGCCAGTAGCGGACTCACTTGATTGCATGACATCTGCTTCTTGTCCCTTGGTTTCTGTGTAAATCATTGCTAGGACTAGTTCTTCATTAGCTGGTGTGTCGTTTTCTGCCAATACTTCTTGTACCATAGTTTGATAGGTCATCACTTGCTTTACTGCACTGTAGGTTTGATAGAATTTGTAACCGAGAAAAATCAGCAAAAGAAGTATCAGCGTACGTATCAGTTTTTTCATTTACTTGCTCTTTATGTCTTCAATATTTTTGATAAGAATAGAATAAGTTCCGTTGTCATTTTGAATAAACTCAACCGATTCTGCATCCTCATAGATTGCATTTGGCACAATCAACTCAATTCCGTTTGATAAAGATAGCTTCTGATTTTCAAATTTCTTAAGTTGACGGCTACTATCGATTTCATCGAAGGAAATCTTATCAGGTATGACCTCTTTCAGTTGATCGACGAAATTTAAACGAGCAGTCAGGTTGTTATCGAATAACTGATCAGCCAATTTTTCAGGTGAAAGCTCGTTATCTTCTTCCAAATTGTTGAAAATAGCTGACTTGACTTTCGATTGAAATTGAAAATCGCCTTGATGGAAATTGTCAGCAATCTTCTGTGCAGTTTGCTCCACTGCTTTGATTGATTTTTTTGCAGAAATAGCTGGTGTAACTTGCAGAAGATTATCTGAGAAATAATTGAGGAAGGCTCCATTGTGTTTGATTCTTTTCTCAATCAAATGATACTTCCGCGTTTGAAGATTGACAATCAAGGCTTCATCAGGTGCTGAACCCGCTCCAGGTAAATTATTCTGGGTGATTTTTAAAGGACTTCCGCTTTCCAGACCAACGTGGACGAGATTTTCACGCAGTGAGATTCTCAAAAAGGCAAAATGTTCAACACCATTTCGTTCAAACTCTATGAAAATGAGGTCATTGGTTTTTAAATTCTCAGAAATTGAAAATTCTTCTTTCCAGAGATTAGCAATCTTGACAGAGTTGGTCAGTAGGTCACCATCTAAATAGTCAAGAAAAGGATTGTCGGGGTTAAATTGTCCTGTTTTTGCTTCATCAGAAAAGACACGTTCAATCTTTTTACGCAAATATTCTTCTATTTTTGGGCTAACAGTCAAAAGCTGGTCGGCAAGGACCAGCTCTGTATCATCAGGACTAAATTGATGTATGATGGCTTTTTTTACAAATATATCCATTATAAACCTTCGTAAAGTGGGAATTGATCTGTCAAAGCACGCACTTCTTGACGGACTTCCTCAAGAGCGGTTTCATTTTCTGAATTTTCAAGTGCTTTGATGGTTAGTTGTGCAACCTTGCGAGCTTCCTCTACTCCAAAACCGCGAGCAGTAATGGCCGCAGAGCCAATACGGATACCGCTTGTTTTGAATGGTGAGAGTTTTTCGTAAGGAATTGAGTTTTTATTGAGAGTAATATTTACTTCATCCAAGAGATGCTGAGCAACTTTACCATTTTCAACAACTTTGGTCACGTCAACGAGGAAGAGATGGTTGTCTGTTCCACCTGTGATGACTTTAAAGTTAGGATTTGCAAGGAAGACTTCGGCCATGGCCTTGCTGTTCTCAATCACTTTCTGAGCATAGTCTTTGAAAGCTGGGTCCAAAACTTCTTTGAAAGATACGGCTTTTGCAGCAATAACATGCTCTAATGGACCACCTTGGATGCCTGGGAAGATGGCTGAGTTGATTTTCTTGATGAGCTCTTCATCATTGGTCAAAATCAAACCACCACGAGGTCCACGAAGTGTTTTGTGAGTTGTTGTTGTTGTGATATGAGCGTGTGGAACTGGGTTTGGATGGAGACCAGCAGCTACAAGACCAGCAATATGGGCCATGTCCACCATCAATTTTGCACCAACTGCATCAGCAATTTCACGGAATTTAGCAAAGTCAATTGTACGTGCATAGGCTGAAGCACCTGCTACAATCAATTTTGGCTGTACTTCTTTTGCTTGTTTTAAAATTGCATCGTAATCAAGCAAGCCAGTTTCTTCGTCAACATTGTAAGCGACAAAGTTGTAAGTTTGTCCTGAGAAGCTAACGGATGCACCGTGAGTCAAGTGACCACCTGCAGCTAAGTCCATCCCCATAACAGTGTCTCCTGGCTCAATCAAGGCCATGTAGGCAGCACAATTGGCCTGACTTCCTGAGTGTGGCTGAACGTTAGCAAATTTTGCACCGAATATTTCTTTAGCACGTTCAATAGCTAAACTTTCAACTACGTCAACGCATTCCGTACCGCCATAGTAACGACGACCTGGGTAACCTTCAGCATATTTGTTGGTCAAAATAGAACCTTGAGCTGCCATAACAGCTTTAGAAACAACGTTTTCAGACGCAATCAATTCGATATTATTTTGTTGGCGTTTTTCTTCAGCTTGGATAGCTTCCCAAACTTCTTTATCAAATTCTTTGTAGTTAACTTTGTCAAAAATCATGTGCGGTACTCCTTTGTATTGGGCTAAATGTGCTTGATAAAACGCTTCTGCATTTTATCGGAGTGATAGCCATTCTTTTCATAGAAAAGATGGGCTTGGAGACGACTTTCAGCAGAATTGAGGCGAATAAAATGGTAGCCCTCTTTCTGTGCAATTTGCTCAACAGCTTTCAGCAGGCTTGCTCCAATCCCTTGTCCTTGATGACTAGGCAAAACAGCTAGTCCGAGAATATTGAGGCCTGTATCCGAATAGAGACTTTCATAGACTTGTGCGTGAATGTAGCCTTGCACTGCGCCACTTATGTCATCTATATAGACCAATAAGATATGCCCCAATGTGCTCGTGCATCTAAAAAACTGTCGCTCAGTTTGTTCCAATGAACAATCATACCCTAAGGATTGAGCATTGATTTCTCGGATGACTACCAAGTCACCTTTCTCAATGGGACGAATCATAAAACTACCTCAAATTCTATTTCGGGAATGGCTTTCTGAATCTCTTCGCGGCTGATAGCACCTTGGCGCAAAATCCGCGCTTTCTGTCCAGAAAGGTCCAAAATCGTTGAATCAATACCTGTCAGAGCTTGGTCATCCTCAATGCCAGGCAAATCAACTGAAAATTGTGCCTGGATGTCCGAAAACTTCTTGCCACTTTCTTGTCCTGAAACATTAGCTGATGGTCCAATAAGTGGGCCAGTCTCTGAAATCAAACGTAAGGTTTGTTCGTGATTGGGAAGACGAAATCCAACAGTATCCAGACCAGAATTAACCCAAAAAGGAACGTTATCGTTCGCTTTCAGGATAATCGTTAGTGGTCCTGGCATAAATCTATTATACAGTTTTTCCAGATAATGGGGTGGATTTTGACTGAAAAAATAAATATCGTTCAGATTTGAGACGTTTAAGTTCATTGCCTTATCCCTCGGCCGCTGTTTCAACTGATAGACGCGATTGACTGCATCTTCATTCAAGGCTTGGGCAAAAAGCCCATAGACTGTTTCAGTTGGAAGGATAACAGCACCACCATTTTCAAGAATTATTCGGAGTTTATCCATTGTCATCCGCGACGACCTTTCTATCTTGACCAAATTGGTCTTTGAGGACTCGAATTCGCTTTTTTGGAAAATGCAGAGCGAGTAAGTCGGTTAGGTCTTGCCCTTGCTTGTAGCCAATTTCAAAGTAGAGTTTTCCGTTTTCCTTCAAAAAGGCGCCTGCTTGCTCCGCAATTTGTCTATAAATAGCCAGTCCATCTTCTTCCGCAAATAAGGCCAGATGTGGCTCAGAAGTCAATACATTGAGTCCAACTTCATCTGTGTCATCTGGTGAGATGTAGGGCGGATTGGAAACAATGATGTCAAAATGCCCTGTCACTGCTTGCAAGACATCCGATTCTAGAAAGTGAACAGAGACTTGGTTGGTTCTTGCATTTTCCTGAGCCACTGCTAGGGCATCCTTTGAAATATCAACCGCAACCACTTCCCAATCAGGTCTAGCTTTTGCAAGGGAAATAGCTATGGCACCGCTTCCTGTACCGATGTCTAAGATACGCAAACCTGCTCTGCTATTTTCCTGCAAAATCAAATCAACTAATTCTTCCGTTTCAGGTCTTGGAATCAAGACTCGCTCATCCACTGCAAACTCCAAGCCATGAAAATCAGCCTTGCCGATAATGTACTGGGCAGGTCGGTGTTGGGAAAGTTGCTGAAAAATCGCATCAATCTCTTCTTTGTCAGTCGGTGTAACTTCCTGACGGAGCAGGAGGAGAAATTCCGTAAAGTTCAATCCCTTTAAGCCACGAAAGGTGAAGGACAGGGATTCTGCCTCTTCACCGATTGCGACTAATTGTTCTTCGTATGCTGCAAATAATTGAGCGTAATTCATTATTTGTTAAGCTCTTCTAGTTTTTGCGTCTGATCGTAAAGTACAAGAGCATCTACGACTTCGTCCATCTTACCTGACAAGATAGTATCCAGCTTTTGCAAGGTCAAGCCGATACGGTGGTCTGTCACACGGTTTTGTGGGAAGTTGTAAGTACGGATACGCTCTGAACGGTCACCAGTACCAATGGTTGATTTACGCTCTGCATCCTGCTCATCTTGGGCAATCTGTGCAAAGTGGTCCGCAACACGGGCACGGATGATCTTCATGGCCTTTTCACGGTTTTTCTGCTGGGTCCGTTCTTCCTGCATTTCTACTTTGATGTTGGTTGGCAAGTGAACGATACGCACGGCAGTTGCAACCTTGTTGACGTTCTGTCCACCAGCACCAGATGCGTGGTAAATATCGACACGAAGATCTTTTGGATCGATGTCGTATTCCACTTCTTCCACTTCTGGCATGATGAGAACGGTTGCTGTTGAGGTGTGGACACGACCTTGGCTTTCTGTCACAGGGACACGTTGGACACGGTGAGCTCCTGATTCATACTTGAGTTTTGAATAAACGGATTGACCAGAGACCATGGCAACCACTTCCTTGATACCGCCGACACCATTGTAAGAAGCCTCCATGACTTCAAAACGCCAGCCTTGACCTTCTGCATACTTTTGATACATGGTCAAAAGGTCTCCAGCAAAGAGGGCAGCTTCATCACCACCTGCGGCACCACGGATTTCCAAGATGATGTTTTTGTCATCGTTAGGGTCTTTTGGTAAAAGAAGGATTTTCAGCTTTTCTTCGTAAGCCTCTTTGTCAGCTTTAGCTTGTTTGAGTTCTTCCTTAGCCATTTCCTCCAAATCAGCATCCCCAGAAGATTCTTTAATCATCTCTTCTGCATCGACAATGTTTTGAAGTACAGTCTTATATTCGCGGTAGGCTGTTACTGTATCACGAGTTGCAGCTTCTTCCTTAGACAACTCCATAAAACGCTTGGTATCGCTGACCACATCAGGGTCAGACAACAATTCACCAAGTTCCTCATAGCGGTCCTCCACCGCCTGTAATTGATCATAGATGTTCATAATTATAAGATATTAAGGGCGTTAAACGAACAAAGCAAAAATAGGAGTTTTGACGAAGGACAAAAGCGTCCTAGGAAAAACTATCTTTTTTGCACAGTTCGTAGCCCGTATTCAATTCCTTTCTAAATATTTGACCGAACACTTCCAGTTAGCTTGTAGGGCGTGTTCATTTCCTTTCTGTAATATGTAAGTCATGAAAATTGGCACAGAGTCATAGGCAAATTCAGTTCTATATAGATGCTCGGTTTACAGCCACTTCTCATTTCATTTTCAAAAATTAGGGTAAATCTTTAATTTCTGGTGAAAAATAATGTTTGCGACAGACAGGAATGTAGGTTTCATTGCCACCAATTTGGATTTGTTCTCCTTCATAAGTAGGTTTTCCATCCTGCGTTCTCAAAACCATTGTCGCTTTTTTAGAACAATATTGGCAGATTGTTTTGATTTCATCTAATTTATCAGCCAATAAGAGCAAATGTTGGGAACCTTCAAACAGTTCATTTCGGAAATCATTTTTAAGACCGAAAGCCATAACGGGCACATCTAATTCATCGACTACGCGAGCAAGTGCGTAGACATGATGACGTCGAAGAAATTGTGCTTCATCAATGAGAACACAGTAAGGACGCGGTTCCATTTTTTCAATAAAACCAAAGATATCCATATCATCGTCAATCGCCACTGCATCTCTTCTCATGCCTATACGACTGGATACAACACCAAAGGCATCACGAGTATCAAGTGCAGATGTCATGATAACAACAGGTTTTCCTTGTTCTTCATAGTTGTGGGCAACCTTCAAAATCTCAATGGTTTTTCCTGAATTCATTGTCCCATATTTATAATATAATTGAGCCACTTTTCTCTTTCCAATCTTAAATTTTCACTCTTTCCATTTTATCATAAAATGGTCCTTATGGAAATAGAAAAACAAGCCCGTTTTGAGCTTGTTTGATATTAAGACCAGGGGAATGATAAGAAATTTCCGACACACTCAAAAATGATTTTAGCTGCCGTTGGTTTCCACTTGTAGAGCATAACACAACCATATATTAGGCTGTAAAAAGAAAATGCAAGAAACAAAGGTCCTTCCCAGATACTCTTGGCAAAAACGGTTGCTACTAGATACAAACATAATCCAGCGAGTAGGAACGATAAAATCATACGGTATTTATAGGCCATGAGTAATCCCTCCTTTAAGGATAGTGTAGCAAACAATGTAAACGCTGTCAATGTTTTTCTTACTCACACCCAACTCCATCTCCATCACGGTCTAAATGACTACCGTAACCTGGTTCTCCGCGATAGATTGGTGCAGCTCCTGCTTGTCTAACTGCCTTACAATTTGGATAATATGTGTTTTGAGATGGTGTAGCAGCAAATTGCTGAACTTGGCTTTGTGCTTCTGCTTCTGCAACTTTTTTCGCTTCGGCGGCGAGACGTTCTTCCTCCTCTTTACGTGCTTTCTCAGCAATAGCTTTTTCAGCATTCCAATATTTGATAATGACTTTGCTATCTTTTTTGATGACCTTATCATTCATCTCGTTAAAAGATTTTCCATCAATCTCGACCGCAATGATTTGTCCATTTTTAGCAATTTCATTGGTCTCTGTTGCTACTTCAGATACTTGAGAAAAACCACCGTCAGTAAACAATTTTTTAGTATCTGCAGCTGTTTTTGTTGAAATGGATGATGGCAGTTCAGCGAAGCTAGAGAAATCGTAGTAGGTGATTACAATGGGGGTTGATTTTTTGCTGATAATCTCCTGTTTGGTGGGCAACTGAAGCTCTGCGCCACCTAGACTAATTTTTTGAATTTTTTCGTGCTTTGCTTTATCCTTATCCGCAACAGCAGTCCACTTGATGTCTGTAAATCCTGCTGTTGTTAGTTGTTTTTCGAGCTCTGGTTTTGTTTTAGCCTCTGCTAGATTTTTTGGTAGTTTGATGTTATCTTTGCTAACGTCAAAATAGGTTAATGTAACAGGGAGACTAGTAGAGTAAAAATGATTGGATTGATAGGTGTGATTTCCGATTTGAAGGCGATCAATTTTATCTTTTTTGTCCGCATTGCCTTCTTCTACTAGCAGAACAGGAGTTAGTTCGACTTGTTTAAAACCTGAATCTTTCAGCTCTTTCTCGACATCTGCTAAATTTTTAGAAGCTGGTAGTTTGAATTCAACGGCATCTTTTTTGGGAACATGGTAGGAGATTGTAATTGGGATGTTTTTTTAAGCACGTCCTTCCTTCCAATCTTCTCCGTCAACAGAGACGAGTTCGACGAGATCGCTTTCCCCTATTTTTCCAAATTCTAAATCAGTAATTTCCACCCCCTGAATATTTTTAAAACCTGCTTCTTGAAGATGTTTTACGACTGTTACATACTGTTGTCCATAAAGGTCATCTTTTTTCGGAAGCTCAGCAGTCATTAGTTGTGAACCGATAAATGTTGTAAGTAGGACACCACCAGTTATTCCTGCTGTTTTCCGATTAAGAAACTTTCTAGATTTTTTTATTGACGTTTCGCTAACTATCTGAGTTGCTTTTTTCTTAAACATAAATCATTCTCCTTATTGTTGATCGCGATATTATTATAACAAAATATAAATATATTTTGCAATACATTATGAAAATATCCTTGGAGAATCATAAAAACTATGGTACAATAAACGAAAAATAAAGGAGGAAATATATGCCATTTGTACGTATTGATTTGTTTGAAGGACGCACAGAAGAACAAAAGATTGCCTTAGCACGTGAAGTTACCGAAGTTGTATCTCGTAATACTAATGCGCCAAAAGAAGCCATTCATGTCTTCATCAATGATATGCCTGAAGGGACTTACTACCCACAAGGTGAAATGAAACGTAAATAAGAGAAAACACTCTTGCACAATGCAGGAGTGTTTCTTTGTATCAAGATTATTTCTTATCATCTTCATCCATGCTGAGAACGCTGAGGAAGGCTTCTTGTGGCACTTCTACCGATCCGATTGCCTTCATCCGTTTCTTACCGGCTTTTTGTTTTTCTAGGAGTTTGCGTTTACGGGAAACGTCACCACCATAACACTTGGCCAAAACGTTTTTGCGAAGGGCCTTGATGTCGCTACGGGCCACGATTTTCTGACCGATAGCAGCTTGGATTGGCACTTCAAACTGTTGACGAGGAATGATTTTCTTGAGTTTGTCCACGATGATTTTCCCACGTTCATAGGCAAATTCCTTGTGGACGATAAAGCTGAGAGCATCGACCTTATCCCCATTGAGGAGAATATCCATTTTCACCAACTTGGATGAACGGTATTCAGAAATCTCATAGTCGAAGCTGGCATAACCACGAGTGGATGACTTAAGCTTGTCAAAGAAGTCAAAGACAATCTCCGCAAGTGGAATTTGGTAGATAACATTGACACGGTTATCATCAATATAATCCATAGTCACAAAGTCACCACGTTTCCGCTGAGCCAATTCCATGACTGCACCGACGTATTCCTGCGGTACCATAATTTGCGCTTTAACGTAAGGCTCTTCGATAGTTGCAATCTTTGTTGGGTCTGGGAACTCAGATGGGTTGGCTACATCAATCATTTCACCGTCTGTCATGTTGACATGGTAGACTACCGACGGTGCTGTCATGATGAGGTCAATGTTAAACTCCCGCTCAATCCGTTCTTGAATAACATCCATGTGCAAGAGGCCCAAGAAACCACAACGGAAACCAAAGCCGAGGGCCTGCGATGTTTCAGGTTCGAACTGCAAGCTGGCATCGTTGAGCTGGAGCTTTTCCAAGGCTTCACGGAGGTCATTGTACTTGTTGGAATCAATTGGATAGATACCCGCAAAGACCATTGGGTTCATCTGTTTGTAGCCTGAGAGTGGCTCACTAGCTGGATTGTCCGCTAAGGTTACTGTATCACCGACACGGGTATCAGCTACAGTCTTGATAGAAGCTGCGATATAGCCAACATCTCCAACTGCTAGGAAATCACGACCAATGGCTTTTGGTGTGAAAATTCCGACTTCTGTTACATCAAAAGTCTTGCCGTTGCTCATCATCTGGATGGTATCACCTGGCTTCACGACACCATTGACGATACGAACTTGGAGGATAACCCCACGATAAGGGTCATAGACAGAGTCAAAAATCAATGCTTGCAAAGGAGCTTCGACATCACCAGTCGGTGCTGGAACCTTCTCCACGATCTGTTCCAAGATTTCCTCGATACCAATACCAGCCTTGGCTGATGTCGGTACTGCTTCTGAAGCATCCAAACCAATCACATCTTCGATTTCCTGACGAATACGCTCTGGGTCTGCTGCTGGCAGGTCAATCTTGTTAATGATTGGCAAGATTTCCAAATCATTGTCCAAGGCTAGATAAACGTTAGCCAAGGTCTGTGCTTCAATCCCTTGAGCAGCATCCACCACCAGAATCGCACCCTCACAGGCCGCAAGAGAACGTGATACTTCATAGGTAAAGTCCACGTGTCCTGGTGTGTCAATCAAGTGGAAAATATAAGTCTCTCCATCTTTAGCTGTATAGTTGAGTTCGATAGCATTCAGTTTAATAGTGATACCACGCTCACGCTCCAAATCCATACTATCAAGCAACTGAGCTTGCATTTCACGGCTGGAAACTGTTTCTGTCTTCTCAAGAATACGGTCAGCCAAGGTTGATTTACCATGGTCGATGTGGGCAATAATGGAGAAATTACGAATTTTCTCCTGTCGTTTTTTCAAATCTTCTAAATTCATGTTTCTTCCTCTACAAGGGTATTACTCTTTATTATATCAGAAATACCAAGAACTTGCCATAAGAAAAACGGGAGTGGGAAAGAACTCCTGCATTCATAGAAGAGTTCGTCTTCCCACCCCCGCACAGTTGATTAGGACAGATTTGGAGTGTGAAACACGAACAAATCTGCCAATCAACCACTGCGCTGAGATGTTGACACAAACTTTGAGTAGGATTGCTGTGGTTGAACTGCTCTGCTATTTTCCCAGCCAAAGACCGATCTCGCGTTCGGCTGCTTCTGCACTATCTGAACCATGAACGACATTTGCCACAATTCCCTCAACGGGCGCTGTCGCAAAATCTCCACGAATAGTCCCAGGTAGGGCGTTTACTGGATTGGTAGCTCCCATCATATCTCGCCAAGATTTGATAACTTCTGGCCCTTCTATAATGCCAGCTATCATCGGCCCGCTCGTCATATATTGTACTAATTGCGGGAAGAAAGGTTTATCTGTCAAATGTTCATAATGTTGACTGATTAGCTCTTCAGTCGCTGTAACCATTTTTAAATCTTGGATTTGAAATCCCCTGCGTTCGATACGTGAAAGAATTTGTCCTGCAAGTCCACGCTTAAGAGCATCTGGTTTGATGATGAAGAAAGTACGTTCCATGATTTTTCTCCTGAACTGTTTATTAGATGTTACTTAAGATAGCATCCCATGCCTGATCGTATCCGTGACGAGTCTCAGAAGAAAAGATAACGAATTGATCATTTTTATCAAAATCCAATTTCTTTTTAATCATCGATTCGTGTTTATTCCACTTTCCTCGTGGGATTTTATCAGCCTTCGTTGCCACAATAATAACAGGAATTTCATAATATTTCAAGAAATCATACATTTGAACATCATCTGCTGATGGCTCATGACGCATGTCTACTAAACTCACCACAACACGTAGATTTTCTCGTGTCGTCAAATACTCTTCGATCATTTTGCCCCACTTAGCACGCTCAGTTTTGGATACTTTAGCATAGCCATAACCTGGAACATCTACGAATCGAATTTTATCATCTATATTATAAAAATTGAGTTGTTGAGTCTTTCCTGGTTTTCCTGACGTACGTGCAAGATTTTTTCTTCCTAGAAGAGTATTGATAAATGAGGACTTTCCAACGTTAGATCGCCCGGCAAGGGCAATTTCTGGAATGTCATCGCCAGGATACTGGGCTTTTGAAACAGCACTGAGCAAAATCTCAGCATTATGTGTGTTGATTTGCATTTTATACCTTTCATAAATAAGGGTAGAAATCAATCAGTTTCTACCCTTTATTTTTAAGCAGTTTCTAGTAAAGGCTTTTCCTTACCGTCTACTGCTGCTTTTGTTACACGAACACGTTTAACGTTATCTTGGCCTGGCACCTCAAACATGACATCCAACATCGTTTCTTCAATGATGGAACGAAGTCCACGAGCACCAGTTTTTCGTTCGATGGCTTTTTCGGCAATCGCTTGAAGTGCGTCTTGGTCAAATTCCAATTCCACATCATCGTAAGAAAGAAGGGTCTGATATTGTTTCACAAGGGCATTTTTAGGTTCTGTCAAAATGCGCACCAAATCTTCAGTGGTCAACTGATCGAGAGCAGCAAAGACAGGTAAGCGACCGATCAATTCTGGAATAATGCCGAATTTTTGAATATCGTCTGAGATAATGTGCTGCATGTAGGATTCTTTCTCATCGATTGCACGATTGTTTTGACCGAATCCGATAATTTTTTCACCTAAACGCTGCTTCACAATCTCTTCAATCCCATCGAAGGCACCGCCGACAATAAACAGAATGTTCTTAGTGTCAACATGAATCATTTCTTGGTTTGGATGCTTACGGCCGCCTTGTGGTGGTACACTAGCAACTGTCCCCTCGATGATTTTCAATAATGCCTGCTGAACACCTTCACCTGAGACATCACGAGTAATGGAAACATTCTCACCTTTTTTAGCAATCTTATCGATTTCATCGACATAGATAATGCCTCGTTCTGCGCGGTCGATATTAAAATCCGCCGCCTGCAAGAGTTTGAGAAGGATATTTTCAACGTCTTCACCCACATAACCAGCTTCAGTAAGAGCGGTTGCGTCCGCAATGGCAAATGGGACATTCAGACTTTTAGCCAAGGTTTGAGCCAAGAAGGTCTTACCAGAACCTGTTGGACCAATCATGAGAATATTTGATTTTTGCAAATCAACATCGTTCTCATCACGGCTATCTTGGAAATTGATACGTTTGTAGTGGTTGTAAACGGCTACTGCTAAAGCACGTTTTGCACGATCCTGTCCGATGACGTAGTTGTTCAGGATATTGAGTAATTCTTGTGGCTTTGGCGTATCGGCCAAGTCTGTCAAAACTTCTTCTGCCAGTTCCTCACGAATGATTTCCTGTGCTAGTTCCACGCACTCATTACAAATGAAGACATTGTTCCCTGCGATAATTTTTTTAACTTCTTCTTGATTTTTTCCGCAAAATGAGCAATAGATTAGCTCATGTGTATGCTTAACTGCCATGTGTTTCCTCTTTCATATCTCTTATCTAAATAAAAATCCATAAATGGCGTGAATACTATTGACCAGATTGGTAAAAGCATTCAGTAAAAATAAAATTGCTAAACCAAAACGTTTCTTCCGAAAGGCTTGAATCGCACAAAGAACACAAATCCCACAGAGAAATGCTGTAAATAAACCGAATAAACTTCTCTCCATGCCTAACCATCTCTTCTTTCATAGGTTTTTATTGTAAAATCATACGGGTTTTTCTCGTCTTTTGGACGTAAATTGGCGCTTTGTAGCTGAAATTTCTCCATAGGAAATGCTTTCGGAAAATACACATCGCCATTAAATTGACCGTGAATATCTGTCACTATTAATGTTTCAATGTAAGGTGCAAAGGCAGTAAAAATTTGTCCCCCACCAAGCACAAATAGTGTCTGCTCCTGTTTGTTATACCAATCTAGGACATCTTCCACACTGTGTAAAATGGTAACACGTTCACTCTCTAGTTGATAGGACTTATCGGTCGTCAAAACAATTGTGTGACGATTTGGGAGAGCACGCTTACCCATGCCATCAAAAGTCACACGCCCCATTACCATAGTATGACCAGTGGTCGTTTCTTTAAAATGAGCCCAGTCTGCAGGTAAATACCATGGAAGTCTATCCCCTTTTCCAATCAATCCATTTTCATCTTGTGCCCAAATTGCAACTATCTTCTTTGTCATTTTCTCTCACTTTCCGTCCTATCATTCTATCAAAAAAACATGAAAAATGCACTTACCAAGTAGGTCTAGTGCAAATTTTTATCATGCTGAAACTATCACCGACTCCTCAGTGATAGGGAAGATTCCGAGATTCGTAGAATGTGACTCTCACTGGTGCTGGAAAGCCCCCTCATCTTAAATCGCCAAGTCAAATTTGAGTTGCGGTTTAACTGGATTGTAGTCCACCAACTCAAAATCTTCTGCTTTAATATCAAAAAAGTTTGTTCCGTCTGGGACGTTCAAGACCAAACGAGGCTCTACTTCAGATGGTGTACGACGGAGCAATTCTTCAGCTTGTTCAAACTGATTGTCATAGATGTGAAGATTGTTGATGAAATAGAAAAACTTCCCAAGCTTCCACCCAAAATGTTTAGCAATCATCATCTGAAGGGCTACATACTGCATAGCGTTGATATGATGGGCTACTAGCATATCATTTGACCGCTGAGTTAGAGTTGCATCCAGGTAAATCTCCCCATCCACTCGTCGAACGTCAAACATAGTCTGAAAGGCACATGGCAAGAGACCTGCAGATTGGTCAAACGCTTCATAATCCCACAAAGAAATCACATTGCGGCGATTCCATGGATTTTCCTCCAATTGCTTGAGGATTTTTGAAATGATGTCATGTTTTTTCACAATAGCACCGTAACGTTCACCGATTGTACCAGTTCCCTCAACTTCCCAGTCATTCCAATATTGGACACCGTATTTTTCCTGTAAAACCGACAAATCATTGGTCTGGTCTTGGTAAATCCAGAGAATTTCTTTGATGGCCGACTTAATTGGAATAGGTCTAAGTGTTGTAATAGGAAACTCCCCCTTAGACAAATCATATTCAGCAAAGGCACCTGTAACGTACTTGGAATTAGCTACATTTCCATCCTTGTAACGTGGGCGAGCATTTTCTGAAAAAACGCCCTCTTCCATAATCTTACGAATGTTTTCTTTAAAAATACTATCTGCTTTTGTCATGGTTTTAGTATAGCAAATTCTAGCAAAAAACTCCAGTTTTGAACTGGAGTCCTCATTTATAGAGCAAGGGGTATAGGTTGAGCTGATAGAGACCTGCTAGGGCAGTTACTAGGCTGAACAATATAAAATACAAGGCAACCAAGAGAACACTCAACAATATCTGACGAACATTTTTAGTGTAAATAGCCGTTGGTAAACTAGCGAGACCGAAAAAGGGAATGATGAAAAATGTTAGTTTAAAATTCACATTTACAATATCAAACCATTGGCCTATTGGTAAAAATAGCATGACGATGAGAAAAATTGCGATACCATACAAAACTAGATTTAATCTTTTTAGTAAAGTCAGGTTCATAACTGCTCCTTCTAGGGACCAAATATAAAGTAGCCAATACCGAATATCAGAGGAAATGAGATCATTAAGAAGATACTAATCAAACCAGTCCACAATTTTTTATAATAGATAGATAGTATAAGAATTAGAGTCCCCAGTAGAGGGAGAATTAACATGGTCGCCACGTTTCCCCAGCTAGACGGGAAGAACCAATCACGAATCCAGTTATCAAGGAAAAAGGCAGATAGCAAAATCAATAGACCAAGAATGGTCAGATAATTTGTTACTTTTGACATATTTACTTGTTTCATGGACCAACACTCCTTTCTTCACTATTATTGTACGCATAAATACAACATTTTTCAAATATATGTATATAAAGAAATTGTGACAACGGATTTGAAAAAAGCAGAGTTCCCTCTGCTTTAGATATTATTTCAAGACGAGTGATGCAGCACCTAAGACACCTGCATCATTACCACGTGTTGCCAAAACAATTTGTGTACTTTCCTTGATTTGTGGGAAGCTATTTTCAGCAAAGACCTTGCGAACACCATCCAACAAGAAATCCCCTGCTGCTGACACACCGCCACCCAGAACGATGTAGGCAGGATTGAGAACTGCAGCAATATTTGCACAAGCAACACCTAGGTATTCTGAGAAATGACGGTAGACAATCAAAGCCAAATCATCGCCTTCTTTTGCCAAATCAAAGACATCCTTAGCCGTTACATCTTGTCCATCATCAATCATTTGTTTCAGTTTTGCATCGCCAGCGTATTGGTCCGCATAACGACGGCTGAGGTTCACAATACCTGTCGCAGAAGCCACAGTTTCCAAGCAGCCTTTCTTACCACAAGTACATGCAAATGGCTCATCAAAGTCAACTGTGATATGGCCCAATTCACCACCAGCACCTTTGATACCACGAATCAAGTTTCCTGCAGCGATGACACCGCCACCGACACCTGTACCAAGCGTCATAAAGACAACGTTTGGATTGTTGTTTCCAGCACCAACCCATTGCTCACCAAGGGCTGCAACGTTGGCATCATTGTCGATAAAGAATGGCAAACCAAGAGCAGATTCAAACTGCTCTTTAACCAATTGCAAGGTTTTCCAGTTGAGGTTATAGGCACCGATAACAGTACCAGCTTCGCTATCAACGACACCTGGAGACCCCATACCAACACCCAAGAAATCATCCTTTGTCAAACCATGTGTTTCAAATCGATGCTTGATACTGTCAATAATATCAGGAACAATGTGACTTCCATCATCCAAAATATTTGTCTTGATAGACCATTTTTCTTGAATTTCTCCCTCAGTAGTCAAAATGGCCAATTTAACAGATGTACCACCCAAGTCAATACCGATAATTTTTTTAGACATAATCATCACCTCAAATGTATTTTCTTTATTATAACACAATGCAAAGGTTTGCGTAAAGCCTTTTCAAAAATTTGTACGGATAAAAATAAACTGCTCTATCGAAAGAGATAGAGCAAAATTAAAAATTGAATATGTAAGATAAACCTTCCAACGGAAAAGAGCATAACTGTTGTAAAATTACTACCTTCTTTCGTTCCATTATAGAGAAAAAGAGTAGAAATAAAGGTAAATCCTAGAGCAAACCCCACCATCTGCAAGTCGTGATAAGACTGACTATAAAAATAAAGCGTGACAGCCAGCAAGAGCATGGATAAGACCGTTAACACCAAGCGCAATGTATTCATTTTTTTGGTCTTTAAATAGCTAAACAAAGCCGCTCCCAAGGTCACCAAGAGATAGATGACCATATATGACATGACAAGAACTTTCATCTAGCCCTCCAACTCGCTCAGATACTCATACCGCTCATATTTTTCCAAGAGCAGGTCGTTTTTCTCATCCAATTCCTTCTGCAAATCGGACAATTTTGTAAAATCACTACCACAGGTCAGCATTTCCGCCTCGATTTCCGCAATCCGCTCCTCCAAGCCAGCAATATCCTCTTCGATGGTTGCCCATTCCTGCTTCTCAAAGTAGGACATCCGCTTCTTGTTCTCTTTGACCTTTTCGCTTTTCTCCTTTGGTTTTTCCAAGGAAATGGCAGAGCTGGAAGCCAGAAAGGCCTTCTCATCCAGATAGTCTGTGTAGTTGCCAAAGAAGGTTTCAATACCGCTATCTTCGAAAGCCAAGATTTTATTGGCTACCTTGTCTAGGAAATAACGATCGTGACTAACGGTAATGACTGGACCAGTAAAGCCCTGCAAGAAATGTTCCAAGACTGTCAGAGTTGCTATGTCCAAGTCGTTGGTCGGCTCATCTAGTAAGAGAACATTAGGCCGTTGTAAGAGAATTTTCAGCAGGTAGAGCCGCTTCTTCTCCCCACCTGATAACTTTTCAATCAAGGTACCGTGGGTATTACGTGGGAAGAGGAATTGCTCTAAGAGTTCTGCGATAGAAACCATACCAGATGTCGTCTGAGCTTCTTCCGCCACTTCCTGCAAGAAATTGATGACCCGCTTGCTTTCGTCCAAGCCCTTGATGGTTTGAGAAAAATAACCGATACGGATGGTTTCACCAATATCTACCTTACCGCTGTCTGCCTGCAAATCACCTGCGATTAGATTGAGTAAGGTAGATTTTCCCTTACCATTATCACCAACAATACCGATGCGGTCCTTGTTTTGAATGAGTAGGTTGAAGTTCGTTAAAATTGGCTTGTCAGGATAGGAAAAGCTGACGTTTTCAAAGTTAATGACTTTTTTGCCGATACGAGAGGTTTCAAAATTGATTTCCAGTTCGCTATCGTCTATCTTGTTGGCTAAATCGCCTTTGAGGTCATGGAAACGATTGATACGGGCCTGCTGCTTGGTAGCACGAGCTTGAGGTTGTCTGCGCATCCAAGCCAGCTCTTGTTTGTAGAGCTGCTCTTTCTTATGGCGAAGGGCGGCATCTCGCTCGTCCTGCTCTGCCTTTAAGCGAACATAGTCCTGGTAATTTCCCTGATATTCTGTCAAGCTGGTGCGGTCCAATTCAAAAATCCGTGTCGCTACATTGTCCAAGAAATAGCGATCGTGGGTAATAAAGAGAACAGACTTTTTAGTATTTTTCAAAAAAGTCGTCAACCACTCAATGGTATCAATGTCCAGGTGGTTGGTCGGTTCATCCAGCAAGAGCAAGTCAGCATTGCCAAGGAGGACTTGGGCCAATTGCACTCGTCTACGTAGACCACCTGATAACTCAGCAACAGTTTTGTTGAGGTCTGTTAGACCTAGTTTTGAAAGAACTGTTTTAACCTGGCTTTCAATCTCCCAAGCATTGAGAGAATCCATCTCTGCCATGACTTTCTCCAGTCTTGCTTGACTGGCTTCATCGTAATGAGATAAGAGCAATTCGTATTCACGAATCAGCTGGGTTTCACGGAGGTCAGATGAAAGAACTGTGTCTAAAACGGTCTTACTGTCATCAAAATCAGGTTCCTGAGTCAGATAGGCGATTTTATAGGCATTTTTAGTACGAAAAGGCGACACATCTCCGTCAAAACCGATGCGACCTGACAGAACATCCAACAAAGTCGTCTTTCCTGTACCATTGACCCCGATAATCCCGATTCGGTCGCCCTGATGGATGATGAAAGACAGATCAGCAAAGACCGTTTTATCTCCGACAGATTTAGTCAGGTGTTCAACGATAAAATCACTCATTCTCTAAAATTCCTTTCACAAATGTCATAATCGCTTGCTCTTCGTTTTCCAGCTGTCCTTCCACAATCTGGAATTCCACCTCTTTGAGTAGTTCTCCTAATACTGGACCTGGTTTGATGTCAAATGCCTTCATCAGATGACCACCATTGACAACAATTTCATGCTTGTCATGGATAGTCAAGGCTTGGTCAATCTTGTCAATTGCTGCAAAATCTGTAACAAGACCTTGTGCCTGACGGAGTTCCTCTACCAAGTACAAGAATTCTTTGCCATACTTGAAACAGATTTGCTTGGTAACAGGTCCTGCTTGGCGAAGCTGATAAATCTCTACCAACTTGACCACGCTGCGTTGGAAATCATTGCTGGTTTTCCATTTTTTCAGGAAGGACTTGATGTTATCAATACCTAGGCAGACAAAGAGCATGGACCAAGCTTGTTCAGAAGTCGAAAAGCGAAATTCTTCTGTCAGACTTGTTAGCATGGTCTCTAATTCATCACTTTTTCCAGCTAAATCAGGCAAGAAATCATAAGCCTTGGAATCAATCATAGCGCGCAAGCCTTTTCGCCAAAAATCCGCCATCAAGAGTTTATCAAACTCGATAAAACTGCGTTCTACAGAGATTTTTTCCAAGAGCGGTGCGGTTTCAACCATAGCTGTAAAGGTCGTCGGCTCAATCTCAAAGTCCAAGGTCGCCGCAAAGCGAAATCCACGCATGATACGGAGGGCATCTTCATTGAATCGTTCCGACGGAATGCCAACAGCACGCAGAGTGCGGTTTTCTAAATCAGTCATCCCATCAAAGAGGTCAACAATCTGTGCCTCCTCATCAAGGGCAAAGGCATTGACCGTGAAGTCGCGGCGTTTGAGATCCTCTTCTAAGGAACGTACAAAAGAAACCTGGCTCGGTCTGCGGAAGTCGACATACTCCTCCTCTGTCCGAAAGGTGGTAATTTCATACTCTTTTTTGCCTTCTAAGACTAACACCGTACCGTGTTCAATTCCGACATCAATAGTCCGTGAAAAGATTTGTTTCGTTTCCTGAGGGTAGCTTGATGTCGCAATATCGACATCATGAATAGGCCTACCGAGAATGGCATCACGAACGGAACCGCCAACGAAATAAGCCTCGTAACCAGCTGCTTTAATTTTCTCTAAAATCGGCAAAGCCTCCTGAAACTCAGAAGGCAGATTGTTTAATTTCATAATAAGTGTTCCAAACCATAAACGAGTTGTGAGCGTTTGACTACCTCTTTAATGCCGAGGTTGACACCGCCCATAAAGGAAATGCGATCGTAAGAGTCATGACGAATGGTCAATCCTTCTCCCTGTGCCCCAAAAATCACTTCCTGATGGGCAACAAGGCCTGGCAAGCGTACTGAGTGGATACGGAAGCCGTCAAATTCTGCACCGCGAGCACCAGCAATCAGTTCTTCTTCATCCATTGCACCTTGAGTCTGTGACTGACGGACTTGGGAAATGAGTTCAGCCGTTTTGACAGCTGTTCCGCTCGGCGCATCCTTCTTCTTGTCATGGTGTAGTTCGATGATTTCAAGATTCGGGAAATACTTGGCTGCCTGTGCTGCGAACTGCATGAGCAAGATAGCCCCAATGGCAAAGTTAGGAGCAATCAAGCCACCCAAACCCTTCTCAGCAGACAAGGCAGTTAATTCTTCAATTTCTTCTGGAGTAAATCCAGTCGTTCCAACCACAGGTGCGAATCCATTTTCCAAGGCAAAGCGGGTGTTTTCATAGGCAAATTTTGGCGTTGTAAAATCCACCCAGACATCAGCGTCTAGGCTGGCAACTTCTTCTTTTGTCTTGAAAACAGGAACACCATCTACTTCTGTTTCTGTCGCAAAGGGATCCACCAAGGCAGCCAGACTAAGTTCTGCGTCACCTTTGACCATCTCAACAGCCGTTGAACCCATTTTTCCTTTAAATCCTGCGATAATTACCTTAATTGTCATGCAAACTCCTATTCAATAATGGGAGAAATACCAAAGGCTACAGCTCCTTCTCCCAAGTGCGTACCGATGACCGAACCAAATGACACGATTGGTAAATCGCTACCGACACCTGCTTCTTCCAACTGCTGTTTAAAATTTTCAGCCTTCTGAGGTGCATTGGCATGGATGATAGCAATCTGATATTGTCCTTCTTTGGTTTGTTCTTGGAGGATTTCCAAGAGTCGCTTAATGGCCTTCTTCTCCGTCCGAACTTTTTCATACACTTCAATCTTACCCTCACCTGTAAAATACAGAATAGGTTTGATGCTCAAAAGATTGCCAAGCAAGGCTGCACCATTGGACAAGCGACCACCTTTTACCAAATGATTGAGGTCATCAACCATGATAAAAGCGGTTGTTTTACCAATTTCTTGGTCCAATTTCCCAGTAATCTCTTCAAAACTAAGTCCTGCATCAGCCCATTTGAGAACATTTTCTACCATCATGCCTAAAGGAGCCGATGTGATTTTGGTATCTGGAAAGGCAACGGTTAATCCTTCAAATTCATCAGCCAAATATTGAATATTTTGATAAAAGCCTGAAATACCTGATGACAAGAATAAGCCAAGTGCGTGTGTATAACCTTTCTCTGTTAATTTAGCCAGAATTTCTTCTAGTTCCATCAAACTCGGTTGACTTGTTTTAGGTAATTCTTTCGATGAAGCCATTTTTTGATAAAACTCTTCAACCGTCAAATTTTGCCCTTCGATATAATTTTCCCCATCGATGCTGACTGGAATGCTTAGGACAAACAGGTCATCCCGCTCAATACTTTGAACATTCAAAACAGCCGATGAGTCAGTTATAACTGCTAATTTCATATTAAAACTCCAAATTCACTCCTGGTGCATCAAAGGCGATTTCAGTAACCTCATAAGTCATTCGTTTTAAAATGTCCAAAAGAGGCTCTACCAAAACACGTTTTTCTTCATCAGTAAATTCAGTTGGCTCTTCTACCAATCGATTTGGTAAGTGAACGGCCTGACTCATGGCACCTGAAATTACAAAATGATCTAGTACAATCATAAAGCGCAAAATGGTAATCATAGATGTTCGATTTTCCGCACGATTTTGCTCAATCAATTGAAAGTCAACTTTCAATTTTGTTTCCGGAATTCCGTTCTCTTTCTCCCACGCGTGATTGCGGGCATCAAAATGATACTGATTGACAAATTCTTTATCGCGAATGATTTCCATTTCAAGACTCCTCTAATAACAATAATACTCACATTATACCATAATCCTCGTGAAATAGCTAAAAAACCTTGCCAGAAGCAAGGTTTCAATCAAAATTATTTAGCTTTACGAAGTGCTCCGTAAAGGACACCTGATACAACCGCACCAATCAAAACATAGGCGATGTAAAGCAATGGATTAGATGTCAAAGCGATAACGAAGATACCACCGTGAGGAGCCATCAATTGAATGCCTGACAAACCAACCAAGGCACCTGCAAGGGCAGAACCAGCGATAAAGCTTGGGATTGCACGAGCTGGGTCAGCAGCACCAAACGGAATCGCACCTTCAGTGATGAATGAAAGACCCATAACGATGTTTGTCAAACCTGAGTTACGCTCTTCTTGTGTGAATTTGTCTTTGAAAAGAAGGGTTGCAACGAATACTGCCAACGGTGGAACCATACCACCAGCCATTACCGCTGCCATTGCAACAGATCCACCGTCTGCAACAGTTGCTGCAAGTGTACCTGTACCGAAGACATAAGCTGCCTTGTTGACTGGACCACCCATATCGACTGCCATCATACCACCGAGGACAAGGCCAAGGAGAATAGCAGAGCTACCTTCAAGACCTGCAAGGAAGTTGTTCATACCTGTGTTGATAGCTGCCATTGGGATGTTAACGAAGAACATCAAGAAACCAGTGATTGCTGTTCCCAAAAGTGGCAAGAGCAAGATAGCATTCAAACCTTGAAGTGATTTTGGAAGGTTGCGCAAAACGTTGCGAAGAACGAGTACTACACCACCAGCAAGGAAACCACCAACGAGGGCACCCAAGAAACCAGATGACACACCAGCAAGGGCAAGGGTTTCTTCACCACCAGCTGCGTAAGGGATTTTACCGAACGCAAGACCGCTGCTAGCAATTGCACCAGCTACGAAACCTGCAACCAAACCTGGTTTTTCAGCGATTGAGTACGCAATGTAACCTGCAAGAAGCGGCAACATGAAACCAAAGGCTGCTCCACCAATCTTCATGAACATTGCTGCGATTTCATGGTATGAACCCAGACTACCAAGACTGTCTTGTGGCACACCTAGAGCTCCATCGAATAGGAAGGCAAGAGCAATCAAGATACCGCCACCGATAACGAATGGCAACATTTGAGAAACACCGCTCATCAAGTGTTTATAGAACGCTTTACCAAGACTGAGTTTTTCTGAAGATTCCACAGTAGCTACTCCTTCTGACGCTGTGTAAGCTGATGCTTTACCCTCCAAGATAAGGTTAATTAATTCTTCTGGTTGTTTGATTCCAGCTGCAACTGGACGAGATACCAAAGGTTTGCCATTGAAACGGGGCATATCGACAGCCTTATCTGCTGCAATGATAACACCAGCTGCATTCTTGATGTCCTCAGCGGTTAGTTTGTTTCCAACACCTGAAGCACCGTTGGTTTCAACCTTGATGTCAACCCCCATCTCAGCAGCTTGTTTCTTAAGTGCTTCTTCTGCCATGTAAGTGTGAGCAATACCTGTTGTACATGCTGTAACAGCAACGATAAATGGACGGTCACCACTTGGTGATGCAACCACTTCTTCAACTGCCTTATCTGCGGCTTCAGCGGTATCGAAGACTGTAATGACTTCTTCTGGATTTGTTGCCGCACGAAGTCTATCAGCAAAACCAGCTTTCATCAAGTATTTAGACAATTCAGCAAGGGCAGCCAAGTGTGTATCGTTTGCACCTTCTGGGGCTGCAATCATGAAGAACAAATCAGTTGGTTGACCATCAAGACTTGCGTAGTCAACGCCCTTGTTTGATTTTGCAAAGAGAACAGTCGCTTCTTTTACAGCCGCATTCTTAGCGTGTGGCATTGCGATACCGTCACCAAGACCAGTAGTTGTTTGTGCTTCACGGTTCATGATACCTGTTTTGAATACGTCAAAATCCGTTACATAACCTTTATCAACCAAACTAGCAATCATTTCATCAATAACTGCTTCCTTGCTTGTCGCTTGCAAATCAAGCAACATGACATCTTTTCTCAAAACGTCTTGAATTTTCATAGTGTTTCTACCTCAACTTTTTCATAAGTTTCCTTAATAAATTCGATACTTGCCAAATCATCTGAAAAGGCTGTTGCCGTACCGCAAGCAACTCCCCATTTGAGGGCTTCAATTGGGTCTTGTGAGCGAACGTATTCACCTGTAAAACCTGCCACCATGGAATCTCCAGCACCGACAGAGTTTTTCACTGTACCCTTGATTGGTTTAGCAAAGTAAGTAGCTGCTGGAGTGACCAACAAAGCCCCATCCCCTGCCATAGAAATGATAACATTCTGAGCTCCCATATCTAAGATTTTCTTAGCATAGGTCTCGATGTCTGCAATGCCATTCAACTCGACGTTGAAGATTGCTTCAAGTTCATGGTTGTTTGGCTTGACCAAGAGTGGCTGGTGTGCTAATGAGTCTAGAAGTGTTTGGCCTTCAAAGTCACAGACAACTTGCGCTCCTGCTTTTTTCGCCACGGGAATCAGCCTATTGTAGACTTCATTTCCAAGACTAGCTGGAGCAGACCCCGCAAAGACAACGGTGTCTTCCTTGGTCAATCCTGCTAAGACCATTTCTAATTCGGCCAACTGTGTATCTGTCACAATCGGACCCAAACCGTTGATTTCTGTTTCTTGGTCAGCTTTGATTTTCACGTTAATCCGTGTATCTTGATCAACCTGAACAAAATCAGTATCAATTCCTTCGGCAATCAATCCATCTTTGATGAACTGACCTGTGAATCCCCCAAGGAAACCCGTTGCTGTATTCGGATAGCCCAAGCGCTTCAAAACACGGCTAACGTTAATTCCCTTACCGCCGGCATACTTATCGTCGCTCTCCATACGATTGACACTGCCTGTCTCGACATGTTCTAAACGAACGATATAGTCAATCGCTGGATTGAGCGTAACTGTATAAATCATACCTCGATTACCCTCGTTTTCTCTTTTATGATGTCCAACAAACTGCTTTCTGAAGATTGGCAGATAATGTTGGATTTTTCGATTGCCGCAACTTTAACAAAGGAGAATTGACCAATTTTAGAAGCATCTGCCAAAACATAGCTTTCTTTGGCATTGTCTATGATAGTGCGTTTGATGGTCGCTTCTTCAATATCTGGCGTTGTAAAATAGTTTTTATCAATACCATTCATCCCCAGAAATGCCTTATCAAAATTGAGCTGTCGAATTTGTTCCAATGCTACGGCTCCAACGGAAGCGTCTGTTGATTGCTTAACAAAACCACCTATAATGATTGTTTTTATCTTGCGTTCAACCAGCCTCACTGCGTGGTGAATAGAATTGGTAACGACTGTCAGATTTTCCTGCTGAAGATAATCAATCAGTACACCGGTTGTTGTACCTGCATCTAAAAAAATTACGTCTCCGTTAACAATCTGTCGAGCTGCTCGTTCAGCAATCTCTCGTTTTTCTTGAACGTTTTTGACAGATTTTTCTAGAATAGACTCTTCGAGTTGCAAATTTCCTGGCGCTTCAGCACCGCCGTGTACACGACGAAGCTTACCTTCGTTTTCCAACTCGTCCAAATCCCTACGTACAGTAGACTCAGATGTATCAAGAACTTCGATTAATTCCTCTAGCCGAACAAACTGTTGAGAGTGTATTCGCTCCAATATAATCTGTTTTCGTTCTGATTTGAGTATGTTCAACACCTCCTGCAATCGTTTACAAAAATCATTATACACGATTTTCTGCCATTGTCAATCATTTTCTATCATTTTCTTTCAAAAAAACAAAAAAACTAGCAGAATCTACGCTTCCACTAGTTTCTCAATCATTTTTTTCATCATGTCCATTTCTTCTGGACGGCCAATAGATAAGCGAATATAGCCTGCCAATTTACCCGTTGGATAATATTTGAAATTCCAATCCTGTGCCAAGGCTTGCTGATAAAGTTCTTCTGCCCACGGTGCTTTAAACGTTACAAAACTAGCCTGACTAGGTAGAACTTGACAGTTATCTAATCCTTGTAAGAATAAAATCATTTCTTCTCGCAAATTCTGAATTACTCCCACCGTTTCTAAAACTTTGTCTGTATAATTCAATGCAAGGGCTGCCATTTTTGCAGTCAAGTTTGACAAGCTGAATGGGGGAATGACCTTGTCCAATTCATAAATTAACTCTTCACTTCCTACCGCAAAGCCAACTCGTAAACCTGCAAGTCCAAAAGCCTTTGATAAGGTCCGTAAAACTAAAACATTGTCAAATTGTTGCAGACGACTGATGAAGCTTTCGACATTTGCAAATTCAATATAAGCCTCATCTACAACGAGTAGCCCTTTAAAAGAATCAGCTAATTTCTCCAAATCTTCTAGCGAATAAGCTACTGAAGAAGGATTGTTAGGGTTGGAAAGCATGATTATCTTTGCCTTCAACTCCTCTGCACGCGCCAACAATTTCTCTACTGGCAGGACAAGTGTATCGTTTTTTGCTTCCAAATCAATGGCTTCAAACCGACTACCATGCATGTGATTATAGGTTTCATACATGAAGAAGTCTGGATTGACAGTCAAAAAAGTATCATCCTTTTCCATAAAGGTGGAAACAATCATGTGAATAAGGTGATCAGAGCCCACACCTACTGTTACTTGTTTGGGATTCACTCCAAGATAGGCCGCATATTTCTCAATCAGTTCGGAGTAAGTGTTATCACCATAAAAACTTAATTGACTGACATCCAAATTTTCCAAGGTCTCTTGTGGCAAAAAGGACCAATCAATGATACGATTTTCGTTATTTCCTAAATCAAATCTTGCCTTTTGTTTGATTTTATAAGGTTGGTAATGTTCAAATACCTTGCGTTTCATCATTTCTCCTTCTAGCAAGAAAAACACAGTCTAATCAACTGTGTCTTCTGCTTTGATTTTTTCAAAAATAGCTAACTCTTCAGCTGTAAAGTTGTAGTTTTCTAACAAGTCTGGACGACGTTGATAGGTTTTGCGTAGACTTTCTTCCAAACGCCATTTACGAATATTTTCATGGTGACCGCTCATTAATACATCTGGAACTACCATTCCTCGATATTCATATGGTCGGGTGTATTGCGGATATTCCAATAGCCCTGATGAAAAACTATCATCCGTATGACTGACTTCCTTACCAATGACCTCTGGAATCAGGCGAACGGTAGCATCAATCATGGTCATAGCTGCCAACTCTCCACCTGTCAGAACATAGTCTCCGAGAGAAATTTCGTCTGTCACCAAGGTCTTAATCCGCTCATCATATCCTTCATAGTGACCGCAGATGAAAATTAACTGCTCTTCCTGTGCCAATTCTTCGGCATAGGCCTGATTGAAAGTACGCCCAGCGGGATCCAATAGGATAACACGTGGAGTGGTTTGTTCAATGCTATCCATGGTATCAAAAATTGGCTGGGCACGAAGCAACATACCTTGTCCTCCGCCATAGGGTTCATCGTCCACATGGCGAGCCTTTTCAGCTTTCTCTCGGAAATTGTGGTAGTTGATTTCCAACAAGCCCTTGTCACGCGCTTTACCCACAATAGAGTGTTCTAGAGGTGCAAACATCTCAGGGAAGAGGGTCAAAATATCAATTCTCATCGTCTAGGCCCTCGAGCAATTCCACATCGACACGGTTATTTGGAATATCAATGTTCAAGACAACAGGTGGAATATATGGCAAGAGTAAGTCTTTCTTACCTTTTCGTTTTACCACCCAGACATCATTGGCACCTGGCTGCAAGATTTCCTTGATTTGTCCGATCAGAATATCATTCTCATAGACATCCAAGCCGATAATTTCATGGTAATAAAACTCACCATCTTCAAGGTCGGTCAAGTTTTCCTCGGCAATTTTCAAACTAAAGCCCTTGTACTTTTCAATATCGTTGATATGGTACATACCCTTAAACTTGATAATATCAAAGTTCTTAGCCTTACGATGACTAGCAATTTCCACTTCCATGACAAACTGATCCTTGTCATCAAAAAGTGCAAGCTTTGCCCCTTTTTTAAAACGTTCTTCAGCAAAATCGGTCACAGACAAAACACGCATTTCCCCTTGTAGGCCTTGCGTGTTAACAATCTTTCCTACGTTAAAATAATTCATAATTTCTCCATTTGATTTTCTATCCTTTTATTTTAACATGAGCAAGATATTTTCACAAGAGAGAAAAAGCCGGATTGCTCCGACTTTCATAGTTAATTTATTTCACGGACAAATGAGAATGAGCTATTTTGATTAAGCGCAAATTAAGAGCTATTCCGCAGACAAAAATCCCTGAAATCAGACCAATCCAATAGGCTTCTGGTCCCATTTGGAAAAATCTTTCAAGCAAGAAGGCAACTGGGAAGGTCATGGACCAATAGGCAACCAAACCAAGTACAAAGGGAACAGTCGTATCCTTGTAACCACGTAAAATCCCCTGAATAGGTGCTGTAAAGGCATCTGCTAACTGGAACATGAGGGCAAAGCTAAGAAAATGCGAGGTCAGACGGATAAATTCTGCGTCATTACCATAAAGGTAGGCAACTTTGGAGCGGAAAAAATATAGGAAAGTGAGTGTTAAGCCTGCAAAACCTAGTGCCACCAGGCGTCCTAAACGGCTGTAGGCTTTCACATCTTGTGGTCGTTTGGCCCCTACTTCATAAGCAATGACAATAGCTAGGGCTGAAGAAACTGAGGCAGGAAAGGCATATAATAATGTCGCAAAGTTCATAGCTGACTGGTGGGCTGCTATAATCTGGGCTGAAAACTTAGCCATGTAGAGCCCTACAACTGCAAAAATTGCTACTTCTGCAAAGACTTGTAAACCTATGGGAAGTCCGATTTTCAATCCTTCTTTCAGTAAAGACCCATCAATCGGACTCCACCGCCAAATCTGATAAGTTGCAATGATCTTATTTTTGCACATGACAATGACGATTACTAGCAGTACCGCCCAGTAAGCTAAAGCAGTACCCAATCCAGCTCCAGCTCCGCCTAGGGCCGGTAGGCCCATTTTCCCATAAATTAAGAGATAGTTAAATAGACTGTTAAATGGGACAAGGAGCAACATGAGGTACATGGAGAGTCGGGTCAAGCCCAAGGCGTCGAAAAAAGAGCGACAGACACTAAAGAGTAAGAGAGGCAGGATGCCAATGGAAATAAAATAGAGGTACTGCCTACCAACTTGAAAAACAGATTCATCAAGTCCAAACTGAGCCAAGGTGGGAACAGCGATAAATAGGACCGAGCACAAGAGTAAAATGGTTAATCCGATGGCTAGATAGACAAACTGATGAAACTCCTCACGAATCTTATCTCTTTCACCTTTTCCTAAATGTTGAGCGATGATTGGGACCAGTGCAGATACAATCCCTGTTAGAAATGAAAAAAGCGGATTCCAAAGACTGGTTGCCATGGAAACACCTGCCAAATCCATAGTACTATACTGGCCTGTCATCATGGTATCGATAAAGGATGCGGAGTAATTAGCAAATTGATAAATTAAAATGGGCAAAAATATTTTGATAAAGAGCCAGAGCTTCTCTTTGTTATTTCTTGTTTGGTACATGCTTATTCTCTTTCAATTTTATATAAATATTGTAACAAGAAAAGGACCTGCATTGCAAGTCCTCTTTGACTAGATAGAGTCACCATTCCAGATAGAGTTTTTCACGATAACATAGTCCACATGCTTCAAGCTGGTAATGTCACGTCCACCTGCATAAGAAATAGATGACTGCAAATCTTGCTCCATTTCAACCAGAGTATCTTTCAAATGTCCTTTGGCAGGGAGTAAGATTTTCTTACCTTCTACGTTTTTATAGGCACCTTTTTGGTATTCAGATGCAGAACCGTAGTACTCTTTGAATTGCTCACCATCAACTTCAATTGTTTTACCTGGGCTTTCGATGTGACCGGCAAAGAGCGAACCAATCATGACCATGCTTGCGCCGAAGCGGATGGATTTGGCAATATCTCCGTGGGTACGGATACCTCCGTCCGCAATAATTGGTTTACGGGCAGCTTTTGCGCACCAACGAAGGGCAGCCAACTGCCAACCACCTGTACCAAAACCAGTCTTAACCTTGGTAATACATACTTTACCTGGACCAATACCAACTTTTGTCGCATCCGCACCAGCATTTTCTAGTTCACGAACTGCTTCTGGAGTACCGACATTACCTGCAATGACAAAAGTCTCAGGTAATTCTTTCTTGATATGTTGGATCATCTTGATAACACTTTCTGCATGACCATGAGCAATATCAATGGTGATAAACTCAGGGGCATCAGCTTTCAAGCTAGTCACAAACTCATATTCATATTCTTTTACGCCAACAGAGATGGAAGCAATCAAACCTTGCTCGTGCATGCGTTTGATAAATGGAATACGACCAGCTTCATCGAAACGATGCATGATGTAGAAATACCCTTCTTTGGCAAGCATTTCTGCTACATCTTCATCAATAATAGTCTGCATATTAGCTGGAACAACTGGTAATTTAAAGCTATATTTCCCAAGAGTCACTGTTGTATCTGCCTCGGAACGGCTATTGATGATACATTTATTTGGAATGAGCTGAATATCTTCGTAGTCAAAAACTGGAGTTTCGTTGAACATGCTTCTACCTCTTTTTCTTAACATTGGAACAGAAAAACAGTTTGTTTTTCGTATTTTTTCCTTATTACAAGATATAGTATAGCTTATTGTTTGTGTTTTGTCAATAAAAAAGAAACCTATCTAGACAATATTCGGATATATCACTTTTGGGACTCGTTTATAAAACATAACATTCGTATAATTCTTTTCTGAGTTACTATTCTTATAAAATTTTAAAAAATGTTCAGAATTTACTCAAACAATTTCACATAAAAACTAAAAAAATCTTCAAAAACAGAAGATTTTTTAGTCAAATTCATATAATTGTGGGAATTTTTCGCATTCAGGGGTCTTAGGATGGCAAACCTCACGACCAAAATAAATCATAGCTTGATGAGCAGGGAGCCAGAGTTCAGGAGGTAAGACTTCCATGACTCGTTTCTCTGTTTCCAGGGGTGTAGCCGATTTTTTGACAATATCGTGATGTTTACAAATCCGTCCCACGTGGGTATCAACTGCGAAGGCAGGAATGCCAAATCCAACACTCAACACTACATTAGCCGTTTTTCTTCCCACTCCTGCCAGAGCTTCTAATTCCTCACGAGTCTGCGGAACAATGCCATTATGCCGTTCCATCAACTGCTGGGCGCATTCTTTCAAAAACTTTGCCTTGTTTCGGTACAAACCCAAACGAGAAATATAAGGCTCAATATCCTTCACTTCTGCTGCCGCCATGGCTTGGGGAGTAGGGAAAGCTGCGAACAAACCAGGTGTTGCCTTATTCACCGCAGCGTCTGTAGTTTGAGCAGATAAGAGCACTGCACATACCAACTCAAAGTGATTTCGAAAATCCAAACTTGGCTTAGCATCAGGATATAGAGCGATGATTTCTTCAATAACTTTTCTTGCACGTTTTTTTGATAATACCATGAATTCATTATAGCATGAAAACTTGGATTTATCTAAAATCTGGATTGTCATAAACCTCATTCCTCGTGATATAATAAGAAGAAAAGGGGGAATAAGTATGGACTTACAAGAACTCTGTAGAAAGGTTATTCAAGCAAGACCACGCAATAGCCATAAGGGAAGCTATGGTCGAGTCTTGCTGATTGGTGGACTGTATCCTTATGGTGGAGCGATTATCATGGCCGCACTAGCAACCGTCAACAGTGGAGCAGGCTTGGTAACTGTTGCTACTGAAAAAGACAACATACCAGCCTTACATAGTCATCTGCCTGAAGCCATGGCATTTTCATTTGACGATCAAGCCTTGCTGATAAGTAGCTTAGAAAATGCTGACTTGATACTGATTGGTCCAGGTTTTGGGGAAAATAGCAGAGCTGAACAGTTATTGGACTTTGTTTTTGGACATTTATCTGACCAGCAGATTTTAGTTCTTGACGGCTCAGCCCTTACCTTAGTCGCAAAACAAAACAGGAAGAACTTCCCGTGTAAACAAGTCATCCTGACACCCCACCAGAAAGAATGGGAACGGTTATCAGCCATTCCGGTTGCTGACCAAACAAGCCAAAGAAATCTTGAAGCCTTGCAATCTTTTCAAGAAAATACAATCCTTGTAGCTAAAAGTTCTGCTACTCAAATCCTAAAAACCCAGCCAAACCAAGTCACTCCAATAGGAGCTGGTGGTCCCTACCAAGCAACAGGAGGTATGGGAGATACTCTTGCAGGTATGATTGCAGGATTTGCTGTACAATTTCCCCATGTTCATCTATATGAAAGAATCCTTGTGGCAACCTACCTCCACTCCTATATTGCCGACCAACTGGCTCAAGATTATTATCTTGTAAAGCCAACTGATGTCTCAAGAAACATCCAAAAGACAATGGCTTCAATTTCAAACACAAACAACCGCCTAATCAATGATTAAGCGGTTTTATTATTTAGCAAACTTGTGATAAAGCTAGTGTTGGTTATACTTCTTCCTTGTGACGTCGTTTGCTTACCAACAGAGTCCCAAGCCCAATAATGACACCAAGAACAAGATAGTATCTCGTATCATTTTCTCCAGTATTTGGTAGTTGAGTCACCTGTTTTTCTTGATTAGGGCTAGATAGACTAGCTTGCAAAGTGACTGGACGAGGTAAAGTTGGTTGAGGGTTTGGCTTCTGACCTATCGGTACATGCCCTGAATTCCCAGTATCTTTTACAGGAGGTGCCTGTACATCAACTTTTTCTGAGTCTATAGGTGGAGGCGTTACAGTGCCTTCATCTTTTTTGTCAGTGGCAGTATTTGCTGGCTCTTTGGCATCATTTGTTGAAGTAGCAACACCATCCAGTTCTGCCTGAGCGCTTGTCAGAACGGCTAGAGCTTGATCGACACTTGCTTGGCTTGCAGATTTATCAACTAGAATCGCTTTCGCTGCTTCAACTGCCTGGTCATAAGCTTGTTTCACGTTCTCAGATGCATTGAGATACTTAGCATCTGTCGCTTTTAATACGGAAGAAACGGATACTGCGCTACGAAGGGCTGAAATATCAGTCTTTTGACCATCTAAGTTGGCTTTCGCTGCTAACAAGTCAGCCAACGCTTGGTTGACAACTGCCTGTGTTACATTCTCTTGGTTCAATACAAGTTGTGCTGAACGAACAGCTGTATCATAGGCAATTTGTTTGGTATTTTCAGCATTGTAATAAATAAAGTTTGCCTGAGTCGGTGTGTAGTTTGATACTTCAGCAATTAGTTTTTCTTTATCGGTAGCCTGACCGTTTAGCTGTTCTCTCGCCGCCACAAGACTGGCAAGTGCTGAATCTACTTGTGCCTGATTGTGTTTGTTGGCATATACTGCATTGGCATCTTCTAATGCTTTAGCATAGGCAGTTTGAAGTTCTGGACTAGCATTGTAATAACGCGCTGTTTCTTCAAGTCCTGCAAGTTCAGCGATCAGTTCTTTCAGAGCAACTTTATTAATCAAGGTTAATTTCTTAACATTTGACTGGTTTGCTAGTACTGCTACGTCTAATTCTTCCAAAAATTCATAGCCTTCTGGGAGGGTTGGAAGGATAGTGTAGGTACCAACTGGTACAAATTTACCATAATCGGTCTTAGAATATTTAGCATTTGGTAGCTGAATAGTCTGGCCATCAGCAGTTACCAGTTGGATGGTTGAACCAGAAGGTAGTAATGCATCAATATCTACCAGCAAGTTGGCCTTATCTTTCAAAGTCACATAGAAATTTACCTCGGCAGTGCTATTTTCTTCCGAAATTGTCACGACTGCTTTTGTTTCACCTGCTAGGCTTGACCACTCTGTATCATATAGGAATAAATCAAAGGTGTAGGTACCAAATGGTAGCTTAAGAACACTAGTATCGCCGGCATATCGTGGTAATTCTGCAACAATCTTGCCTGTTTCATCGGTGACTGAGTAAGAGAAAAGTATTGGTACAGGACTATTTGTATCTTTATCAAGAATATTGACAGTTACCAACCCTTTTTCATTGCCAATACTGATCAGATTCTCTACTTTTTCATAGCTGATATTACCAGCATAATCCTCCACTGTGTAGTAGAATTTTGAAATATCTGCAAGATCAAGAGGCAATGTGAAGGAGCCATCATCGTTTTGTGCCACAAATACCTTATTATCAGAAACGGTTACATCACCATTTTCTAATAAGGAAGGAATAGTTGTCACACCGCTTGCATCTGCTACAAGATAGAATACTTGCTCACGATATAGACCTGATTCTCCTTTTTCAATGGCTGGACGAGGGTTAAATGTAAAGTTTGTTTCATCATAGGTAGCTGTGGTGATAACTGGTGATTCTCTATCGATGATAACGTCGAAAATCATAGTTTGTACTGCTGCACCTGGAACTTCAGATGAGTAGGTCAAAACGTATTGATACTTACCATCTGCTAAAGCATTTCCGTCACTATCTGTTCCATTCCATTCAGTAGGATAAATAATGCTTGATTTTGGATTTTTAGGATCACCACTATAGAAGTTTTTATTGCCTGACTGTGGTTGACTTTCCCAAAGTGGATTTGTTCGCTCAGTATCATCTGCAGCATAGACGCTTGCGACTAAATCAGTATAATTTCTCAAGAAGACACCTTTGAAAGCGAGCGAATCTTGGTTGTTATCCCCATTTGGCGAGATAGCTAAATGAGGTTTACCAGACTCATCAAGCTCTAAAACAAAGTATCCTGCTTCATTTTTGAATGTCCCAAGAGTCTTGATCGCAAGGTCAGATCGTTTGTCTGTAGAATAGATTAACTCTGTACTTCCTGTAACAAGACCTGTGTAGTGATGGCTGATGTCAACAGTATTTGGCTGTGCTGTAACAGGTTCAAAGTAGAAGCCCCCCTTACCATCGGCAATAAGATTGTAAATCGGCTCTTCTAGAACGGCTAGATTTTGGAATTCCCCACGGAAACCAACGTATGGAATGCTGACAATATCACCGCCGTCGGCTACATCTGTAAATCGAACAAAACCTTCAAGATAGTAACCATTTTTCATCAAACCTGTCAATTCTTCTGCAAAGCTTGATGCATCGACATTAATTGTAACAGTTGTACTTGAATTGGCTTTCACAGTCACCTTACCGCCAGGAATCTCTGCTAATAGACGTGGAGCCAAGGTGATCAATCCGTTTTGCACAGTATCCGTTGTTAATTGTGTTGAGTAGTTTAAAGTCTTATCTTCGTTTGTAATGTTATGAAGTGTGACCGTAAAGCTGAATGTATCCTCAACATTTCCCAAGGTAATGCTGCCATAGCCATCTTCGCCAGTCAAATATAAACCTGTAGAAATAGCTGCTGCAGTATCGATGATACCTGCACCTTGTTGGCGTGGGGAAGTGTAGGCTGTTGTTTCTTTGTTCACATGTGCTTTAGCAGTAGACATAAGCAAGTGTTTTACTAAGGCTTCGATTTCTTGAGGGGACTTAGTAGGGTAAGTTGCCTGTAAATACTGTTTTACTAGTACGGCTGCTCCTGCCACGTGTGGTGAAGCCATACTTGTTCCCTGCATGTTGGCATAGTCATTATCATTGATGGCTGCATAAATAGCACCACCTGGAGCAGCTAAGTCTGGTTTTAACTCGCCATCCGCTGATAGACCCCAACTTGAAAAATCTGAAAGAAGACCTGCTTCTGGGTTAGGGCGAATATCCGTTTCGTTATTGAACGCAATCTTATATGAGTTAGCTGCCAAAGCCTCACCAAATTCCAATGGAATGAAGACAGATGGAATTGCAATAGCTGTATCATCAAGTTGCATGCTTACATTGGCTTCACCTGGACGACTATTGAAAATGACCACCCCTACTGCACCTGCAGCTGTTGCATTGGCTATTTTTTCTGAGAAAGTAATCGTTCCTCGTTTGATGAGTGCAAGCTTTCCAGTCAAATCTAGACCATCAAAATCCGAAGCTTGACCGATTCCCGCATAGACATATTCATATTCTTTCCCGATTTCAAATGGTACAGGACTTTTCTCTGGATTATCAAACGAACTCTTACCGTAATTCAAATCAGCATTGTTTTCTAAGCCAATGATATTAATTACTTTACTACCAACCGTTGTGTTATTGTAAGAAGCGACAGAAATTGCATCGCGAGCTGTTGAAGGAGCACCGACCAAGCCATAATCTGGATAATCGGCTGACGGATTAGAATGACCTGAACCAAATGTTCCATCATTACCAGCTGCAATAACAACAGAAACCCCTGCACGACGAGCAGCCTCGATTGCTGCAGTCACATTTTCGTTCATGTTAACAACAGAGCCGTTAGCTCCTCCCAGACTGAGGTTGATGCTATCTGCACCTAATTTTACAGCATCTTCAATCGCCTTTACGTACAATGCTGCGCCTGTTGTAGCTTTGAGGTCTGAGAATACACGCATAAACATGACTTGCGCTTCAGGAGCTACACCATACATTAATTGTCCAGCGACTGGTTGTGTCGGATTTCCTGCGGCAATACTTGTTACGTGCATACCGTGTGAACGTTTGTCTTCTTCTTTCAAGACAGTATTCACATCAACATAGTTATAACCAAATACAACCTTATCGTTAAACCATTCACCGTAGGTAATTCCTGCTGCTTCTTTAGCTGCTTCTATCTCTTTTTCTGATTTATATTTTGCAGTTGAGAGGTCTGAAATATGCAATACATCGTGGTCAACGTCAAGACCGGAATCTATGATTGCAACTACTGTTCCTTCGCCCTTGTAACCACTATCCCAAACTTTAGGTACTGTAATGATCGTATTACTATCAATGTTTTGTGGTTTCGCTTCTTCCTGATTAGCAATAGCAGTAGTCTCATCTGCTGTGGAAAGCTTCTCCTCTTCTTCTACTTTTTTCTCTGAAATAGCTGGAGTTTCTACAGCTGGTTGAGTTGTTTCTACTTCTGCATTTGTGATGTTTTCAAGAGCTTCTGAGCCAGGTGCTTCCTCTTCGTTATCTGTAGTGGTTACCTCAGTTGAGGTAGCCTCCACAGAAGTGTCAACTAACTCCTCGACTACGGGACTTTCTGAGGCTGATTCGCTGACGATTGCGTCAGGAACAGTTGCTTCCACCTTAGTCTCTACAAGGCTTGTCAATTCATCTGCAGCTACCGATGGTGCACCTGCAAACAAAAAAACTGCACCCAAAAGAACAGACACAGTTCCAATTTTATACTTCCGAAGTGAGAAAGTTTCTTTCTTTTTCATAACTTTTCCTCCTAGTTTTTCTCCTTCATTATTGGCAAAACCAATAAATATATTAAAACATAAAATTATCGGCATTGCAAGTATATTCTGAAAATTCAGTTATTTCTTCAAACTATAACTAGGTATAGTTAATATTTATAACTGGACTCTGTGATACTGGATGTATTAAATGAACAGTAAAAAGCAACCACTATTTGCGGTTGCTGATTTGAAAACTAGATATGGATATTCAGACTATTTCCGATACATCTTGAATTGGAGATAGAGGTCATTATACATTCCAAGCATCTCTGGTCCAAGATTATCATAAACTTCCATCTTCTTCATCGTTTCTTCTGAAGGATAGAAGGATTCGTCGTTCTGAGTCTCCTCATCCAGCATAACCTTGGCTGCAGGAATTGGTGTTGAATAGCCAACATATTCTGCATTGCGAAGCGCATTTTCAGGACGAAGCATAAAACTCATAAAGGCGTAAGCTCCATCAATATTTTTTGCTGTTTTTGGAATGACCATGTTATCGAACCAAAGGTTAGAACCTTTTGATGGTACAACATAGCGCAGATTTTCATTTCCATCTAACATTTCACTCGCCTCACCTGAGAATGAAACAGCAATTGCTGCCGCATCTTGTATCATATAACCTTTTATCTCATCAGCAACAATTGCTTTGACATTTGGAGTTAAATTATAAAGATGTTCGGCTGCCTTTTCAATCTCGGTAGGATTGTTGGAATTGAGACTATAACCCAGTGATTGTAGACCAAAACCCATGACTTCACGCACACCATCAATTAACATGATATTGTCACGGTACTCCTCTGACCACAAGTCTTCCCATTCCTGAGGAGGATTTTCTACCATGGTTTCATTGTAAACAATGCCCAAGGTTCCCCAGAAATATGGAATAGAATAATCATTATTCTTGTCAAAGCTAAGTCCCATAAATCGTGGATCGATATTTTCTATCCCTTCAATCTTAGATTTATCTAGCTTGATTAACATATTTTCTTCTGTCATCTTAGAAATCATGTACTCAGATGGGATTGTCAAATCGTATGTTGTTCCACCCTGCTTAATCTTTGTGTACATGGATTCGTTGGAGTCAAAGGTCTGATAATCTACCTGAATACCTGTTTCAGCAGTGAATTCTGCGAGTAATTCTGGATCAATATAATCGCCCCAGTTATAGATGACAAGTTTATCAGTTGTCCCCTGGGTTGAATCAGCTTCTAACTTATAACTAATTCCCCATAAAACTAGGACAATAGCTATAATTCCTACAAAAAATGAATACAATCGTTTCATTAGTTGACCTCCTTTTCACGTGAGATGAAATAATAACCCACTACCAATAAGATAGAGAAAAGGAAAACTAGGGTTGACAAGGCATTGATTTCTAGAGAAATCCCTTGACGAGCCCGCGAGTAGATTTCAACTGAAAGGTTTGAATAACCATTCCCTGTTACAAAGAAGGTCACGGCAAAGTCATCCAAGGAATAGGTAAAGGCCATGAAGTAGCCTGCAATGATGGCTGGTGTTAAGTATGGCAACATGATTTCTTTCAGCATTTGTGGCTGAGTTGCCCCCAAATCATAAGCTGCTGAAATCATATCCGCATTCATTTCCTTCAGACGAGGTAAGACCATCAATACTACGATTGGAATAGAAAAGGCAATATGACTGAGCAATACTGAGACAAAGCCAAGCTGGAAACCAATCATGGTAAAGAGAATCAAGAAACTCGCCCCAATCATGACGTCCGGTGCTACCATTAAGATATTATTGACAGACAAGAGTGCATTTTGAAAACGAGGTTTTGCCTGATAGATATAGATGGCGCCGAAAGTTCCGATAAGTGTCGCAATCAAAGAACTCAAAAAAGCTAATAGGAAGGTTTGAGCTAAGATGAGCATGAGACGGCTATCACTGAGCATGGAAGAAAAATGCTCCAAGGTAAAGCCTGTAAAGCCATTCATATCCCCGCCTTCATTAAAGGCATAAAAAATGAGATAGAAAATGGGCAAGTAGAGAAGGAGAAAGGCAACTGTTAAGTAAATATTTGCAAATTTCTTCATTATTTCTTCCTCTCTTTCGTCATCCACATAATCAAGAGCATGGCCAAAATCAAGACCACACCAATGGTTGAACCCATTCCCCAGTTTTGTGTTGTGAGGAAATGTTGTTCGATGGCTGTTCCCAGTGTAATGACTCGGTTACCGCCAATCAAACGGGTCAACATGAAGAGGCTCAAACTCGGAATAAAAACCGCTTGAACACCTGAACGAACGCCGTTCATGGAAAGAGGAAAAATAACTTTTGTGAAGGTCTGCCAAGGAGTTGCTCCCAAATCACGACTGGCATTGATTAGGTTTTTATCCAAATCATCCAAGGCGTTAAAGATCGGCAAAATCATAAACGGAATCTCGATATAGGCTGCAACAGCAATAAAGGAGAAATCCGTGAAAAGAATTTGCTGAGCTCCTAGACCAATAAATTCTAGGAACTGGTTGATAGAGCCGTGTTGTCCAAAAATACCGATAAAGGCATAGGCTTTCAGCAAAAGATTGACCCAGGTTGGCAAGATAATCAACATGAGCCAGAGCTGTCTATGCTTGAGTTTGGTCAAGAAATAGGCTGTTGGGTAGGAAACCAAAAGTGTGACCAGAGTAATAATACCTGCGTAAAAAATAGAGTTGAAACTCATTCGCAGATAGGTCATATTTGGCGAGTTAAAATAGGTCTGGTAGTTGGCCAAAGTGAAATTGCCATGAATATCAAAGAAAGATTTGAAGATAATCAAGGCAACTGGAGCGAGTACAAAGAGAAAGACCCATAGGGCATAGGGAATTGCAAAAAGCCTAGAGGTTTTCTTCATTGCGTTCCTCCTCAATGGCGTTAATCAAGCCATCTTCTACTTCTTCCACTTCCACATATTCTTCGATACGAGCATCGAATTCTTCCTCTGTTTCATTGAGACGCATGATATGAATATCTTCTGGCTCAAAATCTAGACCAATCACTTCTCCGACAATGGCCTTACGAGTTGAGTGAATCATCCACTCATTACCAAGGTCGTCATAGGCGATGATTTCATAGTGAACACCACGGAAGAGCTGAGTATCCACTTTTACCTGCAATTTGCCTTCTTCAGGTAAGGTAATCTGCAAATCTTCTGGACGGATAACAACTTCAACTTCTTCGTTTGGTCGCATACCGCCATCGACAGCTTCAAAGCGTTTGCCGTTAAACTCAACCAAGTAGTCTTCTATCATGCGGCCTGGAAGGATATTGGATTCACCGATGAAGGTAGCAACAAAATGGTTGATTGGCTCGTCGTAAATGTCCACTGGCGTCCCAGACTGGACAATCTCACCTTCATTCATGACAAAAATCCAGTCACTCATGGCCAGAGCTTCTTCTTGGTCATGGGTAACGAAGACGAAGGTAATTCCTAGACGTTGTTGTAATTCACGCAGTTCATACTGCATTTCTGTTCTTAGTTTCAAGTCCAGGGCAGAAAGTGGTTCATCTAGCAAGACGACGCGAGGCTGGTTGATAATCGCACGTGCAATAGCAACCCGCTGGCGTTGACCACCAGACAATTTCTGAATGGAACGATTTTCATAACCAGAAAGTCGGACCATTTGTAAGGCTTCTGTCACACGGCGTTCGATTTCAGCCTTGTCAACCTTTCGTAATTTAAGAGGAAAAGCCACATTTTCAAAGACAGTCATATGTGGGAAAAGGGCATAGGACTGGAAAACCGTATGGACATCCCGTTTATTAGTCGGAACATCATTAATCCGTTGACCGTCCAGATAAATATCACCTGAACTCGCATCCAATAAACCAGCAATAATGTTCAAAATCGTTGATTTACCTGAACCAGAAGCTCCTAAAAGGGTATAAAATTTCCCCTCTTCCAATTCAAAACTAATATCCTTTAATACAGTTGTTCCACTGTCTTCAAATACTTTTGAAACGTTCTTAAATTCAATAATTGGCTTTTTCAATTCTCATAAATTCCTTCTTTTTGTAAGAGCCTGATGGCTAGAGTGTATCAGCAGGATCGCCGATAATACGCACCTCTCTCTCCAGAGTAATTCCTGAAGATTTTTCAACGACTTCAATCACATGGGCAATCAAATGTTCATAGTCCAATGCCGTTCCATCAGCAACATTGACCATAAAGCCAGCGTGTTTTTCAGAAACTTCGACTCCACCGATTCGATAACCTTTTAAACCTGCATCCATAATCAACTGTCCTGCGAAGTGACCAAGTGGACGTTTAAAGACTGAACCACAAGATGGATATTCCAAAGGTTGCTTGAGCTCGCGTAAATGTGTCAAACGAGCCATTTCTTGTTGAATAACCGTATGATTTCCTGGCTTGAGGGCAAATTTTGCAGACAAAACAATCGCACCGTTTTCCTGCAAGATAGAAGAACGGTAGCCAAATCGTAACTCACGATTGTCCAATGTTTCGACATAACCTGCTGGAGTCAAAATCTGCGCTGAAACTAGAATGTGTGCTACTTCACCTCCATAAGCACCTGCATTCATATAGACAGCACCACCAACGCTTCCCGGAATACCACAAGCAAATTCAAATCCTGATAAAGAATGGAAAAGTGCGACTTTTGTCGTTTCAATCAGATTGGCACCTGCTTCTGCTTCAATGGTGTATCCTGATACAGTAACGGAGTTAAGTTTATCCATACGGATAACAAAACCACGAATACCGCCATCTCGGACAATGATATTACTTGAATTTCCTAACACTTGCCATGGAATACCTTCGCGTTTAGCAAATTCTACTATACGAACAATCTCGTAACGATTCCGCGGAAAAGCTAGATAATCAACAGCTCCTCCTACTTTTGTATAGGTATATTCTTTTAAAGGCTCATCGAATCGAATATCGATGCCTTCTAATTCAAGCCTAATTTTATCTTTCATAACCTTCTCATTTCAATTTAAGATATACAGGATTTATTATACCAAAAATTACAGGAGAAAACGAATAAAATTCAACAAAAATACTTTCACAAGCCAAATTAATTTGCACCAATATTTTGAAATGGAGAATGGAATGCACAAAAAAGGGAGTTCCCTTCCTACCGCTTATAGTTGCGATGGTGAACTCCAATAAAATAAACATTTTTAGTTTTGCAAATGATAGATTATCACTATCTATACAATAGCAATCCCCTTGGTATCAACTTGAAGGCGGTGGACAGTTCCGTCTAGATTCAGTTCCTCTAATGCTAGAACAATAGCGTCCTCCCTATCTTTGGGCGCTAATACCATCACTGTTGGACCGGCACCTGATAAGTAGGTTGCATGGGCTCCCAACTCCTGTGCAGTTTGCTTGATTGGACAAAACTCCTTAACAAGTAGCTGACGGAACGGTTCATGGAACATGTCTGACTGAATTGCTTTCCCAGCTTTTTCCAGATCACCTGCCATCAAACTGGCAACAGCAACGTTTGCAATGGCACTAGCAGCCACTGCTTTCTTGTACCCCATCTGAGAAGGTAGTACACCTCGGCTTTCAACCGTACGCAGTGGGTAGTTTGGAATAAAGGCAACAAAACTTGCTTCTGGGAATTCTGTTACAACTGCCTGTACTTTCTTATTAACATAGCTAGAGATGACTAAATTACCAAAAATCGCTGGGGCTACATTATCAGGATGTCCTTCAATTTCTGTAGCTTTGAGCAATTTTTCATCCGCTGTCATATTCAAACCTGCTAATTGATTAGCCAATTCGATACCAGCTACGATAACGGAACTGGATGAACCCAAACCACGTGCCAAGGGAATATCGCTAATCATTCTGATACGATGCGGCTGCAATCCTTTTTCAATCTTTAAAGCTGTCTTGATCAAAAGATTGTTCTTGTCTGATGGAACATGTTCAAGATTGTGCTCAATCACCCATTCATCAGTCTCTTCAAACACTTCAATCGTTAGATATTTCGAAAGGGCAACACCTACTGAATCAAATCCTGGACCGATATTAGCTGAAGTTGCTGGAATAATAATTTTCATTGCTTATTCTCCCAGTACTTTAAAGGTATTTAAGACAGTAAAGTCTGTTTCTTTGCTCAATTTGTCTGTTACATTTTCCAACTGAGTCTTACTCATTTCATGGGTCACAATCACTAGGCGGGCTGTTTCTCCATCTGCAGCTTGTTGCAGAATTTGCTTGAAGGAAATTTCTTCAGAATTGAAGATTTCTGCTAAACGAAGCATTTTTCCATTTTTATCAGGCGCATCAATTGAGAAATAATATTCGCTCTTCACATCGCTTGGGGCTGCCAATTGAAGTGGGCGGCTATATTCATTAAAAGCTTTACCGATAGTATTGTCTTTCAAGCGACGAACGATACGAATAATGTCAGCCATAACACTTGTTGCAGTCGGTTTTTGCCCAGCGCCCGGTCCATAGTACATAGACTGGCCGATGCCGATAGATTCAACAAATACAGCATTCATCACACCATTCACGCTTGCAAGTGGATGATTTTTCGGTAGGAAGGTTGGAGATACTTCGGCAGCAATACCAGAGGTAGTTTCTTGAATATCACCCACAAGTTTGATGACGTAGCCCAACTCTTGTGCCACTGCTACATCTTCTGGCGTGATATTTGAAATACCCTTGTGTGCTACGTGTTCAAAATCAACTGTCATCCCGAAAGCAAATTGACTGAGGATAACAGCCTTGTAAGCCGCATCAATCCCCTCAACGTCATTTGTTGGGTCAGATTCTGCATAGCCAAGTTCCTGCGCTGTTTGAAGAGCTTTTTCGTAAGTCCAGCCTTCATCAACCATCTTAGTCAACATGAAGTTTGAAGTACCATTCAATACACCGAGGATACGAGTTACCTTATCAGCAGCCAAAGAGTTGACCAAGGTACGCAAGATTGGAATACCACCTGCAACTGCAGCTTCATAATAAAGCGCAAGACCCTTCTCTTCAGCCAAGGCACGCAATTCGCTACCATGAACAGCAAGTAAATCCTTATTGGCTGTTACAATATGCTTGCCTGCTTCCAAGGCACGTGTAATAAATGTTTTTGCTGGCTCAATACGTCCCATCAGCTCAACTACAATGGCGATATCTTCGTCAGCCAAAATGTCATCAATATTTGTTACAAAATGATAGTCATGACCTGCAGCCAAGAGACGGTCTTTTTCTGCTTCATCCTTGACCAAAACCTTAGCAACTTCAATACTATCATGCGCGGCTTTCTCTATTTTTTCCTGGTTTTCTTCTAATAAAAATGGCACACCACTCGCAACGGTTCCAAATCCTAATAATCCTATCTTAACTACCATGTGCTCTCCTTTAAAATGTATTTCTCCCATTATAACAAATATTCTGACTATTTGGCAAAAAATTTGATATAATTGTTTTAATATATGATTATGGAGATAAGATAATGAAACATTCAAGAAGATCCCGTCGAAGCCGCACACAAAAGAAACAACTTGTGCCAATGCTACTTGGTATCGCATTATTAGTAGTGACTCTACTATCTATTTTTCTAATCTTTCTAAAACAGTCATCTAAGCAGCAAAGTGATTCCAAAGCTTCAACGGTAGAGACAACAGCCAGTTCGAGTGTTATGACTTCAGAAAGTAGTGAAGTACAAACAGAAATCATTTGGGAACAGCAAACTGAACCTATCAAACTTCCAATCCTCATGTATCATGCCATTCACGTAATGGCTCCCGAGGAAGAAGCTAATGCGAATCTTATCGTAGATCCAACGACTTTCGAAAGTCATCTAAAAGCATTGCAAGATGCAGGTTACTATACTTTATCACCTGAAGAGGCTTATAAAGTATTGACAGAAAATGTCCTTCCTGCTGGCAAAAGGGTTGTCTGGCTAACCTTTGACGATAGCCTCTGGGATTTTTATAGTTATGCCTACCCATTGCTTAAGCAATATCAAATGAAGGCAACTAACAATGTCATTACAGGGTTTACTGAATATGGACAAGCAGGGCACCTTACTCTTGATCAAATCAAGGAAATGCAGACCGCAGGGCTCTCCTTCCAAGGGCATACCGTCAACCATCCTGATTTAGAGTATAGTTCTATCGAGGATCAAACAAATGAACTTACTTCCTCTAAAGCCTATCTTGACAGCCAATTAAATCAGGAAACCATCGCTATCGCCTACCCTGGTGGACGATACTCAGCAGATACCGTGGCATTGACAGAACAAGCTGGCTACAAACTTGGTGTGACTACTAACAACGGCTTGGCTTCTGCTAGTGACGGATTACTGACTCTCAATCGTGTCCGCATCCTCCCAACCACTACCGCTGAGGGGCTATTATCCGAAATTTCCTATTAATTTTCACAAACATGTATATGAGAAAACTCCCTGTCACTGACAAGGGAGTTCGTTTTTTATTTGGATTCACTAAACTGACTTTGATAAAGATTATAATAGAAACCTTTATCTGCCAAAAGACTTTCATGGTTACCTTGTTCGATAATCTGTCCATCCTTCAAGACCAAAATCTTATCAGCTTCCTGAATGGTAGATAAACGGTGGGCGATGACGAAACTTGTCCGCCCTTTCATCAACCGTTTCATGGCCTTTTGAATCAATAGTTCCAAACGAGTATCAACTGAAGAAGTTGCTTCGTCAAGAATCAGAATAGCAGGATCCGCCAACAAGGCACGTGCAATAGTCAAAAGCTGTTTCTGACCTTGGGAAATATTGCTGGATTCCTGGTTCATTTCCATATTATAACCGCCAGGCAGGGTACGGATAAAGTGGTCAACGTTGGCTGCTTTGGCAGCCTCCACAATTTCCTCATCCGTCGCATCCAGACGCCCAAAACGCAGGTTTTCCTTGATGGTCCCTTCATAGAGCCAAGCATCTTGCAAGACCATACCAAATTGACTACGGTAGGATTGACGAGAAATATTCCGAATATCCTGACCATCCACCTTGATAGCACCGGATGTGACATCATAGAAACGCATGAGAAGGTTGATGAGGGTTGTCTTACCAGCCCCTGTTGGTCCAACGATCGCCACCATTTCACCTGGCTTAACATCAAGATTAAAGTTTCGGATAAGCGGCTTGTCTTCTGAATAGCCGAATTCGACCTGTTCAAAGCTGACTTGTCCGGTCAAACCAGCTGTCAACTCTAGCGCATTGGCGTCTTCTTCGTCAAGCTCATCTAAGACTGAAAAGATGCGTTCAAGGGAAGATTTAGCAGACTGCAACTGGGGTGCCAACTGGGTCAAGGTTTGGACTGGCTGAGAAATCTGCCAGACGTATTGGACGAAGGCCTGCATATTACCAACTGTCAATGTACCTGCAAGAACTTTCAGACCAGCAAGTAAGGCCACGACTACATAGGCAATGTTCGATAAGCCGTGTACCAGGGGCATGAGCAAACCAGACATAAAACTAGCCTTGAAACCAACTTCCTGCAAATCTGAGGTAATCTGGCGAAATTCTTCTGTAGAAATTTCTTCACGGCCGTAGAGTTTGAGAACGTTAAAACCTGTCAGATTTTCTTGGACAAAGCCGTTCAATCGACCTAGGGCATCAGCCTGTTGCTTGAAATAAGGCTGGGATTTGCCCATGACAAACTTGGAACCAAAATAGGTCACTGGAACCAAGGTTACGACTACAAGTGCTAGGGATACATCCAACCAGAAACACATGAAAATGGCTAAAGAAAGGGTTAGTACAGCATTGACGAGCTGGAGAAAACTTTGTTGCAGGGCGTTCGACACAGTCTCCACATCGCTTGTAAAACGTCCGAGTAAATCACCATACTGGTGCTTGTCAAAATAAGAAACAGGAATCTTGTTAATCTTATGACTCAAATCCTGCCGCAGTTCCTTGGTTGCTCCCTGTACCGCCTTAGTCATGAAATAGGTAGAACCATAGGCGCCGATTTCATATAGAAGGGCACGAAGTGCATAGAGCGCAAGCATGATGGCAATGTAGGAATAGTTAATCTGCGCTCCTTCTACTCCATTTGCCATATCCAACAGATTCTTGGTCAATTCTGTGATGATAAGTCCCAGTACAAAGGGCTCCAAGGCATTCATAACTGCACTGATGGTCTTTAGAAAAACAGCTAAAAATACAGAAGATTTGTAACGACGCAAATAGTCCCAAACACGGGTAAATACTGATCTATTCTTCATAATTCCTCCTATTCTTCTGTTAACGATTGACGGTTAAGTTGAGAGTTGGCAATTTCTCGGTAAATCTCATTGCTTTCCATCAATTCATTGTGGGTACCACGACCAACGATTTCACCTTCGTTCAGCACGATAATCTGGTCAGCATCCATAATGGTTCCGACACGTTGGGCAACAATCAGCACCGTCGCATTTTCCGTCACTTCCTTCAGACGACTCCTCAAAATGGCATCCGTCTTATAATCCAAGGCTGAGAAGGAATCATCAAAAATGTAAATGTCTGGCTGTTTGACAATGGCACGCGCAATGGACAAACGTTGCTTTTGCCCGCCTGACAGGTTGCTTCCGCCTTCTGCTAGATGGGTGTCGAATTTTTCTTCCTTACTCTCGATAAACTCCTTAGCCTGAGCCACATCCGTCGCATCATGAAGTTCAGCAAGACTAGCATCCATCTTACCGTACTTGAGGTTTTCTGCGATTGTTCCGGTAAATAGCAGAGCTTTCTGCGGAATAAAGCCAATCTTGCTGCGGAGTGCCTTTAGATTGTAGCGTCTGACATCCACACCGTCCACCAAGATACGACCAAGTGTCACATCATAGAAACGTGGAATCAAGTTGACCAAGGAAGACTTGCCAGAACCTGTTGAACCAATAAAGGCAATGGTTTCACCAGGCTTAGCCTTGAATGAAATATTGTGGAGAACAGGCGATTCCGTTTCACCAGGATAGGCAAAGGTTACATTTTCAAATTCCAAATAACCACGAGTATCTGTTTCAGTAATCCCATCTTCATTCTTAGAAATGGAAATGGGCATGTCCAAGACTTCCTGAATCCGTTGGCTCGATACCGACATACGTGGATACATGTTAAACAAGTTAGCAAAGAGCAAGAATGAGAAAAGCGCGTGGAAACTATATTCGATAAAGGCTACCAAATCACCGATTTGCAGACTACCTGTTCTCAAGGGCTCCAAAGCGAACCAGACAATGGCCACAATCATAGCAATGATAATTTGGACAAAGAGAGGTTCTGTCAGACCAGTCAGATTAAAGAGTTTTTTGGAAATATCGGTATATTCCTCATTGACCGACTCAAAGCGCTCCTCTTGAAACTCTTCACGAGTAAAGGCACGAATGACACGTAAGCCCATGAGATTTTCACGAACATATTGGTTGATCGTATCCAAACGTTTTTGTTGCTTTTCAGAAAGAGGACGAGTTTTGGTTGCCACATAGAAAATAACAAAAACCAGAAAAGGCATGGCTACTGCTACTGTCCAGGCCAAGCTCGGACTGGTTACCAAGGTCATGATGACAGAAGCAATCATCATCAAGGGTGTAATAATACCGAGTTTCAACACCATTTCAGAGAATTGCATGAGAACAAAGGCATCATTTGTCATACGAGCAACTAGAGAAGAAACACCAATCTGCTCATATTCATGATGAGAGTAGTCCTGAATTTTCTCATACAGATCATTTCGAATATCTTTGACGATATTGGTCGTCAATTTTCCAGCTGCATAGGCAAGTGTCACTCGACCAACAATACCGAGCAGGACAATCAGTCCCATCATCCCCGCCCAGAAATAGAGCTGACTAACATCGTTCTTTGTAATTCCTTGGTCAATCATCCTAGCCAAAAAAGTCGGCAAGCCCAAGTTTACCACTACAAATAAGAAGGCCCCCACCAAGTCTAAGGCAATCCACTTAGGATATTTTTTTAAGTAGGTCCAAATCAGATTCATCTTATCTCCCTTTCTATATGTTAAAAAGGGGCATAACCCCTTCTGTAAAGTTAAAAGCCACCAAACGGTGACTTTCTATTCTTTCTCGTCGATCACTAAACGAACTTTTTTATCACTTGTTGGAACAGAATAGACAATCGTTCTGATTGCAGAAATTGTGCGTCCTTTTCTACCAATGATACGTCCAATATCAGATTGATCCAAATCCAAATGATATTCCAAGAATTCAGGTGTATCAACAATTTTTATTGTCAAGCTATCAGGCTGTGAAATCAAAGGTTTCACAATCGCAATAATGAGATTTTCAATCATGTCCATAAGTGTTCTCGCTTACTGTTCTTACTTAGAGAATTTTTGTTCGTGGAATTTCTTCAATACGCCAGCGTTTGAAAGAAGGCTACGAACTGTATCAGATGGTTGTGCACCTTTTGCCAACCACTCAAGTACACGCTCTTCTTTAAGAGTTACTGAGTTTTCAGCCAAAAGTGGGTTGTAAGTACCAACAGTTTCGATGAAACGACCATCACGTGGTGCACGTGAGTCTGCAACGTTGATACGGTAGAAAGGTTTCTTTTTAGAACCCATACGAGTCAAACGGATTTTTACTGCCATTTTTAAATGTTCTCTTTTCTTTGTATTTTTATTCGGTGAAATAGCAGAGCTATTTAGCACATGTTCTATTATACCACACTTTAACAGGGTGTCAAGAAAAAAACTTGACAGGTTTTAAAAAATTTTATTGTTCGAGCATATCTGCTAGTTCTCTCAGTTGACTTGCTAGATTTATACGGTCAAACAGTAAATTATAGACTCCATCTTCACTCAATACTCCGCAAGGAATACCATTGAAATCCCCCTTATTAGATAAATCAAGATCTTCCATATAGATCTGGCTCTGGTAATAATCTAATAACTGTAAATAAGTCGATTGTTCCTGATTGAGTTGGGTCACACTATCGGAAAGGGACTTGTTCAGCTCTAGATGCCTATTAAATATTTTTTCCATTTCCTCTACACGTTTTCTTGCTTCCATAATATTTTTCATTAGTGTGTACTACCACCACCCTTTTTTATATCCTCTTTATCCCTATATTCAACGATTGCTCCTATGGCTACTTCAACTCCTCTTACAATATCGTTCAAAGACATGGAAGCCAGTCCTGGCTTGTCTACAACCTGCTCTGGCAAGAAGGGAATATGGAGAAAACCGGCCTTAGTCTTTGGAAATTGTTTCTCCGCCAAGTAAAGAGCTTGATACATGAGATGGTTGCAGACAAAGGTCCCAGCAGTATTAGAAACAGAAGCTGGAAGCCCAATCTTATGAATAGCTTCAACCATTGCTTTGATGGGTAAGGTGGAGAAATAAGCAGGCTGACCATCTTCTCGAATCGTTCTATCAATCGGCTGTTGCCCTTCATTGTCTGGAATGCGTGCATCATCTTGGTTAATGGCTATACGCTCAGGAGTTAAATCAACTCGCCCACCAGCCTGACCAATACACAGTACCGCATCAGGTAAATGCTCTGCCATTTTCTCCTCTAAAACATCCGCAGCCTTGTCAAAAACAGTCGGAATCTCTACAAGAATAATCTCTGCACCAGCAATGGTCTTAGGTAGAGATTTGATTGTTTCCAAGGCTGGGTTAATAGATTCGCCACCAAAGGGATCAAAGCCTGTTACGATGATTTTCATACTTCCTCCTCCAAAATAATTTCTCCGTAGTGAAATTTTTGATTAGGTCTGACATGACGTTTAAAGCCAAATTCTTCAAAGACCTGATCTCGAAAATGAGCCTTTATAATCAATTTCTTCCTAGCTACTCGTTTAGCCTCAGATACAATTTCCTCCGTTAAACGACTTCTGTCAGCCAAAGCAGACAAGCCAGAAAGATTTTGTGATTCCTTGATTTCTTCTGAAAACATGGGATCAAAGTAAATGACATCAACAGACTTATCTATTTGCTCTTTCAAATAAGTCAAACTATCTGTCCAAATTGTCTGGATAGATTTCATGGCTCGATTGACCTCTTGCAGCCCACTATCAAAATCCTGTAAACCTCGACTCACAATAAAGTGCACTAGCTTAGAACTTTCCAAGGCTGTCACCCGATGACCAGCACTTGCTAATACAATGCTATCAGATCCCAAGCCCATAGTACAGTCTATTATTGATTGTTTTTCTTTTCCAAGCAATCCTAAAAGCGGATCTCTTCCAGACTTAATCCGCAACATGGCAGTATCTGGATGGAAAAAGAGTTTTCTCCCTTCTTTTTGCTCAAAAACCAATCGATCCTTATAAACCACCAAAACCGCATCCGCCTGCTTGAGTAAGACCTTCACGGCTTGCTTCCGCCGCTCACAGTAAACAATCCCTAAATCTTCAGCTAGCCGTTTGGCCTTCTGAACCAAGTGCCCATCCATTCCCAAACTTGTTGTTACGATTACTTTCATATTAAATATTATAACAGAAAAAGCGTGACTTCTTACGAAGTCACACTTAAATCTCTTTGTGAATCAAGACTTAGGATTGTAGAAATTGGCGAATGGCTTCCTGATCAGCTTCACTAACCGGACGCCATCCTTTTGCCAAGGCTTCCTTGATATAGATTCGATTGTAGAGATAGCCCCACAAAATCCCAAAGCCAGTATTAATAAAAGGAATATCAAAGCGACGATCAATTAACAAGGCAAATAAGAATGCTACCAAAATAATCGCAAACCATTTTAAATCACCTCGAATCAGCGGTACAAAAAACTTGAAGAAAAAGGTTGTCCATGAAAAACCAGCCTTCACTTCCTTTACATTCCCAAACTCATCCACTAAATGAACCTTCATTTTTTATCTCCTAAATTGCTCGCGTCGAAAAACTACGACTTTCTAGTACAGCCAACATAGCCGCAGCAGTATCTAAGGCTGTAAAAAGCGGAATCCCTGCTTCGATAGCAGATGCACGAATAACCTCTCCATCCTCGTCTGCCGCACGCTTTTTGCCTACTGTATTGACAATGGCTTGCACCTTTCCTTTACGGACCAGCTGAGGAATCGACTCTCTTTGGTCTCCACTGATTTTCCCAACAGGCAGACAGTCTAAGCCCTTAGCTTGAAAGGCAGTTGCCGTACCGCTTGTAGCCGCAATAATAAAACCAATTTCACGGTATCTTTCCGCTAGACGGAAGGCCTCCTCCTTGTCCTCATCCGCAACTGTAAAGACGATAGTGCCAAAATCTTCCAAATGCTGATAACTTGCTTCAAAAGCCTTATAAAGTGCTTTTTCAAGAGTTGTATCAGACCCCATAATCTCACCTGTAGACTTCATCTCTGGTCCTAACAAACTGTCAACTTTAGCCAATTTTGTAAATGAGAATACTGGTGCTTTAACGTGCACCTGATTGCTCTCAGGATAAAGACCATCTTGGTACCCCAGTTCCGCAAGGCTTTGTCCCAAAATCAATTTGGTTGCAACCTGGGCCATTGGAATGTCTGTGACTTTGGACAAGAATGGAACCGTACGACTAGCACGAGGATTGACCTCAATCACATATACCGTTTCATCCTTGATAACAAACTGGATATTCATCATACCGATACAGTTGAGACCGATTGCCAAGCGTTTGGTGTAGTCTGCAATGGTCGCCTGTACCTCTTTAGACAGGGTTTGTGGCGGATAAACAGCCATCGAGTCACCTGAGTGAACCCCTGCGCGTTCGATATGTTCCATAATACCTGGAATCAAGACATCCTTACCGTCTGAAATGGCATCCACTTCACACTCACGACCGACGATATACGAATCCACCAAAACTGGGTGCTCTGGTGAAGCCTTGACCGCCGTTCTCATATAAGAACGTAAGTCCTCTTCATTTTCGACAATCTCCATAGCACGACCGCCCAAGACATATGAGGGACGAACAAGTACTGGGAAACCAATCTTGCGGGCCGCCTCTAGAGCTTCCTCTTCGTTGGTTGCGGTTTGGCCTGGTGGCTGTGGAATTCCAAGGTCTTTCAGGGCTTTTTCAAATACATCCCTGTCTTCAGCTCTATCCAAATCCGCTACTTGCGTACCCAAGATTGGAATACCTGCTTTTGCCAATGGCTCTGCCAAGTTGATAGCTGTCTGACCACCGAACTGAACGATAACCCCTTTGGGTTTCTCAAGGTCAATCACATTCAAGACATCTTCCAAGGTCAACGGCTCGAAGTAAAGCTTGTCCGAAACTGAAAAGTCAGTTGACACTGTTTCCGGGTTCGAGTTCATAATGATAGCTTCGTAGCCAGCCGCCTGAATGGCCTTGACCGAATGCACCGTTGCATAGTCAAACTCCACACCCTGTCCGATACGAATTGGACCAGAACCCAGCACTAAAACAGATTCTTTTTCCGAACGGATGGACTCATTTTCCCACTCATAAGTTGAATAGAAATAAGGTGTAGCACTTTCAAATTCGGCTGCACAAGTATCCACCATCTTGTAAACAGGGACAATTTTGTGCTCTGTACGCAATTGACGAATGTAGGATTCTGTCCGTCCCCAGAGTTCCGCAATCTTGCGGTCTGCAAAACCGTATTTCTTAGCTTTTTTCAATAAGTCGATATTATCGTGATTGATTGCCAATTCCTGCTCAATTTCTAAGATATGAAGCAGCTTATCAAGGAAGAAAAGATCAATCTTAGTCAACTGAGCCAGTTCTTCTACTGTATAGCCACGTCGAAGGGCTTCTGAAAGATAGAATAGACGATCATCCTGTGCTTTGACAATCTTTTCAACCAATTGATCATCTGTCACTTGGCTGAGTTCAGGCATTTCATTGTGATAAACACCAATTTCCAAAGAACGGCATGCCTTGAGCAGACTTTCTTCGATATTACGACCAATGGCCATGACCTCTCCAGTTGCCTTCATCTGTGTTCCAAGGCGGCGCTCCCCTTTTTCAAACTTATCAAATGGGAAACGTGGAATTTTAGCCACAACGTAGTCAAGTGCAGGTTCAAACATAGCATAGGTTGTTCCTGTAACAGGGTTCACCATTTCATCCAAGGTCAAGCCAACCGCAATTTTTGCTGCCAATTTGGCAATAGGATAACCTGTCGCTTTGGATGCCAAGGCAGAGGAACGGGACACACGTGGGTTCACTTCGATGACATAGTATTTGAAACTATGTGGATCCAGTGCCAACTGCACATTACAACCGCCCTCGATTTTGAGAGCACGGATGATGCTGAGACTGGCATCACGCAGCATCTGGTTTTCAATATCCGAAAGCGTCTGCGTTGGGGCAAATACGATAGAATCTCCTGTATGAATTCCCACTGGGTCAAAGTTTTCCATGTTACATACGACCAAGGCATTGTCGGCCGCATCGCGCATCACTTCGTATTCGATTTCCTTGAAACCAGCAATGGAACGCTCAATCAAACACTGGGTCACTGGTGACAGTTTCAGACCATTTTCTGCAATTTCACGCAGTTCTTCTTCATTGGCACACATACCACCGCCAGTACCACCTAGCGTGAAGGCTGGTCGAACAATGACAGGATAGCCAATTTCACCAGCAAATTCCAAAGCCTCTTCAACTGTCGTCACAATCGTTGATTCAGGAATAGGTTGATTGAGGTCTTCCATGAGTTGTTTGAAGAGGTCGCGGTCCTCTGCCTGATCAATTGCAGATAGTTTGGTTCCCAACAGCTCAACTCCAAGTTCATCTAAAATACCAGCCTTAGACAATTCCATAGCCATGTTGAGACCAGTCTGACCACCAAGAGTCGGCAAGAGAGCATCTGGACGCTCCTTCCGTAAAATCCGTGTGACAAATTCAAGCGTAATCGGCTCAATATAGACCTTATCCGCAATTTCCTTGTCTGTCATGATGGTCGCAGGGTTTGAATTGACCAAGACAACACTATAGCCTTCTTCCTTTAAAGCCAAACAAGCCTGAGTCCCAGCATAATCAAACTCCGCAGCCTGACCGATAATAATCGGACCAGACCCAATCACCATAATTTTCTTAATATCCGTACGTTTTGGCATAATTTTAAGATATTAAGGGCGTTAAGCGGACACAGTCAAAATAGGAGTTTGACCAAGAACGCTTGCGTTCGAGGAAAAACTATCTTTTTGACCCAGTCCGTAGCCCGAATTCAATTACAAAATCCGAGTAACAGAACACCCTACTCCTTTCTATTTTCTATCTCTCCGGATAGAATTAAATAATAGACCGACGCAGTAAGGTTTAGTTCGATAGTAGTTAGACCTTACTGCCCTTTTTTAAACGAATCCATCAATTCCATAAATTCATCAAACAAATAGCTGGCATCATGTGGACCAGGTGCAGCATCTGGGTGGAATTGAACAGAGAAACCTGGATGGTACTTGTGGCGTACCCCTTCTACCGATTTGTCATTGATTTCCTCGTGGGTAATCATTAAACATTCAGGTAAATCTTCACGAGCCACTGCATAACCATGGTTCTGACTGGTAAAGTCCACTCGACCTGTCGCAATTTCACGAACAGCATGGTTGAAACCACGATGACCAAACTTCATTTTATAAGTCGTTGCCCCATTTGCTTTAGCAAAGAGTTGGTGCCCCATACAGATACCAAAAATTGGAATTTTCCCAAGAATGCCACGAATCATTTCTAGCGCTTCTGGAACATCATCTGGATTTCCTGGGCCGTTTGATAGCATGACACCATCAGGATGGAGGGCAAGAATTTCTTCAGCAGTCGTATCATAAGGGACAACTGTCACATTGCAATCACGCTTGGCTAACTCTCTAAGAATAGAATGTTTCAATCCAAAATCAACCAGAACGACACTACGTCCGACTCCAGGTGCAGGATAGGCTGTTTTAGTCGATACTTGCTGGATGTTGTTGGTTGGCAAAACAGTCGCTCTCAACTGGTCTGTCAAATGCTCAACAGAATCACCGACATTTGCAAGAGTCGCCTTCATGGTACCGTGCTGACGAATAATTTTAGTTAGGGCGCGTGTGTCAATTCCAGAAATTGCTGGAATTTTCTTAGCCTTTAAAAATTCATCTAAAGTCATCTGGTTACGCCAGTTACTTGCCCGACGAGCCCACTCACTGACAACCACTCCCTTACAAGTCGGCTTGATTGACTCGTAATCATCACGGTTAATCCCGTAATTTCCTACCAAGGGATAGGTAAAGGTTAAAATCTGACCATTATAAGACTGGTCCGTGATAGATTCCTGATAACCTGTCATCCCAGTTGAGAAAACCAACTCACCAGTCACATCAATATCAGCACCGAAGGCCTCCCCTTCAAAAATAGTGCCATCCTCTAAAATCAAACGTCTTTTTGACATAATCTATGATACAAAGCCCGTTAAAAGGACAAAGTGAAAATAGGAAATTCGACGCCGACGCTACAAGCGTCAAGACGATATTTATCTTTTTCACACAGTCCTTAGGGCGTGTTCGAATATAAAAATCAAATCTTACTCGAACCTGTATCTTCTCCTTTCTATTTTCTATCTCTCCGGATAGAATTAAATAATAGTCCGACGTTTGTACGGTCAATTCGATAATAATTGACTGTACAAACTAGTGTCAAAGTTAGCAAAGGTCCCATAGGACTTTGCGTAGGAGGACAAATGCTTTAGCATATCATCCGACTTGCTCTGACCGACACAGTAAGGTTTAGCTCGATATTAGATAAACCTTACTGCTAGTGCAAGGGATAGCCTGACCTCCATAGAGGCAGGCGTAGGGAAATGAGTTGCTTGCAACCATTGACCTGTCCCTTGCCTTTCTATTCGTCGCCTCTCTGAGCGACATTAAATAAGATAAGTCTAACAAATTTCTAACTGCTTAGTTCTAAGATCCCTGAACAGTTTACTTTTAAGCCTTGCCATTGACAATTGCTTCCAAAATCGCCATCCGAACAAAGACACCATTTTGCATTTGACGGACAATACGTGATTTTGGCGCCTCTACCAATTGGTCATCGATTTCTACATCACGGTTAACAGGGGCCGGATGCATAACAATTGCAGTATCTTTCAAGCGTTTGTAGCGCTCCTCTGTTAAACCATGCAAACGGTTATAAGTTTCTTTAGAGAATCCACCATCACCATCATGTCGTTCGTGTTGCACACGGAGCAACATCAGTACATCTACCGTTTCTACAATATCATCAATATTCAAATGCTGACCATAGACATCAAATTCCTCTGCGTACCATTCCTCCGGTCCAGCAAAGAAAATCTCAGCTCCCAGACGTTTCAAAATTTGCATATTGGACTTAGCAACCCGTGAGTGTGTAATATCACCTGCAATGGCAATCTTCAAGCCTTCAAAAGTTCCAAATTCTTCATAAATAGTCATCAAATCAAGTAGAGATTGGCTTGGGTGTTGACCTGAACCATCACCACCATTGACAATTGAAGTCTGGATGGTAGGACTATCAATCAATTGCTTGTAATAGTCGACTTCCGAATGACGAATCACGCAAATGTCTACCCCAAGTGCCGACATGGTCAAAATGGTATCATACAAGGTTTCACCCTTATTGACTGAGCTGGTACGAGCATCAAAGTCAATCATTCCCATATCCAAACGAAGCTCTGCCATTTCAAAAGACTTATGCGTCCGAGTTGAATCCTCAAAGAAAAGGTTAGAAGCATAGTACTTCCGATCCAACTCTACCTTTTCACCGCGTTTAAAAGCAATACCACGTTGAATGAGTCCCAATACTTCTTCATTTGAGAGGGTCTCCATTGTAACCAAGTGTTTGAGTGAAACTTTACCATTTGTAATTGTCATGATGATACCTACCTTTATGATCTAGATGTAGAATGATAATTTGTAAATGAAGCGACTATGCACCTTCAACCAGAAGGACAGCGTCTTGACCATCGATTTCAGCCATGTGCACAATGATTTCTTCAGAACGGCTAGTTGGAATATTCTTCCCAACATAATCTGCTCGAATAGGCAACTCCCTGTGTCCACGATCCACAAGTACCGCTAAACTAACACGAGCTGGACGGCCCAAGGACACTATGTTGTCAATAGCAGCACGAATAGTTCGTCCTGTATAAAGCACATCATCTACTAATATAACATCACGATCATTGACATTGGCAGTCATATTTGTCGTATCATCTTCTACCTTCATGTCATCTCGAAACGGCTTGGTATCCAACTCTCCCAACGGAACGTCGATACCCTCTAATTGCTTAAGCCTCTCCTGAATCCTCTTTGCAATGAAAACACCCCGTGTTTTAATCCCTGCAAGGACAATATTATCCAAATTCTTGTTCCGCTCGATAATTTCATAAGTGATACGGGTGATCGCCCGTTTCATAGTCATATCGTCAACGATTTCTTTTGTCTTCATAAGACCTCCAAAAGTATAGAAAAAGTCTCCTTATACAAGGAGACTATGAAAATATAGGCTAGTTAGAACCAACCTGCTTAACATCCGACTCCTTGTCTGCCTCTCTGGACAGGTTTTAAAGGATTTATTAAGCAGAGTATAGCATAAAATCTCAGCCTTGACAATTTTTTTCTGAAAAAATATAGAAATTATCGGATTTTACTGAGAATTTTTTCCAAAAGACAATGAAGTCTTAAGTTTTATGGATTTAAGTCCCGCCAACATAAACCCACAAATCAGATAAGCAACAAAAATTGTACCTGCATAAGTCAAAACATAGGTCCAACCATACTTAGGGACATTGAGAAAGAAATAAGCAAAAGGACTGTCCTTAGCATCTGGGATTGGAATTTTTATGAAAAGACCATTCACTAGACCAAAAATCATATAGAGAACAGGCAAAAGCGTCCACCAAATCGGGTCAAACCACTTGTACTGTTGCTGACGATCTACTATTAGGGTATCTAACCAAAAATATAAGGGAACAATATAATGGCAAAGTAAATTCTCAAGTCGCCAGAAATCGTCTGCCAAAGGTGCCAACATAAAGTGATAGACTACACAAGTAATCATGATAGACATGGTTACAGCAGCCTTTATCCGAAGAAAACGTGACGCCTGTAAATCCACACTTTTACTCATGGCATAGACCATATAGACAGCAAACAGAGATACTAATAAATTAGATTGCACCGTATAATACATGAGCATCCCGATACCATATTTAATGATTTCTAATGCGGTACCTGTGATGGCTAAAATGGCTAACAGGCATCTACTGTAAAACAAAATACTTTGATGTTTCATAATATCCTTTCAAAAACGACAAAAGACTGGATTGACCAGTCCTTTTTATTAGATTTTCTTAACAAATTCAGATTTCAGCTTCATCGCACCGAAACCATCGATTTTACAATCAATATTGTGATCGCCTTCAACAATACGGATGCCTTTAACACGTGTACCTTGTTTAAGGTCCTTAGGCGCACCTTTCACTTTCAAATCTTTGATAAGCGTCACAGTATCGCCGTCCGCCAAACGATTACCGTTAGCATCAATTGCAACAGGTCCACTTTCTTCCTCAGCTACATCTGCTGGGTTCCACTCATAAGCACACTCAGGGCAAACCAAGAGGGCACCGTCTTCATAGACATATTCAGAATTACATTTTGGACAATTTGGTAAAGTTTCCATTCTTACTCTCCTTAACATTTTTCATGTTCTAGTATAGCATTTGTTGAAAAAATGGGCAAGATGATAAGGTTTTCATACTATTATTCAGCCTTGCGCAGTTTTTCAAGTGTCTCCTGAAAAATAGCTGGCGCTTCTGCCGTAAATTCAACAACCTCACCAGTTCTCGGATGGGTAAATCCAAGCGTTCTGGCATGAAGAAATTGGCCATGCCCTTTTAGTGTTTTCCTTGGACCGTAAGCTTCATCACCCGCAACCGGATGACCAATATAAGCCATGTGGACACGAATTTGGTGAGTTCGTCCTGTTTCCAAGGTTAATTCCACCAAAGTGTAGTCACCAAAACGCTCCAGAACCTGAAAACGTGTCACAGCTTCTTTCCCTTTGGCAGTCACCGCTTGTTTCTTGCGGTCTTTTTCAGAACGACCAATCGGCGCCTCAATTACTCCGCGATCGTTTGGTAGATTGCCGTGTACAATGGCCCAATACTTACGAAGGGATTTCTTATCTTTCAATTCAGCAGCAAGCTTTGTATGTGCTTCGTCGTTTTTAGCAACCATGAGCAGGCCAGAAGTATCCTTATCAATCCGATGAACAATTCCTGGTCGCAAGACACCATTGATGCCTGACAAATCTTTTACGTGATAAAGGAGAGCATTAACTAGCGTTCCAGACGTGTGACCAGCCGACGGATGAACAACCATCCCTTGAGGTTTATTTACAACAGCAACATCCTCGTCCTGAAAGACAATCTCTAAAGGAAGATCCTCAGCAACATAGTCGATTTCTTCTACTTCTGGAATTTGATAGGTTAGGACATCCCCAACCTGTACACTATATTTAGCTTTTTTAGGCTGTCCATTGACCAAAACCTGACCAGCCTTAATTTGTTCATTGGCAACTGAACGAGACAAATCCGTCAAATCCGACAATGCCTTATCTAAACGAATGCCACCAATCTCAACTCTTACTTCCATTACTCTCTTCTTTCATAATACAAATAAATAAAATACCTACACCAACTGTCAGACAAACATCTGCTACATTAAATACAGGGAAACTAATAAAATCCAAGTGAAACATGTCCACCACATATCCCAGTCTAAGACGATCAATAAAATTCCCAAGAGCACCAGCAATCATCAAAGACAGACTGAATAAAGTCCAGATATTGCCCTTGATCTGTTTGATATAGTACCACACTAGGCCTGTCACGGCAACAATTGTCATTATCGTGAAAAACCACTGCTGATTTTGTAAAATCGACCAGGCTGCACCATAATTTCTTAGATAAGCTAAGCTCATCAATCCTGGTATAAATTCCGTTACCGTATCTAATTCAACATTGGCAACTGTCCAAGCTTTTACAAGCTGGTCCAGACCAATTAATACTACCATCAAAAATGGAAATCCAATTTTACGCATTTTCATCCTTCTTCTTATCAAAATATGCCTGCATGGTTTCAATAAAGTCTTTGGCACAAGAACTAAGTTCATCATTGGCTCGTTTAACGTAGACCATGCGATTGTCTACCTTTCCTTTGAGAGGAATTACTGTAATGCCATTGACACTCTCATCATCAAGATAGCCCGAACCAGTTGCATAGGCATCCGTACGCTCCAAAATTCCATTCAAAGTAGCACGGTCTGTCACATCAAACACAACCGAGGAATCCGACGTATCAATCAAGTTCTCGGAATAATAGAGATAAGCCTCTTTTTCTTGAGTGAACCGTACGGTAGGTAGACCTACCAAATCTGCTGGCTCAATCTCAGCTTTCTTTGTCAAAGGATGATCTTCACGAAGGTAGATATGAGTCTGAAATGCAGACAAATCTACAGCTTGCAAGTGAAGTTTATCCAATTTCTGCATGATTCCTTTTGTATTTCTCTCGTTCAAATAAATAATACCAAGCTCGCTATAACCTTGAGCAACTTCATCTAAAATCTGTACTGTAGTCGATTCAAAAATGCGAAAATGAGGGTACTGCGGGTGGCTACGAGAGAACTCCGTAATCAATGGGGGAAGAAAATCATAATGCTGACTTGAAATTGAAAAAGTCTTCTCACCTTCCTCAGGTTGCAAATAGAGATGCTCAAACTGATCAAATCCCTTAACTAAAGCCTGAGCTTTCTCATAGAATTCCATCCCTTTTGGTGTCAAAAAAGTTCCTGAACTAGTTCGGCTAAAAATTTGAAAACCTAACTCTTTTTCCAAATCACGAATGGAAATAGACAAACTAGGCTGGGAAACGTACATTTTTTCCGCTGCCTCACGAAAAGTCCCGCTATTGGCAATCGCCACCACATAGCGCAATTGTTGAATATTCATACCCGATACCTCTTAAAACTGCTTCTACCATTATATCAAAAAAAGCAAGAATTTGCTGAACTCTTACGTTTTCGCAAATAGACTAGCCAGTCATGTTCTTCAAAACTAATTTCTTATATAACTTCCAGATTCCCAAATTCTCTTCTTCAACTGCAATTTGAAAGGCTTTGGAATTTCTGTTCATCAAATCATTAATGACTAATTTTACTAAGTTGGAACCCATACCACTTCCTCTGAGCATTTCATCTACTCCTGAACGTAGAACTTATAGGAAGCGCAACAGTGCAGAAGGCAAAATATTTTTATACTATAGTGAAGATATTGCCGTCTCGAATCACTTCTATCGTACACTTTTAAAAATAGCAAAATCAAATTACAAAAAAAGACTCTCCGAAAACAACTCGGAAAGCCTATTGTTAAGCCATTTTCAGACTTATTTTGCGATTGGGTAAACAGATACTTGTTTCTTATCGCGACCTTTACGTTCGAAGCGTACAACGCCTTCTACTTTAGCGTAAAGAGTGTCATCTCCACCACGACCTACGTTAGCTCCTGGGTAGATTTTTGTACCACGTTGGCGGTAAAGGATTGAACCACCTGATACAGTTTGGCCGTCAGCAGCTTTCGCACCAAGGCGTTTCGCTTGTGAGTCACGACCGTTTGACGTTGAACCTCCACCTTTTTTGTGGGCCATAAATTGCAAGTTAGCAAGATTCAAGTTTAACATATGTTATTCCTCCGAATTTCTGTAATGATTGTTTCAAGCTACGCCTTAAGCGTTGATAGCGTTGATAACAACTTTTGTGTAAGGTTGACGGTGACCTTGTTTGCGGTGGCTACCTTTTTTAGGTTTGTACTTGAAGGTAACAACTTTTTTCTGTTTACCTTGTTTTTCAACAGTACCAACAACAGTAGCGCCTGCTACAAGTGGAGTACCCACAACAGTTTTCTCACCACCAACAAGAACTACTTCTTCGAAAGTAACTTCTTGACCTGCTTCAACGTTCAATTTTTCAACGTAGATAGCTTGACCGACTTCAACTTTAACTTGTTTGCCGCCAGTTTTAATGATTGCGTATGTGCTCATTATGCACCTCCTATGGATTTTAGGGCCTTGCCCGAATTTGATGTGAAGACTCGCCTAGTACCGTGGGACGAACCACTTTATAATATTGCTCAATAAAAATTAAGTTCAGACTAGGCGACGCGGACGCAGGTAGAACTTAGGTTCACCAAGTTAAGTCAACGACGTTTGAGCTTAATTTTTGCAGAGCAACGGCATTCGTGCGGTTGCACAGGATGTGTGCATAGTCAACAGTCCTATTATAACAAAAACACCTGCAAATGCAAGTGTTTTGTATCACTTTTCTTACATTTCAAAAACTTCGCTCTCCTGCTTGTTTGGTAAGAACAACGAGAGGACAATTCCGATAAAGGCTGGTAATAACCATGCTAATGATTGTCCAGCCAATGGCAAAGCTGAGATAACTTTTGAAACAGCTGTCCAACCAAATTGACCAGCCAAAACTTCTACCAATGACAAAGCTGTCACTAGTCCCACAGTTAATTGCATACCGTAGGTCGAAAGCGGTACAAATTTGTTCACAATGGTAATCAAGACAATACAGATGGTAATTGGATAGAGAACCAAAAGAACTGGAACAGAGAAGGTGATGATATTGTTCAAACCGAGGTTAGCAATCCCAAAACCAATCAAAGTAAAGATTGTCGCATACACTTTGTAGCTAAAACGTGGGAAACGCTCTGCAAAGAATTCGCCAGAAGAAACAATCAAGCCAGCCGTCGTCGTGAAACAAGTCACGATAACCATAGCTGCCAAGAAAATCTGTGCACCTGGTCCAAAAATAGCTTGTGTTGCTTGGGAAAGAATGTAAACCCCCTTATTGGTATCAGAAGCCAAAACATCAGCAGGCACTGGGAAATGATTTCCTAGGAAAGCCAAACCAACATATAGTGCTGAAAAAGCCAAGGCTACAACAAAACCAACTGACCAGATAGTTGAGACATACTCCTTCTTGCTGGAGAAACCAAGTTGTTTTAAGGTATTCACTGCTACAACACTAAAGGCAATTGAGGCAAGGGCATCAAGGGTATTGTAGCCTTCAATAAATCCTGTACCAAAAGCCTGTCCCGCTGAATAAGCTTCAGAAGCTGGTAGCGGACTAGTTGATCCATACTTGGCAATACCAAGCACAACCAAAATCACAATCAAAATGGCAAAAACAGGGGTTAAAATACGTCCGATACTGTTTAAGATTTGCGACGGATTAAGGGCAATCAAATAGGCTGCCACAAAGTAAAGGGCGGTAAAGCCAAACAACCAGAGACCCAGATTCGCATCACCCAACAAGGGAGCAATACCAATTTCAAAGGACGTTGTTGCTGTACGCGGAATGGCAAAGAAAGGACCGATTGCCAAATACAAGGCAACAAGATAAACAGTCGCAAATGCAGGCGAAATCTTACGAGAAATCTCATGTACATAACCTTTTGGGTTTAAGGTACCGACGATCAAGGCAACGACAGCAATACCGACACCCGATACGACAAATCCTAAAATAGCTGGCCAGAAATTCTCACCAGATAAGACACCAAGTGCAGGTGGGAAAATCAAGTTTCCTGCACCAAAAAACATACCAAACAGGAGTAAACCTGTTAGCGCACCTTTTTTCATAATAACTCCTTTGTATTTTTTCTGAAGTCTTATTATATCATACAAATCCGATTTTTCCGAACGATTCGTATTAAAAAACCCAGCAATAACTGGATTTACATGTATGTCGAAATAATTGTAGGCTACAGTAAGTCCTCAATCAAACTATCCACTTCGTCTTTCACTTCCTCTTTCGGTGTGATTTCAGTTACGATAATCCCAGCCACAGCACGTTCTACCAAGCCTTCTACATCCATACGGGCTTCGTACTGCTCGACATTTTTGATTTTAGGGTTGGTTTTTGGACGGTCAGGGGCAAAGATGGTACAGCAATCCTCAAATGGCTGGATGGAAATGTCAAATGTATCAATTTCTTGAGCAATATCAATGATTTCCAACTTGTCCATGGTAACGACTGGACGGATAACAGGTGTATTTGTCACCGCATTGATAGCCTGCATGGATTCCAAGGTCTGACTTGCCACTTGTCCTAGACTTTCACCATTAATAATAACCATGGCACCACGCTCTTCCCGTACTCGGTCTGTAATCCGCATCATGAAGCGACGCGTCAAGGTCATCAAATAAGCTTCAGGTGCCTTTTCCTTGATTTCTTCCTGAATTTCTGTAAACGGCACTTCGATAAAGGTGATATTACCACCAAAGGCAGTCAATTTACGAGTCAAATCATGGGCCTTTTTAAGTGCACCTGGGCTAGTATAAGGCGGACTTGCAAAGTGCAGGGCTTCGATTTCAACCCCACGTTTAAGTGCTAAATAGCCCGCAACAGGCGAATCAATACCACCTGATAGCATGAGCGTACCCTTGCCAGATGTACCAACTGGAAGACCGCCTGCCCCCTTGATTTCTTCATGGGAAATATAAGCAGCGTCAGGACGAATCTCCACTCGCAAGGTAATATCTGGTGACTTCATTTGCACTTGCACATTTGGAATGGCTGTAAAAACCGCATCTCCAAGGACTTGGTTGAGGTCACGACTATCCAATTCAAAACTGTGGTCGCTACGACGCGCCGCAATCTTGAAAGTCATCCCTTCCTTGTAAATAGACTGCATAATCTCCACAACCGCCTCTTTCAAGGCTGGAACAGACTTTTCAATCTTATAAGATGGTGCAAAATTTTGGATACCAAAAATCTTCTTCAAAGAAGCTGAAACTTCCTGATAATCTGCCCCATTCAAATAGACATGACCACGGTCACGGTCAAAATAAACGGTCACTTCTGGGTAAACAGAAAGGACATGCTTGATATTATTGCGGAGTTTGTTAACAAACCGCATCTTGTTTTTCCCTTTAGTTGACAATTCGCCATAGCGAATCATAATTTCTGAATAGTTCATGCTACCTTACTTTCTGTGTGTTCTGATAAATTTGTTTGAAAATCGTGAGAAATTGCTCGATTTGCCCCATATCGTTGTCATCATCCAAGCTGATACGGACGGCAGTTTGAGCCAACTTCTGCGGAACACCCATAGCAATCAGTGTTCCAGCTGGTTTTCCAGCCTTGGATGAGCAGGCTGAGGTGGTCGAAATGTAAATCTGGTGATCTTCAAAGGCGTGGACAATGACTTCGCCTCGAATATTCTTAATCCCAAAGGTCACAATGCTTGGCACAAAGTCCTCTAGCCCAGAAAAGACTGTCACATCGGCATATTTGCCCAATTCATCCACAAGGATCTGCTTCATAGCCGCCAGCCGCTTCTGGCTATCTACAGCCTTGTCCAAGGTCAAGCGGATCGCCTTAGCTGTCGCGGCAATGCCAGCCACATTTTCAGTAGTTGAGCGTTTGTCGCTTTCCTGTCCTCCTCCTGTCAATAGCGGAGCGATTTTCTTGCCAGCTTTGACATAGACGAAACCTACTCCTCTGACAGAGTGGAATTTGTGACCTGAAAAACTGGCGAAATCAACTCGGTCTGTCAGATACCCTTCCGTTGGCACCTTACCGATAGCCTGCACAGCATCCACATGGAAAGAAATGGTAGGCTTATCAGCTAACAGTTGAGATATTTCCTGAATGGGCTGAATGGCACCAATTTCATTGTTGACGGCCATGATAGAAACCAGTGTGGTATCTGGACGAATCAAGCTTTCTAAGGCTGAAACATCCACAAAACCTTGGGCATTGACCGGAGCCAAATCCACCTCAAAACCTTGCGTTTTGAGCCAAAGTGCTGACTCTTTTACCGCTGGATGTTCAATTGCTGACACGATGATGTGCTTGCCCAGATGTGCCTTTTCAAATGCCACTCCCTTGATGACCCAGTTGTCACCTTCCGTACCACCTGAGGTGAAAAAGATTTCTTTGCTATCCTTGCCTAGCAATTCTGCGATTTGCTTACGGGATGCTTCCAAAATACGGGTTGCTTGACTGCCGAGACTATGGAGGCTAGAGGGATTTCCCCAGATTTTTGTCGCCACTTCCGTATAGGTCTTGAGAACTTCTGGATAGACCTGTGTCGTTGCTGCATTATCAAAATAGATCATTTTTTCATTCCTTTTATTGCAATAGTCCTATTTTATCATGTTTTCATGCCTTTCGGCAATCTTTAAGATAGTTTTAAACTTCCTATCTTAAACTAAAGGTGGAGGTACATCATGAATACACGTAAGAATACAAATAAAAAACCAGCTGGTTTAACTAATTTTCAAAAATACTTAACATTTATAGGTTCAATTTTAGGGATAATTACTGCCTGCATCACTATCTACACCTTTACAGCAAAACCTACAACATCCTCAACATCTCCAAGTACTACCATTTCATCATCCATTGCCACTAGCCCCAGCCAATCATCAAGCGACAATCCATTAACAGAAGTACAAGATTCAACAAGTTCAAGCACCGAAACAACATCCTCAACCCAAACCGAGACAAGCTCTTCAGTAGAGTCTACTGCCTCTTCCTCGTCTACAGAAACGTCTGCTACCCAAGCTTCGGAGACAACGACAGAAACCAGCACTAATACAGAGGTAACTAGTGGGGCATCCGAAACGACTTCTAATCAATAGCACAAAAATATTTGTTTTACTTTCTTGGATTTGATATACTAATTTCAGGAGGGTACAATATGAAATACGTCATTCTAAAAACGCCGATTTTCGTTTGGCTACTGATTTTTGCGCTTATACAAATCTTCGCCTTATCGTCATTTTTACCAGAACCATTTGATACTCGTTCATTGCTCCCCATAGGAGTATTAATCGGCTGTTCAATCAGGGTTTCCAGTGAAGTTAAAGACCAGAATGGCCAGTATGCTCCATTTAAGTACTTATGGTGGGTCATACTAGGATGGACTGGAATCGGTATTTTATTTGGTATCACTATAAAAGCACCACTAGAATTGCACATTGCCCTGATTGTACATGCAATCGCAGGAGGAATAGGCTACCGCCTTATTGAACGTTATGCAGTTTATCGCTATCATTATTTACAGACTAAAAAGAAAGGCTAACCCTTTCTTTTTTGATTACTATAATCTATTTCTCAATTCATCAATATCTGCTTGACTAGTTGACCAGCTGGTCGCAAAGCGGATGATACTGTGGCTATCGTCGTATTTTTCCCAGAAGCCATAGGCAATTCCAGCTTCTGTCAATCTAGTCAATTCTTCATTCTTAACAATAACGAATTGCTGATTGGTCGGGGATTTGAGATAGAATTGAAAGCCTTTCTCTTCCAAAATCTGGATCAGTTGCTCTGCCATTGCGATAGCATGACGCCCCAATTCAAGATACAAGTCTTCAGTAAATAAGCAATCAAACTGGACCCCCATCACTCTTCCTTTCGCCAACAAAGCACCATGGTGTTTGACGATTGATATGAAATTCTTAGGCTGGTTGTTCTTTGTAAATACCAAAGCTTCCCCCATCAAAGCACCGAGTTTTGTCCCACCAATGTAGAAAACATCTGTCAGCTCTGCAATTGTCTTCAAATCAAGATCCGTATCGCGAGCTGCAAGACCATAACCCAAACGAGCTCCATCTAAAAAAAGCGGGATCTTGTGATGACGACAAACTGTTGACAAGGCTTCTAACTCTGACTTGCTATAAAGTGTACCATACTCCGTTGGATGGGAAATATAGACCATACCAGGATGAACCATATGAGCATGATTAGCATCTGCGTAGAAATCGGAAATATAGTCCTCAACTTCACTTGCGACAAGTTTGCCATCCGTATGCGGTAAGGCCAACACTTTATGGCCTGTGAATTCAATTGCTCCCGCTTCATGAACTGCAATATGACCAGTATCCGCCGCAATGACTCCTTCATAGGAAGCTAACATAGACGAAATGACAATTTGATTGGTCTGCGTGCCACCTGCTAAAAACGTAACTTGTGCATGAGGACAGTCCGTAGCAAGTCTGATTTTTTCGATAGCAGATTCAGTATATTTATCAGTGCCATATCCAGATAACCCTTCTTGGTTGCTTGCAACTAAGGCTTCTAGCAAGGTAGGATGGGCACCTTTGTTATAGTCATTTTCAAAATGTAACATATCATGCCTCCTTGATATAATATAACAAAAAAGCCTGTTAATCCAGGCTTTTCAATTTAGTCCACCCTGAGGGAATCGAACCCCCATCTCAAGAACCGGAATCTTACGTGATATCCATTACACTAAGGGTGGAAAGGAAAAACTTGCACAAGGCAAGTTTTGATATGAATTACAATTCAATGTCACCGAAAAGGTCAGCCATTGAGAATCCAGATTGAGTTTCTGGCAATTCGTAATCACGTTTTTCTTCACGTTTTTGACGACGTGGACGTGGAGCACGTTTTTCAGCTTTTTCTTCACCTTCAACTGCTGCTGGACGCTCTTCCAAAGCTTTGATAGAAAGTGATACACGCTCATCAGCTGCGTTTACTTCAAGAACTTTAACAGTTACTTCTTGACCTACTGACAAAGCATCTTTTGGATTTTCAACACGTTTGTGTGAAATTTGTGAGATATGTACCAAACCATCGATACCTGGCAATACTTCAACGAAAGCACCGAAGTCAGTCAAGCGTTTTACTTTACCTTCGATGACATCGCCAGCTGCCAATTTTTGCTCAACACCATCCCATGGACCAGGCTGTGTAGCTTTCAATGACAATGATACGCGACCTTCAACTTCGTCGATTGCAAGAACTTTAACTTCAACTTCTTCACCAACTGTTACAGCTGATTTAGGAGATACGTTACGCTCGTGTGACAATTCAGTCAAGTGCACCAAACCATCTACACCACCAAGGTCGATGAAAGCACCAAAGCTTGTGATACGTGCAACTTTACCAGTTACAACTTCACCAACTGCCAATTTACCGAATACTTCAGCACGTGCAGCTGCAGCTTCTGCTTCAACAACGTCACGACGTGACAAGATGAAACGGTTCTCAGCAGGATCAACTTCTTTGATTTTAGCATCAAATTCTTGACCTACAAAACGCTCAGTGTTACGAGTGAAACGGCTGTCGATCATTGAAGCTGGGATGAAACCACGAAGACCTTCAAATTCAACTGCAAGACCACCTTTAACGGCACGAGTTACTTTAACTGTAACAACCTCTTCTTCACGACCAACAAGCTTGTCCCATGCTTTACGTGCTTCCAAACGTTTTTTAGATACAAGATAAGTAACAGTGTCTGTATCTTTACCAACAACTTGGCGAAGTACTAACAATTCAAGTGTTTCACCAACTTTTACAAGGTCGTTGATATCAGCATCACGGTCGTTAGTCAACTCACGAAGAGTCAATACGCCTTCAACACCAGTACCTGAGATAGCTACGTTTGCTTGACCAGCATCAACTGTCAATACTTCTGCAGTTACCACATCACCAGGTGTAACTTCGCTTACACTGTTCAACAAATCTTCAAATTCGTTCATTATAAAAAAACCTCCGACAATCAGGTCTTTCGACCCAACATAAAATATATTTTATTTAAGGCACACGCAAGGACAACAACAATTAGACATCTTTGACGAACTAGACTATATCTAGTACCTTTACTGGGGTAGCTGGATTCGAACCAACGCATGAGGGAGTCAAAGTCCCTTGCCTTACCGCTTGGCGATACCCCAAAACATTTTCTAAGATAGTATTCTGAAATGAACTCGGGCTAAACGCTGTGTAAAAAAGATAAGTCGCCTAGCAAATCAGGATTTGCAGTCAACTTCCTATTTTTACTATGCGTTTGACGACCTTAGTATCTTAGACATGGAGAGAGAGGGATTCGAACCCCCGAACCCGAAGGAGCGGATTTACAGTCCGCCGCGTTTAGCCTCTTCGCTATCTCTCCGTGCACTAACAGTCACTATTCTAACATAAAATAGCGACTATTACAAGCCTTTTAGTGACTTAAATTATAATTTTCAATAATATTTCCGACTGCTTTTTCTAATTTTTTGTAAAAGCTTTCGGTATTTCCATTTTTAATAACTGCAAAGTTATTTTCAGCCAATTCTGCAATTTCTCCAATTACTTTTTTACCTATAACAAGGCGGTAGCCAGGGAACTCTTCTCTATTGACAAGAACTTTGCTATCTTCAATCTGAATTTCAATTTTTTTATCTTTTTTACTCATTTTCAAACCTCACTTTTACTATTCTACAAAAAAAGAGAAAAGCTTGCAAGTGCAAGCCTTCTGAAATTAATCTACTTCGACAATCCAGCCTTCTGGCGCTTCAATATCACCAAACTGGATACCTGTTAATTCGTCATATAATTTACGAGTGACAGGTCCTACTTCTGTTTCACTATGGAAAACATGGAGTTTGTCTGCAATCTGAATACCACCAATTGGTGAGATGACTGCAGCTGTTCCGCAAGCTCCTGCTTCGACAAACTGGTCTAATTCTTCGACAAGAACTTCTCGTTCCACTGCCTTCATTCCCAGACGATGCTCTGCCAAATACAAGAGAGAATACTTGGTAATGGACGGCAAGATTGATGGCGAAATCGGTGTGACAAACTCGTTATTGGCTGTAATACCAAAGAAATTAGCAGACCCTACTTCTTCAATCTTGGTGTGGGTAGCTGGGTCCAGATAGATGACATCTGAGAAGCCCTGCTTTTTAGCATATTGGCCCGGCAAGAGCGATGCTGCATAGTTACCACCAACCTTAGCCGCCCCTGTTCCATTTGGTGCCGCACGGTCGTACTTGTCCTGAATGAGGAAGTTGGTCGGAGCCAAACCACCCTTGAAGTAGTTTCCGACCGGCATGGCAAAAACGGTGAAAATGTACTCTTCTGCTGGTTTTACGCCGATGATGTCGCCGACACCAATCAGGAGCGGGCGGAGATAAAGGGTACCACCAGTTCCATAGGGAGGAACGTAGTCCGAGTTGGCTTTGACCACCTCTTTACAAGCCTTGATGAAAAGGTCAGTCGGTACAGGCTCCATGAGCAAGCGGTCAGCTGTTCGTTGCAGGCGCTCAGCGTTTTGGTCTGGACGAAAGAGCTGGAGTTTTCCCTCCTTGGTGCGATAGGCTTTAAGGCCCTCAAAGGCCTGCTGACCGTAGTGAAGGGCTGGTGAGCTTTCTGAAATGTGCAGTTCCGCATCTTCGGTCAATTGCCCTTCAGACCATTGGCCGTTTTTGAAATGAGCGATGAAGCGGTAAGGTAGTTTCATATAAGAAAAACCAAGTTTTTCCCAGTCGATTGTTACTGTCATAGGTATTCTCCAAAGGTATTTTTTACTATTTTACTACTTTTGAAAGTGATTTTCAATTAAAAATTCAGAAAATTTTGTGAATATGAGAAAAAGCCTGAGAATTCAGACTTTTACTCGTTAAAAACAAACTCTAGTTGAATTTCAGGTGAGATAGCACTAAACAAATTTTGATAGTAAGTTTTGGCTGACTCTTTTACATCATCCTGATAATCTGCTAGAAATATTTCTTGTTCTGCTGACTGAAATTCATCTGTGATGAGTTGGGCAGTATCGATTTCTTCCGTCGCAAAACTCAGTATCTCACCACTCTTATCATATAAGGTATAAGGTTCTTCTGCATCTAATTCCAATCCAATGACTTCAAAGGCTGGAAGGTTAATTTTGTACCGATTTTCAGAAAGATGTTCAATGGATACAGGACTTTTGATACCAAATTTTGCCTTGTACTTGATGATTAAGAGGGCTGATTTTTCTGAGAAAGGCATTTCTTGACCAAATAAGACCGTGTAGTTTTTAGCGGTCACAATTTTCTGGACAGCTGTATTTAGAAATACCAATTCATTGACTTGCTCGACAGACTCAATAGCCGTATGGACACTCACTTCCTGCTGACTGCTCTTCTCACCAGAGATGTAGCCGTATCCCCATACACCACACAATAACAGAAGGAAGGACAGAACAAGCCATAGATAGACTTTTATACTGAAAAATAATTTGATAATTTTCATAATATGTACCTCCCCTACAGTATAGCAAAAAGACTGCTTTGCGAGCAATCTTTTCATCTTTTTAGTCTATCCAGGTTCTGAAGACTTCTTCATCGGAAATGGTATCCGAAATGAAGCTGCCGTTGCTAGTGCGTTCAGACAGGCTAAGCTGGGTCACATCAACCTCATAGAGTTTGCCCGTTTTAGACTGCACGTGAAGCACTTGACTTGTTGTTTCATCTTCATTTGCTGTACTAAAGAGGTCAAAATCTCCCTGATCCGTCAAGACTGGACCAGCCGCAAAGACACGGTGAGGCTTAGCCTTGAGTTCGCGAAGCACCTGCAAACCACGCTTGGCACGGCTGGTCACAGGGATTTCCTCCGCCGCCATCCGCTTCAAACTACCACGCTGGGTCAGGAGATAGACGGAGCTGGTATTGCTGATAAAGGCCGCAGCCACCACATCCCCATCCTTGAGGTTGACCGCCTTGACACCGGCCGCCTTGGCACCGATGATTGGCACTTCTTCGATGTTAAATCGCAGAGCGTAGCCCTTTTCTGTCATGAGCATGATGTCATCCAAGACCACAGGCGATACGGTAATGACCACATCATCCGCATCTTTGAGCTTGGCATACTTGGTTGACTTAGACTTGTAAGTCCGCCATGGCGTGAACTCCTTCCGCTCCATACGCTTGATTTGACCGTATTTAGTCACCGCGAAATACGTCCCCTCGTCAAAATTCTCTACTAATTCAGCGAAGATAACCTCTTCATTGGTATCAAAGTTCATCAAGGTCTGGCTCAGATGTTCACCGATGTCTTTCCAACGAATATCTGTCAGTTCATGGACAGGTCGGTAGATAACATTTCCAAGATTGGTAAAGAGCAAGAGGTGCTGGGTTGTCTTGGCATTCTGCAAGAAAATCAGCTGGTCATCCTCTCGTTTGCCCATTTCTTCAAGGGTTGAGGCATTGAAAGAACGCGGACTTGTCCGTTTGATGTAGCCTGCCTTGGTCACGCTGACAAAGGTTTCTTCTTCGACAATCAAGCTGGCGGTGTCAATCTCAATCGCTTCTGCCTGATCTTGCAACTCGCTCAAACGAGGATTGCCAAACTGCTTCTTGACCTCACGCAGTTCCTTCTTCATAAGATTGAACATGGTCCGCTCATCGCCGATAATAGCTGCCAAGGTCTGAATCTGCTCGCGTAGGGCTGCTTCTTCGTTTTCCAAGGTCACAATATCGGTATTGGTCAAACGGTAAAGTTGCAAGGTCACGATTGCTTCTGCCTGTTCCTCGCTGAAATCATAGCTGACTTTCAAGTTTTCCTTGGCATCAGCCTTATTTTCAGAGGCACGGATGAGAGCAATGACTTCATCCAAGATAGAAATAACGCGAATTAAGCCCTCAACGATATGCAGGCGTTTCTCAGCCTTTTCCTTGTCAAATTTCGACCGAGAAACGATAATCTCACGACGATGGGCAATGTAACTAGACAGAATTTTCTGCAAGCCAACCTGACGCGGGGTAAAGTTGTCAATGGCCACCATGTTGAAGTTGTAATTGATTTGCAGGTCGGTGTATTTGTAGAGGTAGTTGAGAATGGTCTGCTCATCGCTGTCTTTTTTCAGCTCAATGGCAATTCGCAAGCCCGTCCGGTCTGACTCGTCACGCACTTCTGCAATGCCCGGCACCTTGTTGTTAACACGGACATCATCAATCTTCTTAACCAGAACAGCCTTGTTGACCTCGTAAGGAATCTCGGTAATGACAATCTGTTTCTTGCCAGCCTTGAGTTGCTCGATTTCACAACGGCTACGGACAACGACACGACCCTTACCAGTTTCATAGGCTTTCTTGATTTCGTCAGCCCCTTGGATAATGGCACCTGTTGGGAAGTCTGGTCCAGGCAAGAACTCCATTAGCTTTTCTAATTTAGCTGTCGGATGATCAATCATGTAGACAACAGCATCAATGACCTCCGCTAGATTATGCGGCGGGATGTCAGTCGCGTATCCTGCTGAAATTCCTGTCGCTCCATTGACCAAGAGATTAGGGAAGGCAGCTGGTAGCACAGTGGGTTCTTTTTCCGTATCGTCAAAGTTCCAGGCAAATGGCACGGTCTTTTTCTCGATGTCGGCCAGCAGATAACCTGCCATCTCCGAGAGGCGAGCCTCGGTGTAACGCATAGCCGCAGGCGGATCGCCGTCCATGGAACCGTTGTTTCCGTGCATCTCCACCAAAATCTCGCGGTTCTTCCAGTCCTGACTCATGCGGACCATGGCATCATAAATAGAGTAATCACCGTGCGGGTGGAAATTTCCCATGATATTTCCGACTGACTTGGCAGACTTACGGTAGCCCTTGTCAAAGGTATTGCCGTCCTTATTCATGGAATAAAGAATCCGACGTTGCACGGGCTTGAGACCGTCACGAATGTCCGGCAAGGCCCGTTCCTGAATAATGTATTTGGAGTAGCGACCAAAACGCTCTCCCATGATGTCCTCAAGGGACATGTTTTGAATGTTAGACATAAATTAAGATACAAAGGGACGATTCGGCTTGCCGAAAAATTCCGTAGGAAAATAGGAAATCGACCGACGATGAGAGACATCTAGGGAGATTTATCTTTTTCACTAGGAATTTAGTCCCGTGTTCAGTTAGATAAGCTAGCTGAACCTTCCTTTCTTTGTTTCTTGTCGAAAAATTTTATTTTTATTTTTTAGATACTAGCTTTAGTGATGAAGATGGAAATAAGATAATATAAAGAAATTTATCTCTCTGAGTTTTTTCCTCTTTAAAAAATTTGTAAAATATGTCTAATACTTTCTACCATATTAAACATATTCATAAATGATTACTCTATATTATTTATAGTAAACAACTTCATCTAAAAATTTTGAGTCATTATAATGTATGATATTACCTCCTTTTTTATAAAAATCTATTGCAAATTCGGGATCGATATCATTTACAAATCTTTCATTATTATATTCCAAGTAATATGGTTCTTCAAAATCATCATTTGGTTGTTTTTCAAGATTAATAGTAGCTAGAAGTCTATCACCATTTTTTATGACCCTGTTAAAGTAGTCCTCTGTAACTTGTCCTTGGTTATATAAAACATTCAATCGTCCAATGTGAATATAATTATGACACTCTTGGCAAATACCTACAAATTTTTCTAGTGTATAGCATTTCTTCACTTTATCAATATGATATACTTCATGAGTAAATATCCAATCCTTAGTCTGCATTGTATGGGGAACATATCTGTCGCAAATCATGCAATGGTTAGCTGCTTCTAGTTGAACCAGCTTTTTTATTTTTTCAAACTTATATTTTCCCATAATCTCTCTAGGGGCGACACCCCAAATAGTCATATGTAAAACAGGTCTTGATAATAATTCAATATTTTCCTTAGTCATTTACTTCTCTCCTCTAGATAGATTTTACCCCACAAACTTCCTCTTATACTTGATATGACTAGCAATATTGCCCTCTACATCCTTCTCGTCCCACAGTTGCAGTTCCCACGGGTAATAGAAATTGCTCTTATTTTTGAAATAGATATGAATGCCGACATAGCCGTCTTTATCACGCAGATACCAGTTTTTCAGACCATATTGTTCCTGCCAGTCATCCAGACGCTCCATGACCTCAGTAATTTCCTCAGAAGTTAGAATCATACGAGCACCGAAAATATCATTGAGAATGGAATTTACAGGATAGCCCTCACTTCTCTCTTTAAAACGCTCAATCTTATCCAAAATCGATTCTGATGTTTTGACACGATAAAAGTAAGCAATATCCTTGACATCAGCACGCATCAAGTAGTCATTGATAGATTCGTGTAAGTTGAGCCGATAAGCCAAAATAGGTTGAGTTGGAACCTTTGCAAAGGTATGTTTGAGATTGACCTTTTCAACCTTACCAGTTTCAAAATAATCCTTTGAATACTCCAGATGAATACGGTTAATTTCACTTATTAAGCGTTCAACTTTCTCTAACATCTTCTTTCTCCTTTTGAAAATAGCAGAGCTACTCTTCCACTTTCCACTGACTTGCTTGCCAGCTTCTAAAGTCATCGACATCTGTTTTGATTAATTTCAAACAGGCATTAAGGACAAAGGCATCGTCAAGTAGACCTGCTCCAAGGATGAAATCTGGTAAGGCATCAATAGGACTGAAAAAATAAATCAAAGCACCTATAATTGCGAGGATTGTCCCTTTGGGTAACTTGCTGTAATCTCTACGGATATAGCTTCGCACCATGGAAATCAAGCCTGGAATAGCCGCAAACTTATCTCCACCAAAAGGCATACGAGACAGTTTCCGTTCCGTGCCATGTAAAAAATGTTCTAATTTTCCTTGCTCAGATAGCAAGTTTTCTGCATGTTGCCGAGTTTTGGAAGATTGCCAAATCTTCAATGCTTGGTCAAATTTCTCTTCCAACTCCTGTTTATTTTTAAATGGCTTGCGCTTTCGAGCCCATTCAGACAACCGTTTTTGAAAACGGTCAGTTAATTTTACTCTTAATGGCATAAAGCACCTCATTTTCTGCTTAAATGTAATCTTAGTAAGTCAATATTTCTTTTAATCTACTGTAAGCTTTTTCTATTTTAGGGAAGTAATGATTGATAAACTTTTCATAAAATAGCAACTTTTCAAAGTCATCAGGAGTATAATCTGCCAGCATATTCAGGCTTAGAATAAAGTCATCATAAGTTGAAAAAACTTTTGGTGGAATAAATTTCTTATCAAGCAATACTATTTGAAACTCTGGAATATCTTCAATAAAGCCAAAAATGACATCTTCGTCATATTCACCACATTTAATAGCATCATACACAGAACTGAATGCACTTTCAAATTCATCTAATGTTTGAAAAAATATTGGATATGCAGATTGCAAAGAGATTAGATTAGATAATCTAGTTTGTTCCACCAACTTATTCACTTCTCTCAAATCTTCTTCGATTTTTTGTTGAATTTGAATCAAGTCTTTTTGACTATTTGTAAGCTGGGAGATATTGGTACTAATTGACTCTTGTATATTTTCTAATCTCTTTTGACGTTCATCTAGTTCAATTTTATCCTGTTTAGAAGTCCATATTGCAAAAGTAACTGGTATTATTACTCCCAAAAGGCTTCCTACATACCCTAACCAGTCAGCAGCTAATGTTTCAAACAAACCCCAATTGAAGAAATCACTCAAGAAACATACTAAAGTTAATATGAAAATAGTAATTATTGAAAAAATAGCTAGTTTTCTCATAAGATACCAACTTTCGATTTCTAAAACACCGTACTCTCTTCCAAGGTAAACTTCACATTGTCCTCAATCCACTTGCGGCGCGGCTCGACTTTATCGCCCATGAGGACGGATACACGGCGTTCAGCACGGGCTAGGTCTTCAATGGTGACACGGATGAGGGTACGGGTTTCAGGGTTCATGGTTGTTTCCCAAAGCTGATCGGCATTCATCTCACCAAGACCCTTGTAGCGTTGGAGGATAAAGCCCTTGCCAAAATCCTTGCGGAGATCTTCTAATTCCCCGTCAGACCAAGCATAAGCAATCTTTTCTGTCTTGCCCTTGCCTTTTGACATCTTGTAGAGAGGTGGAAGGGCGATGTAAACCCGTCCTGCTTCTACTAGCGGTCGCATATAACGATAGAAGAAGGTCAACAAGAGGGTCTGAATGTGGGCACCGTCCGTATCCGCATCGGTCATGATAATAATCTTGTCATAGTTGACATCTTCCAGCGTAAAGTCTGAGCCAACACCTGCACCAATGGTGTAAATCATGGTGTTGATTTCTTCATTTTTGAGGATGTCCGCCATTTTAGCCTTAGCTGTGTTGATCACCTTACCACGCAAAGGTAGAATGGCTTGGAACTTGCGGTCACGGCCCTGTTTGGCAGAGCCTCCGGCTGAATCTCCCTCGACCAGATAGAGTTCATTTTTAGCTGGATTTTTAGACTGGGCTGGGGTTAGCTTACCTGACAGAAGTCCCTTGTCCTTCTTGTTTTTCTTACCATTTCGGGATTCGTCACGTGCCTTACGCGCAGCCTCGCGGGCGTCACGCGCCTTAATGGCCTTGCGGACTAGATTAGATGCTAGCTCGCCATTTTCCAAAAGGAAGAAGGTTAATTTGTCCGATACAATGCCGTCCACCACAGGACGAGCAAGTGGGCTTCCCAACTTGTCCTTGGTCTGCCCTTCGAACTGCAAATGCTCTTCTGGTACAAGGATAGAAAGGACTGCAGACAAACCTTCACGGTAGTCAGAGCCTTCCAAATTCTTGTCCTTTTCCTTGAGCAAGTTGGTCTTACGAGCATAGTCGTTCATAGCCTTGGTAATGGCCAGTTTGAGACCTGTTTCATGGGTACCGCCGTCCTTGGTCCGAACGTTGTTTACGAAGGACAGGATGTTGTCTGAGTAACCGTCGTTGTACTGCATGGCCACTTGGACTTGGAATCCTGCATCTTCTCCTTCAAAATAGAGGACTGGTGTCAGAGTTTCCTTGTCTTCGTTGAGGTAGGATACAAAGTCCTGCACGCCATTTTCATAGTGATACTCTTCCTGCTCACCTGTCCGCTCATCTGTCAAGGTCATGGTGACTTGTTTGAGCAAGAAGGCTGATTCTTTCAGGCGTTCGGCAATGGTGTTGAACTTGAAATCAGTCGTTGAGAAGATGGTATCATCAGGCATAAAGGTAACTTTTGTACCTGTTTTTGATTTTGGAGCGGTACCAATCTTCTCTAAAGTCGTAACTGGCTTTCCGCCCTGCTCAAACCGTTGCTTGTAAACAGCTCCGTCACGGGTAATCTCAACTTCCAACCAGCTGGACAGGGCATTGACCACCGAAGAACCAACCCCGTGGAGACCACCTGAAGTCTTGTAGCCACCTTGACCGAACTTACCACCTGCGTGGAGAACGGTGAAGATGACTTCAACCGTTGGCTTGCCTGTTGCGTGCATACCGACAGGCATTCCGCGTCCACGGTCAGACACAGACAGGCTACCGTCCTTGTTAATAGTCACATCGATCCGATCACCGAAACCTGACAGGGCTTCATCGACAGCGTTATCGACAATCTCCCAGACCATATGGTGCAAGCCATTTCCGTCTGTGGATCCGATGTACATACCAGGGCGTTTGCGAACAGCATCTAGGCCTTCCAATACCTGAATGGCATCATCATTGTAATTATTTATATCAATCTCTTTCTTAGCCAAAATTGACCTCCATACTTATCATCCTTTCTATATTACAAGTTTTTTAGCATTTTTGCAAAATATTTCTGCTACCTATCGGCTGAGACAGCTCACAAAATAAGATTTTGGACTAAATTAGATGAAAATATGCTATAATGAAAACATGTTAGTCAATCTTATTTTACTATTTATTGCATATTTATTGGGATCTATCCCGTCAGGACTTTGGATAGGTCAAACTTTTTTCAATATCAACATTCGTGAACATGGTTCGGGAAATACTGGAACAACCAACACATTCCGTATTTTAGGTCCAAAGGCTGGTACGATTGTATTTGTAATTGATTTTCTCAAGGGAACGTTGGCAGCCTTGCTTCCGCTGATCTTTCATGCCCAAGGAATTTCTCCGATTGTATTTGGGTTAATGGCTGTACTGGGACACACTTTCCCTATCTTTGCCCAATTCAAAGGTGGAAAGGCGGTTGCAACATCTGCTGGTATGCTTCTGGGCGTCGCACCTGCTTTTTGCCTCTATCTAGTCATCATTTTTGTGACTTCTCTTTACCTCACTTCGATGGTTTCCTTCTCCAGCGTGTTGGCTGCTGCTTTAGCAATCTTAGGAGCTCTGCTATTTCCAGCAATAGGTATCATCCTGCCAAGCTACGACTGGCTCTTTACAGTGATTATCGTCTTTTTGGGCCTATTTGTCATTATCCGCCACAAGGAGAATATCCAGCGGATTTTGAAAAAAGAAGAGAACCTTGTCCCATTCGGACTCAATCTAACCAAACAGAAAAAGCGAGTTTAACCACTCGCTTTTCATTTATAATCTTTTAGTTTACTTTTAGTACTCGCTCCAAAGGTTCGGGAACCTTTGGAGGTTGGAGATATAGCGAACAAAGGTCGCATCAACAGCTGCAGACAGCTTGTACAGTCGAGTGACTGTGCAAGGTTGGAGATAGCACTTGTGGAGCAAGTCACCCCCTGCAGAGTACGGCAAAGCGGGTTCAAACAATCCAGTGGAATGTTTGAAGTTGTAAATATGGAAATGGAGTTTCCTCTTGCATCTAAGTAATAAAAGAAAAACTAAATGACTATATGTTGACCCCTACCACTTCAATCTTCTCCCCACCAAGCAAAATCAAATGACAGTCTACACGCTCTATCTTGTAGGCTTTTTTCAATGCCTCCGCATAAAGCTGCATTTGAGCTTGGTAACGTTGGCTGACTTGGCTTGGTTGGTCATACTTGTCTGTCTTGTAATCAAAGAGGACAATATGATCATCATATAGTAGGTAGCCATCAATAATCCCACGAAGGACAAATTGTTCCTGCGATACAGGATCTGTCTGCAAACTTGCAAATGGAGCTTCTCGGTGGAGTTTGTCCGTATTGGCTAGAATTTCTCTTCCTAAGTCTGTATCAAAGAAATCTAAAATCATCTGAACATTGATTTTGTTTTTAACCGCTTGCTCAGCATGAACAGCTTCTAGGGCTTCTCTTACCGTATCTTCTGTCACCAACCAAGACAGATCCAAGCGTTGCATGAGTTCATGGACTGCTGAACCGACTTGGGCTCCAGTGATTTTTGGTTTCTTGGAGAAATCTGGCAAGTTGAAGGTGCGTTTTGGCTGGTATTTTTCCATAACTTCCATGCCTTCTTGTTCCAAGACAGGCTCATAGAGTTTCTTGATTTGACTTGGAGTGCGTAAACTTGGTAATTCAATGGCAGCCTTATAGCGTTCGTTCAACTCTTGAACAGAAGACAACTGGTCCAAGGCTTGGGTAATGTCTTCTGTTTGACGAATATCTTTAAGGCTGGCGTCTTCAAGCTTATTCTTCAATATAAGTTCACCAATCTTCTCATCTGTCAAATCCTCATCCGTCACAAAGACTTTCTTGAAGTGCAAGTCTTCTCTTGAAAAAGCCTCATCAATGGCTAGAATCCAGTCTTGGAAGGTCGCCATGCTTTCACGAGTTGATTGGGCAAGTACACCATCTTCTTTCTTACCATCGTATTTTTCAGCTAACTTGTCAGCATTGCCCTTTCCAACCAGATACAGCTTCTTCTCTGCACGCGTTAGTGCAACATAAAGCAGCCGCATTTGTTCCGATAGATTGGCAATTTTTAGCTCTTGGAGATTAATTTGATAAGGGAGGGTGTTCATTAAGACTCGCACCTGAGGCAATGGGCTCTTTACCTTATCTTTCATATCCGCTAAATATTGGATACCCAGACCATTTTTCCGGCTGATGATGACTGATTGATAATGGTCATCCAAATTGAATCGCTTATCGATGTTCATGAGGAAGACATATTTGAACTCCAAACCTTTTGACTTATGGATGGTCATAAGCTGTACAGCATTTTGCGGTAGAAACTCTTGTACATCTGCCAAGTCCTTATCGTTTGCTAAGGCACGGTCAATCATGGCGATGAAGCGGGACAAGCCCTTGTAGCCTGTTTTTTCAAACTGGTTGGCACGCAGACCTAGTGCATATAGATTGGCCTGACGCTTACTGCCATTTGGGAGAGCGCCGACATAGTCATAGTAGAATTTTTCATTGAAAATCTTCCAAATCAAGTCATAGATAGAATGCAGTTTGGCATAGGCACGCCAGTTTTCCAAAATAGACAAGAAATCCGTGATTTTCTTCTTCAACTCTCCTGACATAAGTTCAGGATGTTGCCCACTTGCTTGCTGGGCTACTTCCATTTTCTGATAGAAGAATCCTGCCTTAGCTTGTAGGGAAATCCGTGTCAGCTCATCCTCATCGAATCGGAACATGGGCGATTTTAGCAGGGCAACCAAGGCATAGTCATTGAGTGGATTATTGATAACCCGCAAAGTATCCAGCATAATCATGACTTCTAAAGATTGCAGATAGGAGGCTGCTCCGCCATCTGCCACAATAGGAATCCCATGTTTTTCAAAAATGGACATAATAAGATCATTGTGCGTCCGTTTTTGCACCAAGAGAGTGATGTCCTTGAAGTCTGCTCCTTCTTCATTGTGAAGACGAATAATCTCTTTTGCAACGACCTCAATTTCACCTGCAGTAAGAAGAGTATCCTCCTCAGCATCCGTTGAAGGATTTGCGCTCTCCTGCTGGTCGTAAATCAAGTATTCCATCTCATGCTTGGGCTGGGCAATTTTTTGACCAGGACTACCAGCCACTAGGCTGTGGGTGTCGTCATACTTGATTTCCCCTACTTGACGGTCCATCAGGCGCGTGAAAATAGCATTTGTTGCCTCCAAGACCTCAATCTGACTACGGAAGTTTTCCTTGAGCAAAATCAATTTTCCGGCTTCTTGATTTGCCTGATACAGTTCAAATTTCTCTTGGAAAATCATTGGGTCTGCCTGACGGAATCGATAGATGGACTGCTTAATGTCGCCCACCATAAAGCGATTATGACCATTTGACAGCAAGTCCAACATCCGCTCTTGGCTATGGTTGTTATCCTGGTACTCGTCCACCATGACTTCGTGGTATTTTTCTTGGAAAAACTGGCGGATGTCTGCATTTTCTTCTAAAATACGAATAGCGAAATGCCCAATATCACCAAATTCAAAAGCCGCTTCCTTGATTTTGACATCCAGATAAGCCTGCGAAAAATCCAAGACAAAGTCACGTAATAATACAAGCAGTGGCAAAGCTTGAGCCTGATAATCTTTCAGCAGGGTCAATTCATAAACTTCCTGACCCAAATCTCGTAGTCCTGAGATAATCTGGCTCTTGCCAGCATTGTATTCTTCTTTAAAGGCTATCAAATGTTCATCTTTTGGTCGATTGGCATTGGTCAGGCCCTTGCCTCTGGACTGGTCATTGATGAGAAGGACTTTTTCAACCCGCTCCATCAAGTCCTTCTGGTTCAGACTATCTAAACCTGTCAACAAATCCAAAACTTCTTCCACATTGGCAAAATACTTGGCGGAACCAAAGTCATTTCTGCCCCATTCCACATGGTAGCGGAAGAAATCTGCAACTTGATAGAGCTTGTCTAAAACTTTTTCTTTAAATCCTTGCTCTAAGATCTGCTCTATACGCTCCTGACTGTACAAATCAGCTTGAACAGCCTGCTCTTTCAGCCATTTAGTTGGACTGCTCGTCGATTGGCTAAAATCATGCACCTGATAAACAACCTGACGGAAACCACTATTATCCTTACGGTTGCCCGAAAAATTGCGAACCAGTTTGCGGAATGCACCATTTTCATCCTCTTCAAGATAATCTGCAAAGAGCTGGTCAAAAACCTCTTTTTTCAGACTCGCTTTTTCTGTCTCATCCTGTAAAATCCGAAACTGCGGAGAAATACCAAGGCTATAACCGTAGGTTGTGACCAATTTCTGCGTAAAGGAGTCCATGGTCCCAATATCCGCCTTGGTCAAATCCGCCAACTGGGCAGACAAATGCCGGCGCAATTCCATATCGGTCGTCTCCGCAATGGTTTCGTTGAGATTTTTCTCGATCCGCTCCTTCAACTCACCAGCCGCTTTGACTGTAAAGGTCGAGATAAAGAGCTGGTCGATTCCCACACCACGCTTCAACTTATCCAAAATCCGTTGAACCATAACAAAGGTCTTTCCTGACCCTGCCGATGCAGAGACCAGAACATTCTGACCGTGCGTGTAGATGGCTTCAATCTGCTCAGGTGTACGTTTTTGTTGCTTATCAGAATTAGCTTCCGCCAGCTGCACAGCCTTGATTTCTTCCGCGCTTAAAAATTCTTCAAAAGCCATTAGTCCTGACCTCCTTTCATTCGTTCCATCCAATCTTGACGCTTGGCCTCTTTGACCAACCGCCGTGCCATTCCCATGTGCCGATCCGCCTCAAAACCAGTGATTGCCTTCAGCTGCTCACCTGCCACCGAACGCCCATCTTTGGTATAAGGGTTAATAGCAAAGCGACCATCTAGAATGTCCTTGGCAGCTTGTTTGTAGAGTTCTTGGTTGTGGTTCAATAAAACCGCAAACTCATCTTCCGTGTAGAGTTGGTTACGAGTCTGATAAAAATGATTGAGCCCCAGACTTCCCTCCTTCAAGAAAAGCCCCTTGTAAACCAAGCTCGTATTAGCAGCTCCTTCTAGCTGTTCTAAATTCTTTGTGTCTTTTAACTTGATAATCGGATCCTGCAAATGCAAATACATAGCCCCAAAAACAGGTTTATCCTTGGTTTCATCCAGCTCTTGTAAGGCTGCCAGGTAGGTCACCAACTGAGGTTTTAGACCATTGTAAAATTCTCCAACTGAAAAAGATTGGTCGCTGGACTTGTAATCTACAACACCGACAGCCTGATTGATTTGTAAGGTATCCAAGCGGTCAATTGTACCATTTACATGTACACTCTTGCCATTTTGAAGGTCAAAAACCAGCGCCTTATCCTGACGGAAACTCTTTTCCTGACCATCAATTTCAACCAAATCATTATCCCGCAAAATGGTTGCACTGGAGCGAGCAATCTTATCCAGCACCTCCTCCGTATAACGAGCATCCGCATCCTGGTTATAAAACATAGCAAATTCTGCCTCGTCACGCGTATGCAGGATGGCCTTGTCCACTTTTTGATCAAAATCTAGATCAGATTGGTCCATGACCACTCGTTCAAAAATCCGATGCAAGAACAAACCATGCTGAAAGGCAGTCGGATGGATGGATTCCTGTTCCCGCAAGCGGAGAACATTACGGACAAAGTAAAGATATTGGTTGTTGTAGAAATTGGTCAAGCTGGATGCAGAAAGATTGAGCGGCTTATCCTCTGGATATAAAGCAGCCAAGGTATCAGCTGCAAGCTGTTTAGAAGTAATTTCGCCAGTAATGGTCGGAATTTCAATGCCTTGCGACTCCAATTTCTTCTTCAAATGGCGAACCAAGACTGTCCAGAAGGTCGTCTGCCCTTCCCATTCTTCATGATCAAGAGATGGTCTTTCCGACTCAATCAAACGGGATAAGAGACTCTTGTAGTGACCGATGTCTTGTGGACTAAGTGTTTTCATCCTTCCACGTTCTTCGGTTTTCAGCCCCATTTTTTGGAGAATCTTGATATAAGGGGAGAGACTATCCTCGCCTTCATTATATATCTGAGGAGTTGAAATAACTAACTGTTCCGTCGCAGCATTCAGCAGAGACATCATGGCAGCATGGTTCTTCTTGATATTCTCTCGGCTGGCCAAATCAAAACGTGAAGAGCTAGCTGAGACAAGATTGATTTTCTCCATCTCTTCTTCTGTCAATAGACTGGTATTCTTGGCAACTTTTGGAAAATTGGACTGGCCCATTCCGATAGCATAAACATACTTTGCAGTGTGTGGCTCGATCAAATCATAGGATTTGACATTGACCACATCAACCGTTGCAGGAACAGTACGATAGTGACTGGCCTGCATGCCAGCCTGTAAAATAGCCAGAAAATCATCCATTTTCAATTTTTCTTTTCCGAAAATATGATGAAAATTCTCTAGAATATGGGTGAAACTTTTCCAGACCTGCTCTTCTTTTTCTTGCTCTACTTCACTCAAATTTCGAGACATTTTTTCCATATTTTTAGGAAGCTCAATTGCCTCCAAAAAAGCCATAAATTTCTCAAGCAAGGCAGTTCCAGATTGTGGTCCAGCCTTAAACAGCTGGTTCAAAGGCTCCATAATCTTAGCACGTAGGGGTTCCAAGACATTCAAATCATAGACAAGTCGCTTCTCCTTGACAGTCTCAACATCGTAGTCCGCTCTGCCATTGACCGAAAAAGCCCTCGAAAAAGCAGCCTGCCCCTTCATATCCGCAAAGAGGATGTAAGACTCAAATAGGTCCAGCTCCTTTTGGGAAATGCTGGCGTACAAACCAGATTTGAGGAGATTGAGCAGGTCTTCCGCACGGAAACGATAGCGACGCAAGCGTTCCAAGGACTCCACAAAATGGACCAGGGGATGATAACTCATCTCCTCTGCCTTACCAAAATAGTAAGGAATATCATACTTGTCAAAAATCTTGCCAATCTGCAACTTGTAGCTATCCACATCACCCAAGAGCAACAAAATGTCTTTATAGCGAGCCCCTTGATGCACATGCTGACGAATCGCAGTCGCAACCTGCTCCACCTCTTCTTTTTGGTTGACGACTTCCCATAGTTGGATTTTTTCTTGGTCTGCTGGAGTCAAGTCTATCATGGTCCCGCTGTAGTCATAATAGGCTTCCATATTCTTTGAAAATTTACCAATACTGTCCAAGACTGGCTCTTGACCAATATAAGTAGCCTTAGTCTGGAACTGCGTTGATAACTGACGTAAAAAGTCAACGTTGGCTTGATAAACATTCCCTTCCGCATAGGTGGCTTGCACAGCTTTCTTGCTGGCATATACACCAATCAGGATTTCCGACACCCGTTCATTTAAAGCACTTACTAAAGCTTCTTCTTCTGCCGAAAAACGAGAAAATCCGTCTACCACCAGCACAATGTTCTTCAACTGCTCATCCAACTGACCAGTTTCCACCAAGCTAGTCAGCTGTGCTAACTTAGACTGATGCTCAAAGCCTTCTTTGGACAAAATGTCTGTTACAGCCAGAAAAATCTTTACCAAATCAGCCTGCTTATCTGGCGACTCCATGGCTTCCAAGTCCAAAATAGACATATTTGCCCGTTGCAATTCTTTGTATAAAGCAACTAGCTGGTTAATAAACCCAAAATCTGTCTGTAAACGACCATAGACTTTCAAGTCGCCGTCTTCAAATTGCGATAGCACACGAAAGAAAATCATAGCCAGACCAACATCATCCAGCGGTTGACCTGCTTCTTTCCTATCAATCATCAAATAGCGGGCCAATTGCCCAAAACGAGTCACGATAATATCAAAAGTTGCCTGTTCAGGCAAATATTCCAAGACCTTGCGCTCCATCTCAAAGGATAGAGAGTTTGGAGCTATGTAAAAAACTCGCTTAGCTTCCTTAGCAAATTCTGCTGCAGTATCCGTTAAATACTGCGTCAGAGGATTGCGAATATCTGTATAGACTAATTTCATATCAAATTCTCATGCTTTCATTGAATATACTATGTCTAGTATATCAAAATTCAAACAAAAAAAATGGTCCAATGGACCATTTTTTCAGAAAGGTAATTCTTTCTACATTTATCTAAATTTCTTCACTTATTCTATCGGGGGAAGAATTCGTGTAAAGAAACATAATTAGTCTTCGTTACGACGACGTTTGCCTGCAAGAGCGATTGCTGCAACCAACATCGCTGCACCAAGGACGCCAGCTGAAGATGAAGCTTCACCAGTATTTGGTAATTGTTTCGCCTTATCAGCAGTTGGAGTCGGAGTTGTTGGCTGAGGCTTCACAGGAGTTTCTGTAGCAGGTGGGGTCGGCTTATTAGAAACTTTGCGATAAATATGCGTTGTGTTACCTTCAACATCAACTACAGTACGTACATATTCATAACCAGGAATTGATTTATTTGGTGTTGTGCCGTCTTCTTGTGGTGCAACAGGATTTCCTTCTTCATCAACGTGGTTAGTTACAACTTTCTTAGTTGGTGTTTTCTTGTAGATGTGGGTTGTATTGCCATCTTCGTCAGTAATCGTCTTACCTGTGAACTCATATCCTGGGATTGATTTATCAGGTGTTGTACCTTCTTCTTGCGGTGCAATCGGATTACCTTCTTCATCAACGTGGTTAGTTACAACCTTCTTAGCAGGTGTTTCAACCTTACGGTAAACATAAGTTACCTCAGTTGTTTTACCACCTACAACAGTACCGTTTTCTGAACCATCAACACGAACAAGCTCATAAGTTGTACCATCTTCTGTAGTGATAGTAGTTGGTTTGTTGTCGGTTGTATCATAAGATTTACCGGCTGGTGCATCTGTTTCATCATTTACAGGTGACTTGATGACTGTGCCATCTTCTGTTACATAGTTAACAACAACATTACCGTTTTGAACATAAGGAATTGGTGTATCTTTACCAGTTTCATCTGGTGTTGGTGGTACATAACCTTTACCTGGATCATTTGGATCGACCGGTTTCAATGGTGTATTGTCCTTAGGATCTACTGGTGTGTAGCCTGGAACGTTAGGAATCACTGTACCTGGATTTGGTGTTACTGGTACGTCTGGGTTGTTTGGATCAAACGGATATGGAACTACTGGGCGTTCGTTTTCTGGAACACCTGGAATTTCTGGAATCCAGTTCGCAACCTTCTTATACACATAAGTGATTTCTGTTGTCTTACCACCTTCAACTGTACCATTTTCTGTACCAATTGTCTTAGATGGGATCAATACATAACGTGAACCGTCTTCTGTAACAATCTCTGTTGGTTTGTTGTCGGTTGTGTCATAAGATTTACCAGCTGGTGCATCTGTTTCATCATTTACAGGTGACTTGATGACTGTGCCATCTTCTGTTACATAGTTAACAACAACATTACCGTTTTGAACATAAGGAATTGGTGTATCTTTACCAGTTTCATCTGGAGTTGGTGGTACATAACCTTTACCTGGATCATTTGGATCAACCGGTTTCAATGGTGTATTATCCTTAGGATCTACTGGTGTGTAGCCTGGAACATAAGGAATATTTGGAACTTCACCATTTGTTCCAGGTGTTGTTGGATCAACCGGTTTATCAGGATTTGTTGGGTCAAACGGATAAGGGATAACTGGGTTAACTGGTGTTGGATTTTCCGGTGTTGACGGAATTTCTGGAATCCAGTTCGCAACTTTCTTATACACGTAAGTAACAACAGTTTCGCCTTCTACAACTGTACCATTCTCTGAACCAATTGTCTTAGACGGAATTAATACATAACGTGAACCATCTTCCGTTGTAATTTCAGTTGGTTTGTTATCAGTTGTGTCATATGACGTACCTTCTGGAGAGGTTGGCGTATCTGTCACAGGGGACTTGATGACTGTACCATCTTCTGTTACATAGTTAACAACAACCGTACCATTCTTAACTGCTGGAGTTGGTGTAGATACCTTACGATAAACATAGGTTACTTGTGTTGTACCCTCTACGACAGAACCAGATTCAGAACCGATTGTCAATACTGGCACGATTTCATAGACAGTACCGTCTTCTGTCGTGATAGTAGTTGGTTTGTTGTCGGTTGTGTCGTATGCTGTACCTGTTGATGCAGATTTAGTATCTTCGACAGGTGTCTTGATAACATTACCTTCTGTATCGATATAGTTAACAACAACATTTCCTTTCACTTCTTCGTAAACATAAGTTACTTGCTTATCTTCGCCTGAAGTGATTGTTCCATTTTCATCACCCGTTGTTGCGTTTGGAACAAGTTTGTAGGTCTTACCGTCTTCGGTTGTGATGGTTGTTGGTTTGTTGTCTTCTGTTGTATAAGACTTACCTGGCTCAGCGTTTTCTTCATCCTTCACAGGAGACTTGATGACTGCACCATCAGTCGTTACATAGTTGACTGTGACTGAACCACCTGGTTCGTAGATGTATGTGACTTCTGTTGTACCTTCGACGACATTACCTGTCTCGCTATCACCAGATTTCACTTCCTTGTAGTAGTATGTAACACCGTCGTGTTTGATAATGGCAGGTTTGTAATCTGTTGTATCGTATGGTGTATCCAATTTAGCATCTGTTGTATCATTTACTGAAGTTGCGATTGTTTCACCATTTGTATTGACATAATTAACAACGACACTACCATTTGGTTTTGGAGCAGGAGTTGTTACTTTTTGGTATACATACGTTACTTGTGTTGTACCTTCAACTACTTTACCTGTTTCCTCACCTTTTGTTAATACAGGAACAAGTTTGTACTCTGTACCATCTTCTGTCGTGATGGTCGTTGGTTTGTTGTCGGTTGTATCGTATGCTGTACCTGTTGATACAGATTTAGTATCTTCGACAGGTGTCTTGATAACATTACCTTCTGTATCGATATAGTTAACAATAACATTTCCTTTCACTTCTTCGTAAACATAAGTTACTTGCTTATCTTCGCCTGAAGTGATTGTTCCATTTTCATCACCCGTTGTTGCGTTTGGAACAAGTTTGTAGGTCTTACCGTCTTCGGTTGTGATAATTGTTGGTTTGTTGTCTTCTGTTGTATAAGACTTACCTGGCTCAGCGTTTTCTTCATCCTTCACAGGAGACTTGATGACTGCACCGTCAGTCGTTACATAGTTGACTGTGACTGAACCACCTGGTTCGTAAACATATTGAACAGTTGTTGTCCCTTCGCTTACAGTACCTTTCTCAGTAGCAGATGTTGCTTTAACTTCTTTGTAGTAGTATTTCACGCCATCTTTAGTGATGGTTGTTGGTTTGTAATCAATGGTCTCATAAACTGTTCCAACAGCTGTTTCAGGTGTATCTTCAACATCCGCTGCGATTTTTTCGCCGTCAGTATTGTAATATTCAACTACAACATTACCTGTTTTAGCAACCGGTGCTTCTACTTTACGATAAACATAGGTTACTTCCGTAGTTTTACCACCTTCAACTGAACCATTCTCATTTCCATCGGTGCGAACAAGTTCGTATGTTGTACCATCTTCGGTAGTAATTGTCTTCGGTTTGTTATCAGTCGTATCATACGGACTACCTGGTTTTGCGTTTGTTTCATCATTAACAGGTGTCTTGATGACTGTACCATCTTCTGTGATGTAGTTAACAACAACATTACCAGCTTTTTCGTATACATAAGTGACTTCTGTTGTGCCTTCTACAACCTTGCCTGTTTCATTTGAACCAGTCTGAACCTCTTTGTAGTAGTATACATCACCAGTCGCATCTTCAATGATTTTCTCTGGTTTGTTGTCGGTTGTATCGTAAGCTGTACCTGTTGATGTTGCTTTAGTATCTACGACTGGAGTTGCAATAACTTTTCCGTCAGTATTGACATAGTTAACAACAACATCACCTTTCACTTCTTCGTACACATAGGTTACTTCAGTTACGCCTGGAACAACATCGCCTGTTTCAGAACCTTTTGTAAGGGCTGGAACAAGTTTGTATGTCTTGCCGTCTGCTGTTGTGATTGTTTCTGGCTTAACATCTGTTGTGTCATATGGAGTACCTGTTGAAGTTTCTGGTGTGTCTGTAACAGGTGCTTGGAGAACAGTTCCGTCAGTAGTTACGTAGTTAACAACAACTGAACCTTTCACTTCTTTGTAGACGTAAGTGACTTCTGTTGTCTTACCTGCTTCAACGTTACCAGTTTCGTTACCGATTGTTGCAGTTGGGATCAATTCGTAAGTCTTACCATCTTCTGTAGTGATAGTCGTTGGTTTGTTATCTGTTGTGTTGTATTCAGTACCTGGTTTAGCGTTGGTTTCGTCATTTACAGGTTGCTTAATAACTGTACCATCTTCTGCGATGTAGTTAACAACAACGTTACCAGCTTTTTCATAAACATATTGAACAGTTGTAGTTGTTTCTGCTACTTTACCAGTTGTTGGTGCAGAAGTATCCTTCACTTCTTTGTAGTAGTAAACTGTGCCATCATCAGTTGTGATAGTCGCAGGACGGTTGTCTTCGTCTGTGTTGTAAACTGTACCAACTGAAGCATCATCTGTATCTGTTACAGTTTTCGCAATGACATTGCCCTCTGTATCGTAGTATTCAACAACAACATCGCTGACTACTTCTTCGTAGATGTAAGTGACTTCTGTTGTCTTACCTGCTTCAACGTCACCAGTTTCATTACCAATTGTCGCAGCTGGAACAAGTTTGTAAACTTTGCCATCTGTAGTAGTAATTGTCTCTGGCTTGTTATCTTTTGTATCGTATGGACTACCTGGTTTCGCGTTTGTTTCGTCGTTTACTGGATCCTTGATCACTGTACCGTCAGCCAATGTATAGTTAACAACAACATTACCAGCTTTTTCATAAACATAAGTAACTTCTGTTGTACCTTCTACTACTTTACCTGTTTCTTTAGCTGCATCTTCAGCTTTGATTTCTTTATAGTAGTAGACATCACCAGTTGTATCTTCAACGATTTTCTCTGGGACACGATCAGCAGTAGAGTAATCTGTACCTACAAGAGCGTCATTAGTATCTACAACAGGAGTTGCAATTACTTTTCCGTCTGTATTGACATAATTTACAACTACATCACCATACTTAGGATTTTCTTTGAAGTAAACCACTTCATTAATATCTGCATCAGTAGCTGCAACGGTTTTATCCGTAACAGTTTCTGTCATTGGTGCATCTGCACCTTCAAGAGTCGTACGAGTTGCAGTATAGTCTGTGATTTCTGGAATCAAGTTACCACTTAGAACATCTGTAGAATCTGCTGACCATTCACCATAAGTAACCTCACCTGTAACAAGGTTAACTTGAGCTGGACGAGTAAAGGTTACTGTTTGAGTCTTAACAAGTGGTGTACCCTCAGTAGAGTCTTTTGGCAAGATATTACCTGACGCATCTACACGGACTGGTGTTCCATCTTCATACTTGTATTCAACAGTACGCGTTACTTCTTGAGTAGTTTCCTGATTTTTTACTGTATCTGGCCAGACTGGTGAGTTTGGATCTGTTGGATCCACTGGTTCCCCAGGTACAACACCTTTAGGAACGTCAACGACACGAGGCTTGATGACAACTAGGAATTCTTGTAGCACCGCCGTATCAGAATCATAGTCTTGACCGCCTGAGGTAGTAAAGTTATCCGAAACAAGTTCATAACCTAGCTTTTTGTACTTATTAATCGTTTCTTCAGTTGAGTAGTTAATATCTGTTCCTGAACCACCCGTCAATATACCTGAATCTTCTAAATAGTCTGTAGCACCTTCAACTTGGTAGCGGATGATAGCCTCTTGATTAAGTGCACGATACACATAAGTAGTTGTCAAAGCTGCAGGTGTGGAAGCTCCGCGCAAAGTCTGTTGAATACCGTAAGGTGCGTATCCCAAATCAATATATGAACCGTTAACAGACTGCCATGCAAAAGGAGTATCAGCACCTGTATTCGCTTTGGTCCATACTTGGGAACCGATAAAAATTCGTCCGTAAGGACCTGTTGCATCTGTACCTGACCATTGAGCTACTACACGATATTTAGAACCTTTGGCATTTAGAGGAGATTCCGCAAACACCATATAGCCTGAGTCAGGATCAACTGTGTAATTTGCACTAATTGTTGCATTGGTATTATAATCATAGCTTACTCTATCTGGAGTGTAACTCAAATGAGAAGTCTCTAGCAACTTGAAGAATCCGCGAGTATCAAGACCATCCCAGTCTACTGTTCCCGTATAAGTTGGATCCAAAACATAAATCTCATGAACATATTCTGTATTTGATACAATAGTACGAATTACCTTGTATTGAATCGTATTGGATTTGTCAGTTGCAGTATTAACTTTACCAGCAACATATACCGTACCTACTGGATAACCACCTTGGGCTGGTTCCACAATCTTCTCAACAAACTCATAGCCAGCAAATTCACGTTGACCAGAAGATGTAACAGTTTGTCCACCGATGGTTTGAAGATTATAAGTTGCTAAAATTCTTCCATCTTCTACTTTATAAGTAGTCGTGTTAATTTGATAGACGGGCAGGATAGTATTATTGTAGATTGAACCAGTAGTATCACCGATGAATCTCAAATTGCCGTAAGTACTACCATCAACGGCATTTTGAGTTTCATAACTCAACTTAATATTTTCATTATTAGCATTAATGGTTTTTGGATATGTAAAGACTACACTTGTATCGGTTTCCACCGTGTGTTTCTCTAGTACTTGTCCATCGGTTTTACTGACTAACTCTGCTAAAACAGTCTGTGTATTTGGGTTCGAATCTAGAGAGAAACGGATGTAAGCATTCAAAGCTGTTCCATTAAATATACTACCAGCCATGTTTACATTATATGAATTCAAGTCGTATGAATCGAAAGTATACCATCCAGCCTCAGTTGTAGCTGTCACACCAGTTCGAAGAGTGTGTGGCTTGATACCTGCTCCATTTGGATCATCCATTGACGGTGTAGCCGTTGTGCCTTTTTCAACAAGAATTCCTTCGCCTTCACCAACTTTAAGACCTGATGTTACCGAGGTATTCAAAGCGACTTCGATTACATCAGAACCTAGGAATTTACGCAACTCAAGAGCAAGTGCTTCAACATTTGAACGAACTGCATTGATTTGAGCATTTACGGATTCAAGTGTTGCTGCTGAATCATTCAATACTGCTGTTGCTTCTGTTGCAGCCAATTTGGTTGCGGCAACTGCTGTTTTCAACGCTTCATTTGTGCTATCTGCAGCAACCAAACGATTAGCTTCATTTGCCAATACTTCCGCTTCTGAAGTTACTTGCTCAAGAACTGTTTTAGCTTCTTCTACAGTTGCAGGTGTCGTAGGTGTAGTTGATGTAGCTGCTGTAGTTGTTGAACTAGCAGTTGCTACAGTTGTTGATGTTGTAGTTGGTGTGCTAACAGTTGCTGTAGCTTCTACTTTTTTCACAACTTTTACAGTTACAATATTTTCAGCATTTTCAGTCACTTCATGCAAAACTGTTGCTGACTCACCAGATGCCAATTCATAACCTTCTGGTACAACCGCTGTTACTGTTGCTGTTGCTTTGGCAATTGCCTCTGTAGTTGTTGTTGAAACAGATTCTACCGAAGCACTTACGACTGAACCGTCCTCAAGGACATACTTAACAATGTAAGAAATATCAACCGTACGTTCAGAACTTGCAGCTGTTTCTGTTGGTAAAGCAACTGACTCTTTTGCATCTGCATTCAAGGAGTCAACTGATGTACTACTTGCAGTAGTCGCATCTGAGGATGCCGCAGTCTCTTCTGCTTTAACAGTTTGTGCACCAGCCCCCATCACCAATGACATACCAAGCAAGACACTTGCAGCACCAAAATGATATTTACGGATTGAGAAATGTTGCTTCATTCCGTACCAATTAAACGACTTTTTCTTAGCTTTACGCATCGAAAAAACCTCCCCCAATTTTTTATTTATTAATTACAAAAATTTTACAGATTTTACAAAAAATCCTTGAAAAATTCAGTAATTATCTACTGTATTATACTATAAATAATTGAACATGACAAACAATATTGTCCAATTTCCTTAAAAATTATATTTATTAATATTTCAGTGAATATTTACGCCATTTATACATGTAAATGCATTTTTAGACATAATATTATATTGATAAATATCGCATTTAAAAGTAGATATAAAAAATCTGCCTGTTTTTACGCCAACAAGCAGATTTGGGATTTATTCTTTTTCCTTTGCCAATCGTTCCCTTTCTAAACGAAATTTCCGATTAGGATTAAGTGTATTAAAAAGTTCTTCTAATTTCTCAGCATTCCATACATCGGCTGCTGAGACAAAATTTCCATCCTTATCCTTGAAGGATATTGGTTTATCACCCATATAAACCTCCAACTATTTTATAGATTGTTTACAAACGATCATTAACTGAATGAAATTAGTAAGGTTGGTAGGTAGTCCGCCATAGCGGCTACCGCACTACATCAAGTCCTTTAGGACTTAGAGGTAGTTCCAACGTTACGACACGGAGCCCAAATGGTCGATACTACCATTTGGGTGAAGTTAGTAAGGTAGCTAGCCAAGGTCCCCTAGGACTTGGCGTAGTTTGACTAGCAAGTTAACTTGCAGTCAAACTGCTACGTTAATCCACAAACTCAAATTCGAACTTGCCGATGCGAACTGTGTCGCCGTCTTTGGCTCCGCGGGCACGGAGGGCTTCATCGACACCCATGCCACGCAACTGGCGAGCAAATTTCATGACAGATTCGTCACGATCAAAGTTAGTCATGGTGAAGAGTTTTTCTAGTTTATCACCAGATAGAACCCAGCTTGCATCGTCTGCACGACTGATGTCAAATTCTGGCTCATCTGGGTTAAAGCCATAGTAAGCCTCTTCTTCTTGGAAATCTGATTCGTCGTAAAGCAAGAATTCAGGCGTTTTCTCGAGCAACTCAGCTGTGGCTTCCAAAAGATTTTCCAAACCTTGGTGAGCAATCCCTGAGATTGGGAAAATCTGTGGCAGTTCATCAAATTCGTCGTAGTTGGCTGCCAATTTCTTCTTGAACTCTTCCAGATTTTCTGCCGCTTCTGGCATATCCATTTTATTGGCAACGATAATCTGAGGACGTTCCATGAGGCGAAGATTGTAGGTTTCCAATTCATTGTTGATGGCTACGTAATCTTCATAAGGATCACGGCCTTCACTTGCTGACATGTCCAAAACATGCAAGATAACACGTGTCCGCTCGATGTGACGAAGGAATTGCGTTCCCAATCCAACACCTTGACTAGCACCCTCAATCAAACCTGGTAAGTCTGCCACAGCAAATGACTCGCCAGATTTGGTCCGAACCATTCCCAAATTTGGCACAATGGTTGTAAAATGGTAGGCACCAATTTTAGGCTTAGCTGCTGTAATAACACTGAGAAGCGTTGACTTACCAACTGATGGGAAACCTACAAGACCTACATCAGCCAACACTTTCAATTCTAATTCAAGATTGCGCTCCTCACCTGGTTCTCCATTTTCTGAAATCTCGGGCGCTGGATTCTTAGGTGTCGCAAAACGAATATTTCCACGACCACCACGACCACCGTGGGCAATGACAAACTCTTGACCATTTTCAACCAAGTCGGTGATGACCTTGCCAGTATCCGCATCACGAACAGTTGTCCCCTGTGGTACTCGAACAATCAGGTCTTCCGCACCACGACCATGCATGCCCTTGGTCATCCCTTTTTCACCATCGTCAGCTTTAAAACGACGGTTATAACGGAAGTCCATGAGAGTACGCAAGCCTTCATCTACAACAAAAACAACGTCTCCGCCACGGCCACCATCACCGCCCCAAGGACCGCCATTAGGTACATACTTTTCACGGCGGAAGGCGACCATCCCGTCGCCACCTTTCCCTGCCTTGACCTTAATCTTGGCAGTATCTAAAAACATACTCATAATTTACCCTATTCTTTCCTAGAAAAAAACGCTTAAAAGCGTTTTAGACCTGTATTCACAAGCGAAGTGCTTATATATAAGAAATCGTTTTTAGCCAATCAAGGTAGTTTTTCCAAAATACTGACTGTATTTTCTAAAAAAACTAACGATGAGTGCTTAAAAACTAGCCTTAGTATAGAAGTGCTGAACAGTGAATACAGATTCTTAATTCATCAATGCATTAATGGCTGGTAAAATCAAGCCAGCTAATGTCACGACAACCATCACGACAACAATTACTAAAGTTACTTTTTCAAATGTTGTTTTCTTGTGTTTTTCTTCGCCGAACGCCATTGCCTTCTCCTTAATCAGTCATTGATAATTCATTTTACCATAAATTAGTAGAGCTTTCAAATCTCATCTCTACCTGCCAGAAGACAAGATTTACCAGATTATCTAAAAAGGACTGCTTTCCAGCTTTTGACTAGAAAGACAGTCCTCGTGCTTTTCAGAAATATTAGGCAATTAAACAGATACCAAACGTTTTACTTTTAATCCAACTCCAACAAGCATAAGTAAACCACAAATGTAATAAGCAATAGGCAATTCGATTATACGACTCCAGAATTCTTCTCCTAGAGCCAGAATGGGTAAGCAATAAAAATACAATGTAAGCATAAAAGTCATGACAAAAATAATCAGTTGAATATTTTTATGACCTTGATAATTAATGAAAAAGAAAGCTAAAAATATTAGAATAGAGGACAAGGAAAACAAGTTTTGGCTGAAATACCGCCAACCTGACACAAGGAAAACAGAATAATTTTCACTGTCCGTAGTATATGCAAACGGCAGTAACATACACAATATGAACAACAATCCAACTGCATGAGTGATATATCTTTGCATAACCTTTACCTAACTCTATATTTTATTAGCAATAAATTGAAGTTTGTCAAGCACTTGATATGTATATTATGATATATAATACCGAGATTGTAAAGTATTCCGATGTATTTTTATTAGATTTTTGGATATTATTACACCGTTTAGTTTTACTTCAACTTTTCCTTGACCAACTCCGCCACCTTATACGGCACGCCAGCTTCTGCGATTTCCTGCAAGCTTGCTGACTGGATATTGCCAATAGACTTGAAATGCTTCATCAAAGCCTGTTTGCGTTTTGGTCCCAAGCCTTCTATGCCGTCCAATTTGGATGAGAAGGAATTTTTTGACCGAACCTGACGGTGAAACTCAATGGCAAAGCGGTGCACTTCATCTTGAATCCGATGCAGGAGGAAAAATTCCTGAGAATTACGGGGCAACTCAACTACTTCCAGCGGATTACCAAAAAGCAACTCGTGTGTCTGGTGCTTGTCATTCTTCTGCAAACCTGCAATGGGAATGGACATACCCAACTCCTGCTCGATGACCTGCTTGGCAACATTGACCTGGCCCTGACCACCGTCAATGATAATCAAATCAGGCGGTGTCAAACCGTCACGAAGCACCCGACTATACCGCCGCTGCAAAACTTCCCGCATGGAAGCATAATCGTCTGACCCCTCCACCGTCTTAATCTTATACTTGCGGTATTCCTTTTTATTAGGCACCCCATTTTCAAAGACCACCATAGCCGACACAGGACTGGTCCCCATGATGTTGGAGTTATCGAAAGCCTCAATCCGCACAGGCGTCGGAATCCCCAAAAGCTGACCGATATTCTCCACCGCACCGTAGGTCTTCTCCAGATTTTTCTCCAACAGATTAAACTTCTGCTCCAGACTAACACGCGCATTCTTGGTCGCTAGACTGATGAGCTGCTTCTTCTCGCCACGCTGGGGCTTGATGACCTTGGTATCTACCAGAGCTTCTACGGCTTCTTGGTCAATATCCTGCGGTATCAAGACCTCTGAGGGAATCAAATGTTGCTGGTCCCTGTAAAACTGACCGATGTAGGTCAAAAAGTCTTCGTCCGCATCATTATAGTATGGAAAAAGATTGACATTCCGCTCAATCAGTTTCCCCTGCCGAACAAAGAAAACCTGTACACACATCCAGCCCTTGTCCACATAGTAGCCAAAGACATCTCGATTTTGCAAGTCATGAGCCATCACACGTTGTTTGGTCCGCAGGGTGGAAATGGATTGCAGGACATCTCGGTATTCCGCAGCCTTTTCAAATTCCAAATTGCCAGCAGCTACCTTCATCTTTTCCTGCACTTCCTTGACAATCTTATCATCATGACCTGTCAAGAACTGGGCCACTTCCTTACTCATCTTGTCATAGTCAGACAGGCTGGGCAGGTTTTCTCCATGGGCCAGACATTGCCCCAAATGATAATAAAGACAATACTTGTTCTCAGGCAATTTACATTTGCGGAAAGGATACAGACGCTCCAATAGCTTGAGGGTCTGGTTGGCCGCCCCCACATCTGGATAGGGACCAAAATACTGGCCGCCATCCTTCTTAATCTGCCGTGTAATCATCAACCGTGGATGACGTTCCTTGGTAATCTTGATAAAGGGATAGGACTTGTCATCCTTGAGCATAATGTTATAGCGAGGCTTGTTTTCCTGAATCAGATTGATTTCCAGTAAGAGGGCCTCGATATTGGAATCCGTCACGATAAATTCAAAGTCGGCAATTTCAGATACTAATGCCTCTGTCTTGGTATCATGGGCACCACGAAAATAAGACCGTACCCGATTGCGCAGGTTTTTGGCCTTGCCCACATAGATAATCTTTCCGTACTTGTTTTTATGGAGGTAGCAACCCGGACTGTCCGGCAGCAACTCCAACTTATGCTTGATCAAATCGTTCATAGGTCTATTATAGCAAATTTTCTGATAATCGAGCTTATTCCACTCCATTGTATATAGTCTTTTAGTTTACTTTTAGTACTCGCTTCAAAGGTTTGGGGAACCTTTGAAGGCTGGAAATAGCGCGAACCAAGTTCGCTTCAAAAGCCGCAGGCATAACTTAATGCTTTCTAATTTCTAGGCATTGACCAGCTGAGGTACTTCGCTTTTTTTTGTTTTCAGGCAAGGCGAGTTCAAACAATCCAGTGGAGTGTTTGAAGTTGGAAATAGGGAAACGAAGTTTCCTCGTACGTCGAAGTAATAAAAGAAAAACTAAATGACGATACTCGACTTCTTGGAATATATCCGCATCTATACTACAAAAATATTGATAGAAACTATTGCTTTTGTACTAATTCAGCAGTATAATAAATGTAATTAATTGTATATATTATTCGGAGAACATTGGAATACGGCTCGGAATACCTAGCAAGCTCCTACTTTTAGTTCACGAATAACAAGGAGGTTACTATGATACAATTTGACCATATCACAAAAACATACGGCGAAACAATCGCACTTGATGATCTAAATTTGACAATTGAAAGCGGCGAGATTTTCGGTTTAATCGGTCACAATGGGGCAGGAAAAACAACGACAATCAGTCTATTGACTTCGATAATCGAAGCCAGTTACGGAACTATCTCTGTTGATGGTTTAAACCTAGAGAAGAACCGTGATGAAGTCAAGAAACGGATAGCCTACGTTCCAGATTCGCCAGACATCTTCCTACACTTAACAGCTTTTGAATACTGGCACTTTATGGGCAAGGTCTATGGTGTAGAAAAGGATGCAGTTGATGACCGTATCGCTAAACTATCTAGTCTATTTGATATGACCGCGCGCCAGCATGAGCCTATTGATAGTTTTTCACACGGTATGCGTCAGAAAACCATTATTATTGGTGCATTGATCCCTAACCCTGATATTTGGATTTTGGATGAACCCCTAACTGGACTGGATCCTCAGGCCTCTTTCGACCTAAAACAAATGATGAAAGAACATGCTCAGTCTGGTCACACCGTTCTATTTTCTACACACGTCCTTTCAGTAGCTGAACAACTCTGTGACCGCATTGCTATTCTCCGAAAAGGGCAACTCATTTTCGTAGGAAGTCTAGATGAACTCAAATCACAGTATCCAGATAAAGATTTGGAGACCATCTATTTGGAATTAGCTGGACGCCAACAAGTGAAGGCAGGTGAGGAAGAATGAGTAAATCCATCATTTGGGAACTAGTAAAGATTAATATTCTTTATTCCAATCCTCAACTTCTAGCTTCCGTCAAGAAGAAACAAAGCAAGCGCAAAGACGCCTCCTTTTCAGCCTATAAAAGTGTCCTCTTGCAACAAGTATTTATGGTTTTGAGTTTCGGACTTCTCTATTCTGTCTTTTTCATGGGAGTAGATTATAGTCAGTCCATCGGTTTCTTTTCTCTGCAACTAGCGCTCTTTACCATTATTGCCATTGTCTATGGTTTTACAGGTTTCTTCTCCGTTTTCTACGATAGTAAGGATACAAAGTTGTATTTAGCACTTCCCCTGAAGCCACAAGAAGTCTTCCTCGCTAAAATCCTCTCTGCACAAGGGATGGTCTTACCCTTCCTCATGCCGTGTCTGTCTTTACTTCTAATCACTTACTGGCAAATTGGCGGTCCGCTCCTCGCCTTAGCTTCCATTCCTTCCTTTTTGATTCTCTGGATTTTAGTTAATTTAGTCAATCTGATTATCATGCACTTTGTCGGGGAAGTTCTGACAAAAAGCCCTCGTAAAACATTGATTTCTACAATCCTGATGACAGGTTCTTCCTTGCTGGCTTTTGCTGCACTCATGTTCCTGCAATCTCAGCAGACCGTTTCACTCGAATCTGGTGGCTTTGTGGATTTTCCAATCATACCTATATTTGCTGGATTCCATTACTTGGTCAGCCATACTATCTCACTAGAAACACTCCTTCATTTTGGACTTCCTCTCATTTTGATGATTGGACTTATTGTGTTTGCGTTTAAAACTGTCATTCCCAACTACTTTAATCAAGTTTTGGCAATTGAAAATGCTTCGACAAAACGGACCAATAATGCTAAATCTGCCAAGATTCCTAGCAATCTCAATCAGGCTTTAGTGAAACACCACCTATCTACTCTTAAAGATAGCAACCTCATGGTCCAAACCATGATACAACCAATCATTATGGGAGTGGCGCTTTTTCCAAGTTTTAGCCGTTTCACAGAGAATGGTGGTCTGAGTTCAGTTGAATGGGATTTCTTTGGTATTGCTCTATTAGCTGGATTCTTGCTTGGCAGTCTATTTGCTGGTTCTACAACCTTCATCGGAGTGGCCATGTCATTGGAGAAGGAAAATTATCATTTCATTCGAACGCTTCCTATAAGTTTCAAAAAATTTATCATCCAAAAATTCTGGGTATTGGCTGCCGTGCAATTTGCACTACCGACTCTACTTTACTTTGCTTTGGCTCTAGGTTTCATGAAAGTCAAATTCATTCTAGCATTCTTCTTTACAGTCGGCATCATTATCTCAGCCCTGCTAACTGGTCAGATTTATTACTGGCGTGACCAACGACTCCTCATGCTCAACTGGCAAAATAGTAACCAGTTATTCGGTCGCGGAGCGGGTCAATGGTTGATTGCTGGATCGATCATAGGAACAATGTTTCTCGGAGCCATCATTCTAGTTGTCAGCATCATATTAGCTGGCACTATTGGTGCTGCTTATGTAAGCTCAGCCTTGATGACCTTACTGCTCATCCTATCAGCTGCTCTTCAACTATATATCTACAAAGCTTATTGGCAAAAACTAAAATAGATTGGACAAGGCATTGTCCAATCTATTTTAGTTTTCTGCGTAATATTCCTGACCGTAGCCTTCTACTTCAGCATTGATTTGCCAAGAGATACCAAACTTGTCTGTTACATTGCCATAAGCAGGAGACCAAGGAACTGCTTGAAGTTCCATATTGATAGCAGTTGCATCTACGGATAACTTGCTATATAGTTCCTGCGCTGTCTCAGCATCATCTGTGATAAGCGCAACTGTAATATTGTCACCTACTGTATAAGGCATTTCTGGGTTGTTGTCTGACAACATAAACCGTTGACCATTCAAACGAAACTGTGCATTCATCACGTAATTTTCTAGTTCAGCAGGGCAGTCTGGTAAGAAATCTTTAAATAGATTTACTTGCTCCACTGTTGCCCCAAGAGCATTCTTATAAAACTCGATAGCTTCCAAACCATTACCATTAGTAACCAAGTATACTTCCATTGCTTTAAGCATGATGGACCTCCAAAATCATGATGGTTTATTATATCACGAGTTAGTTATACGGACAAATTTTTCGACTTATTTCTGACTAAATGTAAAATTAGTAGTCTCCACCTGGTACACCAAAATATTCTTCCAAGGTCAAGCCTGAATTGTAAATATCTGTCGCTTCTTGACCAATATATCGCACATGCCAGGATTCTGCCATATAGCCTGTGCTAGATTCTTTTCCTGGAAGATAGCGGACAATAAAGCCATATAGATGTGCATTCGTAGCCAACCACTGAGAAGCATTGGGTTCTTCTAATAAATTACCACTTGTATCCAATAAATCAAAGGCTAATCCTGTCTGATGTTCACTATATCCAGCTCTTGCAGAATACGTATCTGCCGCTGCTTGTCCTTCCTGATTTACATAGGATTGGTAGAGACTTGCCTGAGTTTCATAGGAACGAAATCCACTGTAGTTATTGGAGATACCAAACCCTAGCGCCTGCATATCTGCTATTAAACGTTGAAAAGCTGCTAAGGCTTCAGGATTTTCGCCCGGTGCATAATCAGCTGCAAGCGGATGTTTTTTATTGGCGATAATCACTTCGCCATATTTTCCTTGTACACTATAATAGGAACCGTTAAAATTTACCTGAGTCTCTGTACTTGTTACTTCTTGATTCGTTTCCGCCGATGTAGAGCTGCTTGTTGACTGCTCCGAAGTTGTTGAAGTAGACTGACTTGAAGTAGTCGAAACAGTTGTTGACGAATTTTTTGTAGTATTGGCCTGATTTGTATTTTGATGACATGCTACTAGTAACAGTATTGTCGGCAAGCACAATAGAATAGTACGTTTCATTATCATCACCCCGTTCTTTTATAATTATGTCTATTGTAGCACAATCATAAAACTCCGTCTAATGACGGCTTATGATTTTAACTACTATTGATATTTTTAGTGTTCATTGAATTTCTCACGATTCTTTTCCTTCAAATAGTGGCATTCATGATAACATACGTGTCATAAATAGAAACACCAGCCTTTCGACTGGTGGACATATATGATGTTAAATAGTCGTATCACAAGTAAAGTGATTTATATACAAATAGTTTTTTAGGAAATACTGACTATATTTTGAAAAATCCGTCTTAGCTAGAGATACTGAACTGTAAGTACAACTAGATATCTCATCAGTAGTTTCTAAACAAACATTATTGTTGATTTTTAGATGACATTCCGTTTTTTAGGATGTCTTCTACCTTCACATCTGGTTTATTATTTAGCACTCCTAAAAATACAAGAATACTAAGGATGATACAAATCGTCTGCTCGATTTGGTTTAAGGTACGACTACATTCAATATTAAAATAACAAAATAGGACATTATCAACGAGCATCAATACCAACGAAATGAGTCCAATCCAAAACATATGTTTTTTTAAACGATTCTTTATTTGTTTCATATCTATACTCCTTTTTGATGTATAAAAATACATTTTAACATAAATAAACCGTTAATTCAAAAAAATATGGGATAAAAATATGATAAAGCAATCGAAAGAGACCATGTAGCAAAACTAATTCAAATGACTAAATATCCGCACAATAAAACGGGTGATGATACTGAGTTGATAGAAACTACATATCATCATCCGTTTGTCAGCTGTAGGGAGAAAGAAATGTTCTCCGATTAGCTTGATGTCCATTCTCTGCATTATTTACCCTGCAATAAACAACGAGAAGAAACTGGTACCAACCATATCCGCAAGAGCATGTCCTAAGAAATATGGCAATAAATTATCATTTTTCCTTGTATACATGTAGTAATAGAAAAGACCAAAGGCTACACCAATAACAAGAGCAGATACCATTCCTTGATAGGTATGGAAAGATATACGGACAATTGTTGAAAAGAGTAAGACCAGCGAACGCTTTTTCTTATCTGTACTCAACAATAAGCCTAAGAAAAAGAACTCTTCATAGAAGCCATTAAACAAGGAATAGATAACTGTGCTGTAGTCAACAGATAGGAAACGGTTGAGCACTGTCATAATATTCCAGTCATAGTAAGGCAAGTATCCGAGGAAATTATACCCACCTGACAGACCTGGAATATATGAAAAGGCTGTAAATGCCAAATCACTAATCAGACCAGCACCGATGAAAATGAGTGGTCCCCAGAGTAAAACTCTCCACTCTAATTTTACTTTTAGCTGCTTGAAATCATAATTCCGAATCAATAAATAAACTAGGGCAAACAGGAATAACTTTCCTTGATTGGCTAGAGCCCACCAATTATCGGCTGGACTAAACGATAGAATCCCTGTTTCAACGGTTTCTGTTGCGGAAAATGATGCTATCCATTGCATGGTTGAGGTATAAATAGCATTACCACATAAAATCGTTGTGATAATAATCAAATCTATCCAAGTGAGTTCTTTTAGGGGCTTGGTTGGACGAATGCGTCTCAGTAATCTTTTCACGTTTTCCTCCTTATAGTGTGTTTTTTAGTACAAATATACGAAAAATCTTATAGAATTTTAAAACATTTTATAGTAAGTCCAATAATTCTTGATAACTACTAATTGTATAGGTTGGAACTGCCTTACTCTTGTTTATCATATGAGTCGGATTGTACCAAACAGTATCCATACCAGCATTATTTCCGCCTTGAATATCTGCTGTCAAACTGTCTCCAATCATTAAGGCTTGGTCAAACTGAAAACCTGAAATCTGCTCTGCTATTTTTTCATAAAAATCAGCCGCAGGCTTTTGCGTCCCCATCTGCTCAGAAATAAATACTTCTTTGAAATACGATTGAATCGGTGAGTGAAGCAAGCGATTTTCCTGTATATAGGTCACGCCGTTGGTCGCCGCATAAATCTGGTAGCCTCGGTGTGTCAATTCCTGCAAAAGCTTATCTGCACCTACAAAAATTTGTCCCTGCCGCCCAATAAATTCTTGGTAGCGCAAGGCCATCTCCCTTCCATCAACTTGCCGACCAAAGTGGGCAAAGGTCCGTGAAAAGCGGGTATTGATCAGCTCTTTCTTTGTAATATTCCCTTTTTCCAAATCCTTCCACATGGCCTGGTTGAGCGGTCGATAGACTTCTTTAAAAGCTTGAATATCTTCAACCTCCATAGCTGTCAAAAACTGGGTTAAGGCTACTTCTTCTCCACGGCTAAAATCAAGAAGAGTATGGTCAAGATCAAAGAGTAAGTGTTTGTATTGCAAGATGATAAATCCTTTCTAAGCAGAAATTACTGAAGCGATGTCAGGCAGTATGTCTAAAGTATACCACAGTTTCTAAAAAAATAGCTCTGTGTCCTAGGTTCTATCATATTGTTTTTCAGATTTCATACTCTTTAAATATCAAAATTATCCATTGTCAACTTGCCTCGATGAGTGAAAAACTCCTGTGGGGCTTTTTAGCCTGTTGCCTTGAAATAAGAAAACAACAGAGTTCTGTCATCGGCTTCGTTTCCTAGGCTACTTTTGATTTTTATTGAGTATCAGCAGCCCTGGATACACCCATTTCCTCATCATATTATACAAGCACTAGTTTATTCAAGCAAAAAGACGAGGACTCGCAGAAAAAGGCAATCGTAGTAGCCTTAACTACACACGATTGCCACTGGTTGACTTAAAACTCTCGAACCTTCTCAATTTTGAAGGAATACTGGTGCCAAAATCCTATAAAAAACATTTCCTTGCGAATCTTTTTAATTCGTTTAACGAGGTTCAATAGTTACCTCGCGTCCTGCCAACGAAGCTGGTTCACCAAGATACCAAGTTTTAGCGTAATAGTTCTTCATGACTGCTACCAGAGGGAAGGAAGAGTTGGTATTTTGTAGATTTGTTACTTCTGTAACCAATTCATAGGTTGTCAGACCATCACTGCTAGGATTATCTATATAATAAATATCTGAAAACGCATTTTCATCTTTCCATTGGTTTACTTGCCAACTGCCTACACGTCCTGCTGACCAACCCCATTGGCTATCAAAGTTTCGTTCCCAATGTGTTTCTTTACCCTTCTTAAAGTGACGGTACTTGCTGTCTGAACCATTCTTATCATCATTAACATCGGTTGAGAATTTGTCCAACAAGTTTTCTCCTGTTTTCTTATTAACAAGTTTTTTCAATTGCATACCATCAGGGATAATAAAATAGTATCCCCCCTTATCATATCGAAGGTTCCAAAGGGTAGAATCAAAGTTTACCGTCCATTTTACTTCATTTTCAGAGTCTCCAATCGTTGCATCAATGGATACTGACTTTTTGACCGATTCGTTATAGTTAGTTTCTTGAATAGGATCCCCTAGAGAAAAGATAGGTGAATTTTGAGGGGTGTTATTTGTTATTTGCACATTTCCGTCTGACGCAATTGCTTTTACGGTTGGTGTCTGTGTAAACAGCAATCCTCCCAATACGGTAGCACTTAAAAATAAACTTGATATAATTTTACGTTTGCTCATAAGAGTCTCCTTCTTTTATTTGATCTATTTTTGCGCTAGCTACAAAAATATTGGCAAGCTAATCGTCCCATTTCTAGGCTATCCCTTCCTTACTAAGATGAGAGTCTCTAGCAAATAAAAGACTTTTAACTACTATCAGTATAACAATACAAGTAGTATTTTCTCTTGGAGCTATCCGTTTTTTTTCTATATTTGTCATTTAGCATATAGATGGTAAGACACACTCTAAAAACGTCCGATGCAAAATTTGCTCATCTAGATGTCATCAAAGCATGCAAGATTGTTTCGATGCTTTAAGCAGTATACAAAAAATCATCTCAAAACAGTCAGGTCAAGACCCATTTTGAGGTGTCATATGTCGTTCTAAAAATAATATTATGAAGACGTCGCAAGTCTTGTAAAATGCGATGTTTCCGCTTTACTTTTGACTCATCCCTACTCTTCCTTACTAATCGGTGCTAAGCTTGCCAAGACTTTTTTGAGGCCCATTTCTGGGAAATTGATTTTGAGTTCTTGGTTGCTGCCTGTGCCTGAAACTTCAAGGACTGTCCCTCGTCCCCATTTCTTGTGGACTGCGATGTCACCAACTGACCAGTTGGTGCCTGAGCTTGACGATTTGTTATTTGATGCGAAGGGCATACTGCCTCCGAGCTTGACAGATGGTTGTACGGATGCTTTTCGACTTTGCATGGCTTGTTGCAAGCTCATCCCTTGTCCAAACTGTGTCGCTCTGCCATTGACATAAGAAGCCTTAAAGCTAGTATTGGCTGGACGAGCGAGCCCCTGGTAGTCAAGCAGGTCACTGGAAATTTCTCGGATAAAGCGGCTTGGTTGGTTGTAGTTGGTGCGACCGAAAAGGAGTCGAGAATTGGCATTGGTCAGGTAGAGGGTCTGCTCAGCACGGGTGATACCTACGTAAGCCAAACGACGTTCTTCTTCCAATTCGTCCTCTTCTTCTGCTGCACGACTGAGTGGGAAGACATTTTCCTCCATACCAATCAGGAATACGACTGGAAATTCCAGACCCTTGGCCGCATGGAGAGTCATGAGGGTCACTTCTGAAGATTCTGTATCGCCATCATCTGTATCAGCAATCAGTGCCAAATCAAGCAGGAAGCGTGTCAACCGATCCAGACCTGTCTCTTCTTCCTCAGCATCCTTTTCATCAAAGTTTTTGGTAACAGAAAGGAATTCCTGAATGTTTTCTATGCGAGCATTGGCTTCCAGCGTATTTTGTGCGGCAAGGGCATCGATGTAGCCTGTTTGGTTCAATACTGCCTCAACTACTTGGGTAACCGTCAAGTTGTCTAATTGATTACGAAGATTATAGAGGAGATTGGCTAGGTCAAAGACTGCCTGTGCTGCCTTCCCTTTAATCGGCGACAACATAATATCCTGAGAAGCTTCTAGCAGGGACATGCTGTGACTGGTCGCAAAATCACGGAGTTTGTCAACCGTACCAGGTCCAACGCCACGTTTTGGCTCATTGACAATGCGTTCATAGGAGATATTGTCCGATGGATTTGCAATGATATTCAAATAAGAAATCACATCACGGATTTCCTTACGGCTGTAGAACTTGGTGCCTCCAACCATGGTATAAGGGATATTAGATTTGAGCAGGGCTTCTTCAATGGTACGGGACTGGGCATTGGTCCGATAGAGAACTGCAAAATCCTTATAAGCCTTGCCTTCTCGGTGCAACTGGTCAATCTGCCCTGCGACAAAAATCGCCTCGTCATTCTCATCTCTGGCACGATAGTAGGTAATCAAATCCCCTTGGGCATTCTGTGTCCAGAGTTTTTTGGGACGGCGATTGCGGTTGTTTTCGATAACCTCATTAGCAGCCTGCAAGACATTCTTGGTCGAACGATAGTTTTCCTCCAGAAGCACAACCTTGCTTTCTGGATAGTCCTTTTCAAAGTCCAGGATATTTTGCATATCCGCACCACGCCAACCATAGATAGACTGGTCCGCATCTCCGACCACGCAGATATTCTTGAAACGTGATGCCAGGAGCTTGACCAATTGGTACTGGGCATGGTTGGTATCCTGATATTCATCGACATGGATATACTGGAATTTCTGCTGGTAATAGGTCAGGACCTCTGGATTTTGGTCAAAAAGGCGGAGCGTCAACATGATCAAATCATCAAAGTCAACGGCCTCTGACTGTCTGAGTTCCTTTTGATAAGCCGTGTAGCATTTAGCAACAATCTGCGTGTATAAATCGCCTGCCTGGGCTTCAAATGCCTTGTCATCAATCAAGTCGTTTTTGGCATTGGAAATAGTTCCCAGGATAGAACGTTCACTCCATTTTTTCGGATCTAGATTGAGATTTTTCAAAATCCGTTTCATGAGACTGCGTTGCTCACCTGGGTCCACAATGGTGAAGTTACGGTTGTAGCCGATATGGTCAGCATCTCGACGCAAAATCCGCACACACATGGAGTGGAAGGTAGCAATCAAACAGTCTTGCGTAGCAGGATTGAGGGCGTAGGCCCGCTCCTTCATCTCACGCGCCGCTTTATTGGTAAAGGTAATGGCTAAGATATTCCAAGGATTGACCATTTTTTCATCAATCAAATAAGCGATTCGGTGGGTCAGGACTCGCGTCTTACCCGAACCAGCCCCTGCCATAATCAATAGCGGACCTTCCGTCGTCTGTACCGCTTCTGCCTGTCTGTCATTCATTCCGTTTAATAATGGGTTCATTGTCTCATACTTTCTCTAAAAAATCATTCTCTCCATTATACCAAAAAATCACTCGATAAGCAGTTGCAATATGATAGGTGGCAAGCAAAAAAGCCCAGAGTTATCTCTGAGCTTTTGTATTCAATTAATTATTCAGCACCCAAGGCAGCTACTGTGATGTAGTTGTAAGGTTTGTTGAAGTGTGGCAAGAAGAACAAGTCTGTCAAGGCCAATTTTTCGATTGTTACGCCTTCTTGGATTGCCAAAGAGAAGAGGTGGATACCCAATGAGATGTCTTCACGAGCAGCCATTTGCGCACCAAGGATACGACGTGAATCTTTATCGTAAACAATCTTGATTGTAACTGGGAAGTTGCCGTGCTCCATGAATTCTGGTTTTTGGTTGTCTGTTACTTCAGTAACAGCAGCGTTCAAACCAAGACGAGTAGCTTTTTCAAGTGTCAAACCAGTTGATACAAGGTTAAGACCATAGATAGAGATACCGTTAGAACCTTGTACACCGATACCTTCAAGGTCAGTGCCACAGATGTTGTGAGCTGCTACGATACCAGTACGTACTGCGTTTGAAGCCAAAGCGATGTAGCTTGTGTCACCAGTAGCGTTGTCGTAGATAGTTGCACAGTCACCGATAGCGTAAACACCTGGGATTGAAGTTTCTTGGCGTTTGTTTACAAGGAAGGCACCATTACGGAAGCGCTCGATTCCTTCACCTGCAAATGCAGTGTTTGGACGGAAACCAACAGCCAAGATAACCATGTCAACATCGTATTCGTTCTTGTCAGTGATGATTTTCTCAACTTTACCATTACCAGCAACTTCTTTAACAGTTTCGCCAAAGGCAAGTTGAATACCATGCTCTTCCATGTTTTTAGCCATAAGGTCTGACAAGTCGCGGTCATAGTAACCAGCCAAACATGTATCTACAACGTCGATAAGGATAACTTCTTTACCTTTACGTTGGAATGCTTCTGCAAGCTCAACACCGATATAACCAGCACCAACAACTGCTACACGGTTGATGTCTTTGTTTTTCAATTTTTCAATAACATCTGCTGAGTTTTGGTACAATTTAACAAATTGCAAGTTTTCAAGAGTTGCTTCAAATTCAAGAGAACCTTCTTTGATTTCAGCACCTTTGATTGGTGGCAAGATAGGTTGTGAACCAGTTGCGAAAAGAAGTTTTTCAAATGATTCAACATGTTCTTGACCATTTACAAGCGCTGTAACTGTTTTGGCATCATAGTCAATGTTTGTAACAGGTGACTCCATGTATACTGTCGCGCCCAAGCTCTCCAACTCTTCTTTGTTTGAGTAGAAAAGTCCTTCAGGACCGCCAATTTGCTCACCGATCCACAAAGCCATACCACAACCCAAGAATGAAATATTTGAGTTTTGGTCAAATACAACGATTTCGTTTTCTTGACCATAATTTGTCAACATAGTTTTGATTGCGGCAGTACCAGCATGGTTAGCACCGACAACAACGATTTTAGCCATAATGTAAAATCTCACTTTCGAAAATATATTTTTTTACGAACTATATTATACAATATGAATGTTACCGATTTCAAAAAATATGCTCAGAATATCACATTTTTTTCAAAAAGTTTTTGAAATGCTATTTTCTTGAAACAATGTAAAGATATATAAAAGCAAAAAACCTAGATTTCTCTAGGTTTCTCTTAACGTACTTGTTCAAAACGCAAATGTACAATAATCTTATCGCCATAGCCGTTACGTTCCAAATCACGTTGCAAGCGATAGGAAATGTAATGCTCAGCAATAGAAATATACCCTGCATCTAAAAGACGGTGTTCAACTTGCGACTGAACCATGCTAATCGTTGGTCGCTCTGTATGAGCTTCTTCCAAGTCAAGCACTACTTTCTTTGTGACCTGAGCAAGATTTTTCCGCCAAGTTTCATCAATGACATAAACTGTCTGTGCAGCTTTAATGATGGCTTGGTAGATTTTATCTGGATCAAATTCAACAATCTCTCCACTACGTTTAATGACTTGCATAAAAGCTCCTTTCTGGTTTTCAGTAAACCCTTTCATACTTACATTATCTAGGTTTTTATGCATTTTGTCAAGTATTCTTTTTCATAAATTTTGCCTTGGCTTATTTTCACTGAAAGCCCTTTAGTATGATATAATGGACCTATTAAAATGAAATAAGGAGAAAATCATGACAAATACAATGCCTAAACGTCAAGAAATTGATGTGCAATTAACTTGGAATACGGACATTCTATTTCCGACCCCTGACAACTACAAAGAAAACTTGGCAGCCTACGCTAAGCAAGTGACAGCTTTCGAATCGAATTACAAAGGGAAGCTAACTGATAAGGATACCATCGTTTCCGCCTTAACAGAATACGAAAAAATCGTTATTCTTGATAGCAGACTTTCCCACTATGCCTTCCTTCCTTTGGAAGTCGATAAGATGAATACTGAATTGGCGAGCCTGGCCAATGAATACGACCTCGTTTCTGCCAAGGCACGTCCTCAACGAGATTTCCTCTATTCAGAACTTGGTCAATTAGATGAAGCCTTTCTTCTTGAATTAAAAGAAGAACAACCACAATGGGCTGCTTTCTTCGATGCTATTTTACGAGACAAGCCTCATCAGCTTCATCCACTACAAGAAGAACTTCTCTCTAACTTCGCACCAACCTTTGGTCAGCCATATAATAACTACGGTGTGACCAAGTTTGAAGATATGACCTTTGATAACTTCGAGGCAAATGGCGAAACGCTCGGCAATAGCTATGTGCTCTTTGAAAATGATTATGAACTCAGCCATGATACCGAAATCCGTCGCAATTCAGCTGCTGGTTTCTATTCAACCTTGAAGAAATACAAGAATACAACTGCAGCAACTTATTTGTCTCATATCAAAAACGAACAAATCGAAGCTCGCTTACGTGGTTTTGACAATACGATTGACTTCCTCTTGCACAGTCAAAATGTCTCTCGTGATCTCTTTGACCGTCAAATCGATGTCATCATGAAGGAATTGGCTCCTCACATGCGTCGCTATGTGAAATTGGTTGCTAAGGCTCATGGTTTGGATAAAATCACTCACGCTGACTTGAAAATCAGTCTACCATCTGAATACAACCAACGCATTACTCCTGAAGAATCCAAACAATTCTTGATTGACTGCTTGGGCCTTCTTGGTGAAGATTATGTGAAAATGATTGAACAATCATTTGACGAGCGTTGGATTGACTTTGCTCAAAACGAAGGTAAGGCTACTGGTGGCTTCTGTGCTACTCTTTACGATGGACCATCTTACATCTTACTTTCATGGACAGGTTTGATGAACGAGGTCTTGGTATTGGCTCACGAATTGGGTCATGCCGGTCATTTCCAATTAGCTAAGAAACAAAGCGTCCTCAGCTACGATCCATCCCTTTACTTCATCGAGGCGCCTTCTACTGCAAATGAAGTCTTGACATGTAACACCCTTTTGAAAAACAACCAAGACCCTGGCTTCCAGGCTTACTTGATTAGCGAGTTGATCAGCCGTACTTACTTCCACAACATGGTCACTCACTTGCTTGAAGCAGCCTTCCAACGTGAAGTATACACTCGTTTGGACAATGAAGAATACCTCAATGGTGATATTCTCTGCCAAATCAAGTTGGATGTCATCAAGGAATTCTGGGGTGAAGACTTTGAAATTGGTGACGATGCAGGTCTTATCTGGATGCGTCAACCGCACTACTACATTGGTTTGTATCCATATACCTACTCAGCTGGTTTGACCATCGGTACAGCTATGGCTAAGCAATTGGAAGAACATCCTGAAGAAGTTGTTGAAAAATGGTTGGAAACCTTGTCACTCGGTGCAAGTCTTTCTGCCCAAGACCTTGCTAAACACGCAGGTGTCGACGTTTCAACAGACCAACCACTCAAAGAAACCATCGCCTACATTGGTTCCTTGGTGGATAAATTGGAATCTCTCATCTAAACAAATAAAAGGCTTGAACTGTTCAGGCCTTTTTGTCTGTTCTTTCTTGGTACCAATTTCTCACATAGGTCAATTCATCCTGGCTTAAAAAATGCCCTTTGTCAAAACGAGCTAGGTTGGCTTTGGGAAAGACAGACGCTTGCCAGTCATCTACAAGATTTTCTAGAGCGACTGGTTCGACATATGGGTCATTCTGCCCCAGTGTAAACAAAATCTCTGCTCTGCTATTTTCCCTAGGAAACGCATAATCTAAAGCCGAAGGGTGGAGCAAGATATAATTGTCCGCCAGGTTTGACTGTTTGGTCAACAAGCCCATGATGAAGTTGGCACCGTTTGAAAAGCCAACGAAGGTAATCTGCTGGTAGGATTGAGTAGCTAAGCCCTGCCAAAAATCCAGAAAAGCCGACAAGCGCAGTTCAAAATCGACAAGATCCAGCTGACCGTCAATCAGCGGAGCAAAGAAACGCCTGTCCCTACCCTGGCCTGGCCCCAACTTCCATCCAAGGAAAGCACGGAGGCTTCTAGGTCCAGCTGTTGGCGGAGAAAGAGCAGTGATTCCTTATTGCCGCCTGTTCCGTGGAAAAAGACCAAAAGACGGGGACTGGTCCCTTTGATAAAGCAATAATCCATACTTCATTTCTCCTAATAACGCTGGGAGAGATTTTTTTCGATTTCCTGTCTGTCCTCTTCAAAAAAACTTGGTAAGAACAGTTCAACATTATCTAGCAACTTATCTTGTCTTGGCATGGCAGCCTCTCTTTCGCCAGCCATGGTCGCGACCTCAAACATGAGATAATTGGGCGCTCGGAAGTACAGGGAATGCATGAAATCTCGATTGATAATCCCAGAATGTGGACGATTGATGAGATTTAAGCGACTAATCAGGTCTTCCAAGTCAGACTCATCTAAGACACCAAACGCGATATGATGAATAGACCCAACTCCCATCACGCTGATTGGCGACTCTTGGTCAAGAATCAAATAAAGCCGATGTTGGAAGGTGTTGTCAAAGAGTAGCGAAATCACCATCTTATCTTCAAAGACAAATCGGCTTTCCTCGACAAATCCAAAGGTTTCTGTCAGCAAATCTAACAATGCCTTTTCTTCACGAATTCGCATATGAAGACTGGCAATACCAAGAATGGCGTATTCCGACGGAATTTCATCTGTTTCATACGGAAACATTTCTCCAATTGAGTCATGATAGGTCAAGCCAAGCAACTGCCCATCTTCATCTTGGAAATTTAAAATATGTCCATTTCCAAAGGCCTGAATTCCTTCGTTTTCCACTTCAAACTCTGTCAATCTTTTCTGCCAAAATTCCAAGGCAGCAAAATCTTTGACTAGAAAAATGGTTCGTTCCAAACGATTACTGCCAGATCGATGACTAGGATGACTGGGCATATCAAAAATGGTAAATTCCGTTCCATAGCGGCCCTCATCATCACCGAAAAAGAGATGATACATACTTGAATCTTCTTGATTGACAGTCTTCAAAGTCAATTTTAAGCCGAGAATATGATGATAAAAATGATAGGCTTGTTGAATATTTCCTACCAAACTTGAAATGTGATGAATACCTGTATTGTTCATAAGATGACCTCACTGATTATGATAGACTTATTTTATCACTAATTATTGATACAAAATAATCTTTTGCTCACGATTGATAGTCAAGTAATAAAAAACTTCCCTAACCATTGCTGATTAGAGAAGGATATTTCTTAAAAAATGAGACCATAAAGGAGAGCCGCAAGCAAGCCTCCGATGATTGGACCAACTACTGGTACCCAAGCATAACTCCAATCCGAATCTCCCTTGTGCTTCAATGGAAGGATGGCATGCATGATACGAGGACCAAGGTCACGCGCAGGGTTTAGGGCATATCCTGTTGGACCACCAAGAGAAACTCCGAGGGAAACAATCAAACCGCCGACGATTAAAGTGCCAAGCCCTGTTGGAAAATCATACTGACCAAAAGCCAGTAATCCCAAGACCAAAACAAAGGTTCCGATTGCTTCGCTAATTGTATTGGAAACTAAGTTGCGGATGGCAGGTCCAGTAGAGAATGTTGCCAATACAGCGCCAGTGTCTTCTGTTGCATCGTAGTGATCTTTGTACATGAGGTAAACTAGGATACTTCCGATAAAGGCTCCGAGGAATTGGGCAAGAATGTAAGGGACTACAGAAGCCCATGGGAGATTTCCTGCAAAGGCCATTGCAATTGATACCGCTGGGTTGAGGTGGGCTGGGCCCAATAAACCACTTACAAAAGCTGCCATGGCTACTGCTAGACCCCAACCAATTGTGATTACAATCCAACCAGCATCCTTGGCCTTACTCTTATCTAGCACTACCCCTGCTACCACACCATTACCTAGTAAGACTAGTAAGGCGGTTCCCAACACTTCACCGATTAATTCATTTGTCATCATGTACCTCTTTCTATTTTTCTTTCAAATAGGTCAAATCATTCTTAACAAGCGTATCAGCCAACAATTGTTCCTGTTGAGCAACTTCTTCTTCTGACCAAGCATAGTAAGCTGCCATTTCTTTCAAAATGTCTGGTGCTACCGCATCCAACTGCTCACGCATGAAGAGCATGTAGTTGGTACGACGGAGAAGATAGTCAACTGCAGTCAAGGTCATCTCTTCCTTCATAGCATAGTGAAGGGAAAGCAAATCACGCTTGTTCAAGCCAGAAACGGCTTCTACTTTATGGTTCAATGCAAAGACTTTTGGTGCATTTGAGCCGTACAAGTTTGCCAAGTAAAGTGCATCATCATAGACAAGACCTTTCTTCACACCTAGTTGAGCCAGATGTTCGATTTCTTCTGCAACGTTAGCTGGGTTCAATTCACCACCAGAGACTGGGTAGGTTTTAGAATTGATGAGTTTGAAGCTGCGACCATGTTCTTCTTTAAGGATGTCTGCAACCTTTTCCATTGCTCCTTCGGCCATTTTACGGAAGTCTGTAATTTTACCACCTGCAAGAGTCAGCAAACCATTGTCATCACGATCAAGGGCAGAGCCGCGTGATACAGCAGAAGGATCCAAGTGTTTTTCAGAAACACTGCCTTCGAGATGGCTCAAATCATGTTCCACATCGTCACGAGTCTTTTCATTGTTCAGATAGCCTTTGACCGTTTCAATCAAGCTATTAAAGCTGTCATCGCTGAGTTTTCCGTTATTTCCACCGTTGTAGTCAGAAGCGCCATTTCCAGACAAGAGGGGACGTAGACCTGCCCAACCGCTTTCGATGTCATCCAGGGTCAAGTTTGCTTCTGGGAAGCGATTGTTGACAATATCAAGCAGGTAGTCAACATCTTCTTGGGTTACCATCGGATTGGCTAAATCGCCAGTGTAGTCTGTATCTGTCGTACCAAAATAGGTTTTATTTTCACGTGGAAGGACAAAGACCATGCGACCATCTGCGTGACCAGTATCAAAATAAGTCGGCTGTGGCACAGACAAGCGAGAACTGTCTACCACCAAGTGCACACCCTTGGTTGGACGCATTTGAAGGACACCTGAGCCTTCGCCACCCAGATTACGGACTTCATCACTCCACGGTCCTGTTGTATTGATAACCAAACGTGCACGAATTTCAAAGGTGCTATCTGTCAGTAAGTCACGAGCGACGATACCAACAACTTTTCCAGCCTCATCTTTGATGAATTTCTCAGCTTTGACGCGGCTGGCAATCAAGGCACCGTCTTTAGCTGCACGTTTAATATTTTCAATTACCAAGCGTGCATCATTGTTGCGGAAGTCGAGGTAAACACCGCCACCAATCAAGCCTTCTTGCTTCAAGTTTGGTTCACGTTCAAGCACTTCCTCCTTGGTCAAGACCTTATTGGCCATATCGGTATTGTTGACGCCAGCCAAGAGATCATAGAGATCCATGGCTACTTTCAAACGGAAGAGGCTGAAGGTAGAACCTGGCTCGTCATAGACTGGAAGCAACATTGGGTCTGGTTTTGGAATATGTGGGGCAATATTTTGTACTACTGCGCGTTCAGATACGGTATCCGATACCACTTCCACATCAAATTGTTTGAGGTAGCGAAGACCACCGTGGACCAATTTGGTTGAGCGACTTGAAGTTCCTTCTGCAAAGTCTTGCATTTCAATCAAGGCTGTTTCCATACCGCTTGCTGCTGCCTGCAAAGCCACACCAGCACCTGTAATACCACCCCCGATAATCAAGAGGTCAAGTTGACGATTCTGCATTCGCTCAATAGCTAAGCGTCTTGTTTCTTTTGAAAATTCCATACGATTCACTTCCTAACATTCTGATAGAATTGTTTAGCTATAAGAAAGAATCCTTTCCCCTAGCTAACAAGTCCTTTATTGCTCTTCATCCACTTCTGCAAATAGTTGAGTTGCTGCGACAGCTTTTTTCCATCCCTTGTAAAGTTGTTCCTTACGAGCTTCGTTCATGGTTGGTTGGAAAGATTGCCCGACAGCGTTGAGTTCTTTCAATTCATCCAAATCTTTCCAGAAACCAACTGCTAAACCTGCTAAGAATGCTGCTCCAAGAGCTGTAGTTTCAAGGTTTTGTGCGCGTGCGATTTCAATGCCCAAAATATCTGCTTGAAATTGCATGAGGAGGCTGTTCATTGCTGCACCACCGTCAACCTTCAAGACAGAAATATCAATACCTGTATCCAATTGCATGGTATCAATAACATCACGAACTTGGTAGGCAATGGATTGAAGAGTTGCTTTGACGAAGTCTTCTTTTGTTGTACCACGGGTGAGACCAAAGACTGAACCACGCGCATCTGAGTTCCAATACGGAGCTCCAAGTCCTGTAAAGGCTGGAACAACATAGACTTCATCATTGCTGGTAGACTTACGAGCAAGCTCTTCTGACTCAGGTGATGTAGTCACCATTCGCATGCTGTCACGGAGCCATTGAACCGCCGAACCAGCGATAAAGATAGATCCTTCAAGCGCATAATAGACTTTGCCGCCGATACCATAGCCAATTGTTGTGAGAAGGTTGTTCTGTGACAACTGCATCTCTTTACCTGTATTCATCACGATGAAAGAACCAGTTCCGTAAGTATTTTTCACCATACCTGGCTCAAATGCCAATTGTCCAAATAGAGCTGCTTGTTGGTCACCTGCCATACCTGAGATTGGCACTTCTGCGCCATAGAAATGGAATGGAGCTGTCTTTCCATAAACTTCAGAGTTTGAACGCACTTCTGGCAACATGGCTTTTGGAATATTGAGAAGAGATAAAATTTCATCATCCCATTTCAACTCTTCAATGTTGTAGAGCATGGTACGAGCTGCGTTTGAATAATCCGTCACATGGCATTTCCCATCGGTCAATTTCCATACCAACCAAGTATCAATGGTTCCAAACAGAATCTCACCTTTTTCAGCACGTTCCTGCGCTCCAGGAACTTGGTCCAAAATCCAACGAACTTTGGTTGCTGAGAAGTAGGCGTCGACTACAAGTCCAGTCTTTTTATGAATCATGTCTGCATGGCCATCCGCTTTCAGCTGGTCAGCAATATGAGCTGTTTGACGAGATTGCCAGACAACGGCATTGTAAATTGGAAGACCTGTTTCCTTATCCCAGACAACGGTTGTTTCACGCTGGTTGGTAATACCAATTCCTTCAATCTGATCGGGACGAACACCGCTTTCGATAAAGGACCCTGCAATCACAGACTGAACAGAATTCCAAATTTCATTGGCGTTGTGTTCAACCCAACCTGGTTTAGGAAAAATTTGCGTAAACTCTTTTTGGTAACTGCCAACTTTTTCACCTTTTTTATTGAAGATAATGGCACGTGAACTTGTAGTTCCTTGGTCAATGGCCATGATGTATTTTTCAGTAGACATAGGTCTCCCTCCTGTTTGTTTATCTTTTTTGAAAACGCTTCCGTTTTCTTGGTAATTCTATTCTAACCCATTCTTGTGAATTTTTCCTATCATTTTTTTCAAAAAAATAAAAAAATCTGATAAGCAGTAGCTAGAAAGATGATTCTATCAACTGTTATCAGAGTTTATAAAATAAATTTTTCAAGGTTAAATGCACTTACATTTTTCACAAAGACTATCTGACATTGTCTAGCGATGCTCGATAGGAAAAGAAGTTTTGGTCGCCATAATTTCTGATTGACAGGACTTTTGATGGTATATATCCTGTATCCATGCCTTTAATTGTACAATGTCTTGGATTTTCAATCGATTTCCTAGGCAATAAACTGGAACACTTGTATTTTCGAGGTAATCTGTAATGATCAAATCATAGTCATACCCTGCTTGATAGGGCTCAATAAGAACCTGACGATTGCCTTCTAACTTCTCCCTTAGTTGCAACAAGAGAGGATAGGATAGAACCTCGTGTAGAGAAGAAGCAAAAGCAACCTTGACCTGTATAGGCTGGACCTGACCAAAATAAATATACAAACCCGCAATATTTGTCAGATAAGAGTTCCTTATTTCTTTATCAACTTTTCTATGAAAAACTGATTTATAGACGTCTTTTAGCAAGTCTTCTGCTTCTGGATAAAAACTAGAAGCTTCTACTTCTTCCAGTTCAACGGAAGAATAAAAGAAGTATAGCTGGCTCATAATTTGGTTCAAATGATAGAGCGCTTCTTCTGAGACTGGTAAATTTTCCTCAAAATATAACCGTAATTTCTGAAGAGCCAAAGAGGTAGCTTCCATAATCGGCCCACCGAAACCAAGAACCTGCTCTAATTGATGCGGCGCTAAAATGAAATGGCTAAACAGGAAAGCAAACAACGCCATAATCTCCCCTTCTTGGAAAGAGGTGGATTGTTGCTGACTTAGTGTAAAATACATCTTTCTCAAACGTCGGTAAAACTTATGTTCTTGATAGGGTTCCATCAATTTGTAAAGGGGCTTAAAATCTAGCTGTCGCAATCGAGAGCGTTGCTGTGAAATCATTAACCACAATAAAAGACGATGGGCTTGCTTGGGATTGAGCGGCGATTGATAGAAGCGTTCGAAAACCGGCAATAAAGCCTCTATTTTCCCTAGCATAAACTCTTCTTGTAATTCCGCTCTCGTAGTAGTCAAGCTCAACATTTGATGTAAAAAGTACCGTATTTGAAGCTCACTACCTTTTAGACGACCACTTTTGATTCCAATACCAAATTCTGCCAATATCTGGTTCAAAGAAGCAAGATGGCGATTCAGAGTCGCTTCGCTTATCAGCAATTCTTGAGCCAGCTGTTGAATAGAGACCTCTTCCTTATCAGATAAATAAACAATAATTTGATATTTGGTACTGGTTTGACAGAGATAGGCTAGGATACGATGAAGACTCAAACTGGCCTTTTTCTTCAAAAAGACCTTTTCATCTTCGAGTTGAAAAGAGAGTCCCAAGTCGGCTGCTTCTGCTTCTTCATTGAAAGATACAATATAGCGAAGAAGAGTTGATTTTGACAATTCTAAATAGTAACAAATATCCTTTAGTGATGGTGCCTCTTTCCTATCTTCTAAGTAGAGGAGAAGCTGATAAATGGCGCGCTCACGCTTTTCCAATAAGGAATCAATCCGCATAGACACCCTCCCCATCAACCTGATAAAATTGCCGAATATACTCTTGAGCGGCCTCTACGATGAAGGGGACCAGAGGAGTATTTCCAGGAAGACAGAGCCAAGAATGTTCTACCAAGTCAAAGACGGTCAAATCCTTTGAAATCGCAAGAGACAGTACATCCATCTGCTCAATATAATCTGCAGTGGAAACGAGTTGTCCCCCTATGATGCGTCCACTCGTTTCTTCGACAATTAGTTTGAAATCTACTAAAGTTGGTTCCCACTGGCTATATGGCCTTCTAATCCGAATTGATTTACTCTCTAACCACAAGCTCGCCTCGCTCTCGGTCAAGCCAAGGCTAGTTATATAATAACCAAATACATGACTAGAAACAATCCGCTGGACTCTCTTAATAGGAGCAATCCTCTTTTGCAAATTTCGAGCAGCCATCCTCCCTGTCATAATCGCATGATGAATCATCGGAAGATATGCCTGTCCAAAATAATCTACTGGGAGACTAACCAAATCACCTACAGCAAAAATATTCTCTTGGCTTGTTTCAAGAAACTCATCCACCCATACAGTCCCTTCTGCAGTCACTTTTAGCCTATCTTTCACTAGCTGAATATTGGGCGTCAAATTGGTGGATGGTAAGACTAAATCAGCTTGATAGTTACCTGTGACTGTATGACAAACCAGCTGTTCTTCCTGAGTATCAATCGTTATCTGATTGACTGTTTCGGATAAATGAAGTTGGATTCCTCTTTTTTCTATCTCTTGACGAATCGGTGCAATCATATCCTCATCAACGTACTTTGCAAGGAGCGAATCTTGCGCTTCAAACACATGCAAATTCAAATCCAACTGGCTAAGTGCATCCAAGCTTTCCAAACCAATCTGTCCTGCCCCGATCACTGCAACTGTTTTTGCATTTGTCAATTTCTCTAGACTAGCTTGTGCTTGAGATAGCGTTTTTGAACGAATTAGATAGTCCTGAAGATCTTCCGTTCCCCATTCCCATGTTTGACTCGCTCCCATAGCCAATATTAGTCGGTCATAAATAATATCACCTATATCTTGATGATGCCGTATCTTTACCTTTCGCATTTCAGGATAAACTGCGAGACATTCTGTTTCAAAAAGACAAGAAATAGCTGCATGCTGCACCTCACTGAACAAAGAAATCTTCGCATCTTCCCAACCAGAAATTTTTCCTGCCACTTTCCAATTCAAGGTATTTGGAAAGTAAGCCACATCTTTTTCTCTATCAATTAGTGTTATCTGAGCATTTTGATACAATTTTCGACATTCCAAAGCTGCGCTTAAACCAGCAAAGGAGGCGCCTATAATAACAATATTCATACTTAATCCTTTTATCATTTTTAGTTATTATCGAAAGTTCTATAATGAAGTTAGCCACCTTACCTTGGTCAAGAATTAGATGTTTCACTATGTTTGAGTAAGTTGATGATTTCATTTGATAACAGGCTTGAAGCTGTTAGGCTAGGTGGCCAAGGCTA
>NZ_JAOTGD010000003.1:0-275723 GCF_044427405.1 Streptococcus sp. 2020WUSS089 | reverse complement strand
TCAGATGTCCTTCGATAATTTCTACGCCTTTATAACTACACAAACGTCGGAATATTTCTCCCAAACTACTTCGATATTGATTATAGATGATTTTTCGTCTATACTTAGGGGTGAAGACAATGTGGTATTTACACAGCCACTTTGTATGTGATAAACTATGTGCCTTTTGTGCCATACTTTTCTCCTCTCGCTTTACAATAGGCTTGAACACCTTTATTGTATCGCGTTTGGAGTTTTTTTGGTATAACCTTCGTCGCACACCCGCATAGCGGGTGGTTTATTTGTCACGCACCTTACGGAGCGTGACGGACTAAAAGTCACATAATAAAAAAAACTGACCTTCAAATGAAGATCAGTTCAAGGATAATAAACAGATTACAAGATGGCTAGAATGATGAAGTTCAGAATAAATAGAGCTGTAGCCCCCCAAAGGATTGGATGAATTTCTTTAGCCTTACCTGTTGAAACTTTTACCAAGCAATAGAAGATAAATGCTGCTGCAATACCGTATGAGATTGAGAAGCAAAGCGCCATGAAGAAGGCTGCAAAGAAGGCTGGAAGAGCGTCTTCGAATTGGCTCCAATCCACATCTAGGAATGATGAAACCATCATGACACCGACAATAATCAAAGCTGGAGCAGTTGCCGCTGCTGGTACAATTCCAATGAATGGTAAAATCAAAATTGATAGCAAGAAGAGAACGGCAGTTGTAACAGCTGTCAGACCAGTACGACCACCTGCAGAGATACCTGCAGCCGATTCAACATATGTCGTTGTATTTGAAGTACCAAATAGTGCACCGATAGAAGTACCAATCGCATCTGCAAAGAGCGCCTTGTCTATCTTAGAGTTAAAGCCTGTACCATTTTCGAGAGCTTTCTCATCTTCTTCTGAGAAAATACCAGTCTTACGACCTGTACCGATAAAGGTACCAAGTGTGTCAAAGGTATCTGACAAGCTGAATGCAAAGATGGTCATCAAAACAAGTGGTAGACGGCTTGAGTCAGCAAAGAGCGAAGATAGACCATCAAAAGCCGCTAGGAAAGTTGTACCAAGCTCCGCAAAGGCTGTACCGATATTGTTATTTGCAAAATCGATTGTAGACAGATCCACAACACCTGCTGGAATTCCAGCTAAAGTCGTTGCAATAATACCAATCAAAATTGCTCCACGCACGTTCTTAATAACCAAAACAGCTGTCAAGAGGAGACCGAACACTGTCAAGAGAACACTTGGATCAGTAAAGGTTGAAATACCAGGTACGACACCGCCACCAGCAAAAACTGAGAAAACACCGTTTGAGAATGTTTCTGCTGTTGCATCTGCCGGAGCAACACCATTTACAGTAATAATATCTGAACCAGATGTCAAGAAGGTGATTAAATTAGAGTTTTTAAAACCAAGATAGGCAACAAAAACCCCGATACCTCCACCGATGGCATGTTGCAAGCTAATCGGAATCGCCTTAATAATGCTCTTACGAACCTTTGTAACGGTAATAAAAACGTTAAACAAACCGCAGAGGAAAACCATTGCCAAAGCTTCTTGCCAAGTAAAACCAAGACCGATAACCACTGTATAGGTAAAGAAGGCATTCAACCCCATGCCTGGTGCCAAGGCGTAAGGTACGTTAGCAAATAATCCCATAACAAGCGTTGATACAGCACTCGCAATAATTGTCGCTAAAAAGACTGCCTGAGTCGGCATACCTGCCACACTCAATACGCTCGGGTTAACGAACAAAATATAGGACATGGCAAAGAAAGTCGTAAGACCTGCCATAATTTCTGTTGAAACCGTCGTTCCGTGTTCTTTCAATTTAAAAAATTGATCCATTTTTCATTTCTCCTTTAATTTACGAACGATAAAAACATTATAATCAAAAAACATTCTAATTTCAAGTTTTTTAATCTTGAAAACGTTATTTCGTTGATTTTCAGTCTTTAACATTCGCAAATACCGAACATTAAAAAGTTGCGGACGATCTATAAAAAATTTATTGCTTCTTTGCTTTTATTATCTCCTTTTGTTATACTGGAAATTATTAGTTCAAGATATGTTTACCTACAAGTACTATTCTTTGACGCATAAAACAATTTCTCAGCAATCTAGCTACCACCTAAATATTACTTACTATTAAAAACTAGTATAACAACTCTAGAAAGGAATGCTATTAAATATGAAGAAAAAAATCATTGCTATCGATTTGGACGGCACATTGCTCAATAATGATAGTCAATTATCTGATTATACCATCTCAACTATAAAGAAGGTCCGCCAAGCAGGACACACCGTTCTTATCGCCACAGGTCGCCCCTATCGAATGGCTGAAAAATATTACCACCAACTAGAACTGAATACTCCCATGATTAATTTCAACGGTTCTTTAGTTCACATCCCTGGAAAGAAATGGCAATGGGAACAAAATATTTTAATCGACAAAAAATACCTACTCGAATTTCTAAAAGAAGAAGAAACGTTTGAGGCAGATTTTATTGCCGGTGAATACAAGAATAAATTCTACATCACTCAAAAGAACTTAGACAAGATTGATCCAGCTCTGATGGGGGTTGAACAGATTACTCCAGATACACTCATCAGACCTGAGTTAATTACCAGTGACCCTCATTCCATCCTTATGCAAACTCGTGCAACAGATAAGTATGAACTTGCAAAAGAAATGAATGCCTATTTCAAAGATGAATTAGAAATCAATACGTGGGGTGGACCATTAAATATCCTCGAAACTTGTGCAAAAGGTGTCAATAAGGCAACCGCTCTGAGCTATGTTCTTAACCTCTACCAAGCCTCTCCTAGCGACTTAATTGCCTTCGGCGATGAGCACAACGATGTTGAGATGCTAGACCTAGCAGGAACGGCCTATGCCATGAAAAATTGTAGCGATACACTTCGTCCACATGCCGACAGATTGACAGCATTTGCTAATTTTGAAGATGGTGTCGCACGTGAACTAGAAAACCTATTTTTATAGACATCAAAAAACCTGATAAACTGTCAGGTTTTTGTCATATTCGTTGCATATTTTTATCACTTTTCTGAAACCAACTTATGAAAAATTTCGGAAATATTTTGCACTTTTAACATAATTCCTCTTGACAAATGCACTGAAAACGTTTTATAATGTTACAGTTCGAACATGAAAGCCCATTCAATGGTTTTTACATGAACAAGAAAAATTTAGGAGGATCAATAATGAGTATTGGAATCATTATTGCAAGTCATGGCGAATTTGCTGCTGGTATTCATCAGTCAGGTTCAATGATCTTTGGCGAACAAGAAAAAGTACAAGTTGTTACTTTTATGCCAAGTGAAGGTCCAGATGATTTATACGCTAAGCTAAATGCTGCCGTGGACGCATTCGATGCCGATGATGAAGTTTTGGTTTTGGCTGACCTTTGGAGTGGTTCACCATTCAACCAAGCAAGCCGTGTAGCTGGTGAAAATCCAGATCGTAAGTTTGCTATCATCACCGGTCTAAACTTGCCAATGCTTATCCAAGCTTACACAGAGCGTATGATTAACGCTGCTGCTGGCGTGGAGGAAGTTGCGGCAAACATTATCAAGGAAGCCAAAGATGGTATCAAAGTTCTTCCAGAAGAACTTCAACCAGCTGAAGCTGCTCCTGTTGCCGATGCTGCTCCTGTTGCACTACAAGGTGCTATCCCTCCAGGTACTGTTATCGGTGATGGCAAGTTGAAAATCAACTTAGCCCGTATCGACACTCGTCTCTTGCACGGTCAAGTGGCGACTGGTTGGACTCCTGCTTCCAAAGCAGATCGTATCATCGTTGCATCAGATACAGTTGCCAAAGATGAATTGCGTAAACAACTCATCAAACAAGCTGCACCTGGTAACGTAAAAGCGAACGTTGTCCCAATCAAGAAATTGATTGAGGTTTCTAAAGACCCTCGATTCGGTAACACTCACGCCTTGATTCTTTTCGAAACTCCTCAAGAAGCTCTTGAAGCAATTGAAGGTGGTGTTGAAATCAAAGAATTGAACGTTGGTTCTATGGCTCACTCAACTGGTAAAACAATGGTTAACAACGTATTGTCAATGGACAAAGATGACGTTGCAACCTTTGAAAAATTGCGTGACCTTGGCGTTGAATTTGATGTGCGTAAAGTACCAAACGATTCGAAGAAAGACTTGTTTGAACTTATCAACAAGGCAAACGTTCAATAAATCGATCTGTTAGTATAGAAAGGATTACAACATGTCAGATATTACACTTATTTCTGCAATTCTCGTTGTCATCGTTGCCTTCTTCGCTGGTCTTGAAGGTATCCTTGACGAATTCCAATTCCATCAACCATTGGTAGCTTGTACCCTTATCGGTCTTGTGACTGGTAACTTGGCTGCAGGTGTTATGCTTGGTGGTTCTCTACAAATGATTGCACTTGGTTGGGCAAACATTGGTGCAGCTGTTGCTCCTGACGCTGCTCTTGCTTCTGTAGCTGCTGCAATCATCATGATCAAAGGTGGCGACTTCTCAACTGAAGGTATTGCCGTTGCAACAACAACTGCTATCCCTCTTGCCGTAGCTGGTCTTTTCCTTACAATGATCGTTCGTACTATCTCAGTCGGTCTTGTACACGGTGCTGACAATGCTGCTAAAGATGCAAACTTCGCTGCTGTAGAACGTTACCACTTGTTTGCACTTCTCCTTCAAGGTTTGCGTATCGCAGTTCCTGCAGCTCTTCTTCTTGCAATTCCTGCAGAAGCTGTTCAATCAGTACTTGAAGCAATGCCAGCTTGGTTGTCAGGTGGTATGGCCGTTGGTGGTGGTATGGTTGTTGCCGTAGGTTACGCTATGGTTATCAACATGATGGCAACTCGTGAAGTATGGCCATTCTTCGCACTTGGTTTTGCCTTTGCCGCTATCAGCCAATTGACACTTATCGCACTTGGTGTTATCGGTGTTGCAATCGCGCTTATCTACCTCAACTTGTCAAAACAAGGCGGATCAGGTAACGGTGGTGCTTCATCTAACGACCCAATCGGCGACATCCTTGAAGACTACTAAGAGAAGGGAGATTCATCATGTCAGAAAAAATTCAACTTTCCGTAAGCGATCGTAAAAAAGTTTGGTGGCGTTCAACCTTCCTTCAAGGTTCATGGAACTATGAGCGTATGCAAAACTTAGGTTGGGCTTATGCAATGATCCCAGCTATCAAAAAACTTTACACTAAAAAAGAAGATCAAGCTGCTGCTCTTGAGCGCCACTTGGAATTCTTCAACACACACCCATACGTTGCTTCTCCAATCCTTGGTGTAACTCTTGCCCTTGAAGAAGAGCGTGCTAATGGTGCTGAAATCGATGACACAGCTATCCAAGGTGTGAAAATCGGTATGATGGGACCTCTTGCTGGTATCGGTGACCCAGTCTTCTGGTTTACTGTTCGTCCAATCCTTGGTGCTCTTGGTGCTTCACTTGCACTATCTGGAAATATCATGGGACCAATCATCTTCTTCTTTGGTTGGAACGCAATCCGTATGGCCTTCCTATGGTACACACAAGAATTTGGTTACAAGGCTGGTAGCGAAATCACTAAAGACATGTCTGGTGGTATCCTTCAAGACATCACTAAAGGTGCTTCAATCCTTGGTATGTTCATCCTTGCCGTTCTTGTTCAACGTTGGGTATCTATTACTTTCGCTGTAAATCTTCCTGCCAAACAATTGTCAGAAGGAGCTTACATCGTCTTCCCAGAAGGTACTGTTACTGGTGCTGAGTTGAAAGGTATTCTTGGTCAAGCTCTTAGCGGACTTAGCCTTGAACCAACTCAAGCTCAAACATTACAAGGTCAGTTGGACAGCTTGATTCCAGGTTTGATGGGACTTCTCCTTACTTTCCTCTGCATGCACTTGCTTAAGAAGAAAGTAACACCAATCACAATGATTATCGGTCTCTTCATCGTAGGTATTCTTGCTCGTTTCTTCAACATTATGTAATCAAGGACCCCGCTCTTGCGGGGTTTTATGATATAATGAATATCTAGGAAGGGAAGCACTATGGCACAATCACAAAATACAAACGTTGAACTCCAAACCACAGGGGTTTCCTACATGGGCTTTGGTGGCAAGGTTGGAAAATTTCTAATTGGTGACAAGGCACTTGAGTTCTACCCAGATAGCAACGTTGAACGCTACATCCAGATTCCTTGGTCAGAAATGACTAGCATTGGCGCAAACGTTTCTGGAAAAACAATCAGCCGTCATTTTGAAATTTATACAGAAAAAAGTCGATTCTTGTTTGCTTCTAAAGATTCTGGTAAGATTCTTAAAATTGCCCGTGAGCATATCGGCAATGAAAAAGTTGTAAAATTACCGACTCTTATGCAGACAATCGGCAGAAAAATTTCGAATCTATTTGCCAAAAAATAAAAAATCAAGTATAATAGTAGAAACGGATAAGTAGCTTCTAGCTCCTTTCAGAAAGTCTGCGGTCGCTGTGAGCAGATAGGAAAAAGTTGTGAAATTCTACCGTTATGAAATTATCAAAATACAATCAAGTGCACAGAATGTGAAGCTGGATGGAACCGCGGTAAATATCGCTCCAGCATCTCTCATTCTGTGTTTTTTATTCTAAAGGAGACATCTATGCTAGATATCAAACGTATTCGTACAGATTTTGACGGAGTAGCTGCCAAATTAGCTACTCGTGGTGTGGCTGCCGAAACCTTGGCAGACATCAAGGAATTGGATGCAAAACGCCGTGAAATTTTGGTTACCGTAGAAGAATTAAAAGCAGAGCGCAACACCGTTTCTGCGGAGATTGCCCAAGCAAAACGCAACAAGGAAAATGCTGACGACAAGATTGCGGCTATGCAAAAATTGTCTGCCGATGTTAAAAACTTGGATGCTGAACTCTTGGAAATTGATGAAAAACTAAATGCCATCCTTGCAGTTCTTCCAAATACGCCGCACGATTCTGTCCCTGTTGGTGCAGATGAAGAAGAAAACGTGGAAGTTCGCCGTTGGGGAACTCCCCGTGAATTCACTTTCGAGCCAAAAGCTCACTGGGATTTGGGCGAAGACCTAGATATTCTGGACTGGGAACGTGGCGCAAAAGTAACTGGTGCCCGCTTCCTCTTCTACAAGAACTTGGGTGCTCGCTTAGAACGTGCCCTCTACAACTTCATGTTGGACGAGCATATTGCAGAAGGCTATCAGGAAATCATCACACCTTACATGGTCAACCACGACTCTATGTTTGGTACTGGTCAGTATCCAAAGTTCAAGGAAGATACCTTTGAGCTGGCAGACACCAACTTCGTCCTCATTCCAACTGCGGAAGTACCATTGACCAACTACTACCGCAACGAGATTTTAGAAGAAAAAGACCTGCCAATCTACTTCACAGCCATGAGCCCATCTTTCCGTTCTGAAGCTGGTTCTGCTGGTCGTGACACCCGTGGCCTTATCCGCCTTCACCAATTCCACAAGGTTGAAATGGTCAAATTTGCCACACCAGAACAGTCTTATGATGAATTGGAAAAAATGACGGCAAACGCAGAGAATATTCTCCAAAAACTAGGCTTGCCTTACCGCGTTTTGGCCCTCTGTACAGGCGATATGGGCTTCTCAGCTGCTAAGACCTATGACTTGGAAGTCTGGATTCCTGCTCAAAATGCCTACCGTGAAATCTCAAGCTGTTCAAATACCGAGGATTTCCAAGCCCGTCGTGCCCAAATCCGCTACCGCGATGCTGCTGACGGCAAGGTTAAATTGCTCCATACCCTCAACGGCTCTGGTCTAGCAGTTGGCCGTACCGTAGCTGCAATCCTTGAAAACTACCAAAACGAAGATGGATCTGTCACCATTCCAGAAGTTCTCCGTCCATACATGGGTGGGGTTGATGTGATTAAGCCTTAGAGGTAAGGAATATGAAAAAGAAATGGTATAAGGACAAAAGTCGTGGTGAACTGGCTGGCGTTATCGCAGGTCTTTATGACTACTTTGACCTATATGAAAACTACGGTTGGAAATTAGAAAATGTTCGTTTGGTGGTCATTATATTAGCTATTGTAACCAACCTACCCTTTCTAACTGCCTACATCATTCTGGCTATACTTTTACCAGACAAGTCTGAACTCAACTAAAGCATAGCAAAAGACGACTCCTTCTAGGAGTCGCTTTTTTATAGATAATAGAAAATAGTGGCAATCAGATTGTTTACCAAGTGCACTGCAATCGGGTAAATCAAATAGCCTGTTTTATGATAGAGAGTTGACAAAATGATACCACTCCCCGCATAAATCAACCATGAACCGATGTCCGTTGGTCCATGAAGCAATCCAAAAAGGAGGCTTGAGGCAATGATTCCTAAAATGGCATGATGACCAAATAATTTTTTGAAAAAGTAGCCGCGTAGCATAACTTCCTCTCCAACGGCTGGTAAAAATGCCGTTGTTAAAATTGCCAACCAAAACGGAACTCCTTTCAAGGATTCCATAATCAGGGTCTCATTGACAGTTGTTTCTGCTCCTTGTAACTCTAGTAGAAACGAGCCAGCCATATCCGTCAACTGCATGATGGCAAAACTCAAAATGACGAGAGCCATTCCATCCCAAGAAAGAATCTTGGAATCCCAAACGGGTAAGCTATTTTTCTCAGCTCGCCACCAGAAGAACCCCACAATTCCCACTGTCACAAGCCCCGTTATCAGCAGAACAGGTTGCGACTTGGACTCTTCTAAAATCAAATCCGGGATGACGAAAATCATTAAAAAACCAAAAACTCTCAATAAAATCCATATCTTCCGACCAAGCCACTCTAAACCTTGACTTAATTTTTCCATACTATTCTCCTTTTGCTCCCTGATTCTTGTCTCTATCTTCCCTTATTTTAAATAATAGAATGCCACTACCGACCAGGCATTGTTGATAAAATGAACAGCGATAGGATAGATGAGGTAGTCCGTCTTATAGTACAAGAACGCTAGTAAAAATCCCGGGCTGGCATAAATAATCCAAGAGCCAAAATCTGTCGGTCCATGTAAGAAAGCAAAAATCAACCCAGAGACCAAAATTCCTAACATCTTGTGCTTTTCAAATAGCTTTTTGAATAGATAGCCTCTAGTAATGACCTCTTCTGCGATAGCAGGCAAACAAGCCATATTGATCAGAGCCACCCAAAATGGAATGTTCTCCAATATCTTTGTTAATTCAATCTCATTGCTAGTATCTTCAATCCCCTGAAGTTCCATAATGTAATAGCCAAGGTGTTTAAATAGCTGAGCCACTGTGAAAGTTACGACAACAAAACCAAGACCTTTCCAAGTTAAAAAACTTCTATCCCAGATGGTAATGCCATTCTTTTCAGCCCTCCAATACATAAAGACCATAACTCCAATGGAAGATAAAGCTATTCCCAAATGAGCTACTGGTGAGGTAGACATTTCTAAAATAGCATCTGGAAAAACAGCAATCAATACCAAACCAAACGCTCTCAGTAGTATCCAAAGCTTGCGACCAAGCCATTTCATCCCTTGACTTACATTCTCCACACCCATCTCCTTTACTGCTACACAACATACAAATATTCAAACAATTATATCATTGAAATACTTTGTGTTATTTTTACAGTACAATTTTACAATAATACAATCGATTTATCAATATGACCAAAAAACAAACATCCTGACAATGCTTGTTTACTGTCAGCCCACTGATCATTCAGTGGTTTTTGTCATCTTCAGATAAGGTTCTAGTAGAAAAAAGCCTCCAACCAAGCGGTCTAGCAGTTCCTCTTCGGACTCAACCGTTTCAAATGGTACGTCATATTTGACCAGTACTTTTCGAACCTGTCCCGTTTCAACAGCTTCTAGTAAAATCTGCCTATTCTCCTCCGTTCCATCCAAGCGATAAAATACCTGTCCCTCCTGTACCCTGTAATAAAGCGGTGCCTGAATCGGACAGTTCAGCACACGGTTTTGCTGAAGCAGAGAGGTCTCTACCTTCTTTCGCTCAATGAAGCTAACTTCTACTGAAATCCCCGCTTCAGCTCCCTTACCATACAGACGAATGGCGAAAGCTGGGGCCGACGAACTAGCAGAGGGAAGGCGGTAATAGGTCCAAAAATGCGGTCTGCAAATCTGGGCTTGGTTCATCCATTGACTGACTCTCTCGGGCACCAAGGGACCGACTTGCTCAGCTAAGGCTAAACTTAATGTCTGAAACTCCTTACGTGCTGCCTGTGCTAAGCTTCTTAAGGCTGTCATGTCGCTTGCCGAAGCTCCTGCCTTTTCAGGCTTGCAATAATGAACTCCTTGATATTCCAAATATCTACGGCATTGTTCAAACATCTGAATCTCCTATCCACTTCTCCATATAGACCATATCCATGCCTTCCTGCTCAGGCTCGGTTTTGATAGCCTTGTAGCCGAGTTTTTCGTAGAAAGCGACCAATCTAGGCTCCTGTAAAACCGTACAGAGTACCCACCGCTTGACTGTCGGATAAAGACTTTCTAATTCTAGCATTGCCTTATGACCATAGCCTTTTCCTCTGTGGTCTGGATCAATGCCAATCAGACCTAGCCAGCCCTGGTCTGCATCTTCAGCGACCGTTGTTCGTACCAGTCCGACTGTGTGCCCTTCCTCGACAATCTTGTAGTAGGTGCAATTTGGTCGTGCAAACCGTGATTGGAAGTAGTCCATAGTTTCAATGGCAGGGTTGTATTGGTCCTGATAGGTTTCATACAAGGCTGCAAATGCTCGGTGTTGAATAGGTAGCAATTCTTCTGCGTTTGATAGATCCGCTTTTACTAACATGGAAAACCTCCTGAAATAATTTCATTTATTATATCAAATATAGCAAAAAAATACTAGGTCTTCCTAGTATTTCCTAAAGCGTTGATAACGGTTTTCGAGTAGCTCATCAAGTGGCAAGGCTTGTAGTTGAGCCAACTGACTGACCAAGTTTTCCTTGATGTCGGCCAAGACTTCCTTTGTCGCTCTGCCATTTTCCAAAACAACCCGATCAACCACTTGGAGTTTCTCCAACTCATAAGAAGTGATCTTCATGAGTTCTGCCGCTTCCATGGCCCGACCGCCGTCTTTCCAGAGGATAGAGGCGAAACCTTCAGGGCTGAGGACGGCGTACATGGAGTTTTCCAGCATCCAGACCTGGTCTGCGACTGCTAGGGCAAGTGCTCCACCAGAGCCTCCCTCACCGATGATAATGGCGATAATGGGTACCTTGAGGTCGCTCATCTCCATGAGGTTTCGGGCAATGGCCTCGCCCTGCCCACGCTCCTCGGCACCGACACCTGGATAGGCTCCAGCGGTATTGATAAAGGTGACAACGGGACGACCGAACTTCTCCGCCTGCTTCATGAGACGAAGGGCTTTGCGGTAGCCTTCTGGGTGGGGCTGACCGAAGTTGCGTTTGAGGTTGTCCTGGAGGTTCTTCCCTTTTTGGATACCAATAACTGTCACCGGCTGACCTGCTATAAAGCCGATGCCACCCACAACTGCTCCGTCATCGCGGAAATTTCGATCGCCGTGCAATTCGATAAAGTCATCAAAGAGCTGTGTGGCATAGTCCAAGGTCGTCAGGCGAGCTTGGTCACGTGCCAAACGGATCATACGTGCTACATCACTGGTCATCTGACACCTCCATGCATTCTCAACAAGCGACTAATGGTCGCTGGCAAGTCCTGACGCTTCACAATGGCATCGACAAAGCCGTGTTCTTGTAAAAATTCAGCCTTCTGGAAATCGTCTGGCAGATTTTCACGCACAGTTGACTCAATGACCCTGCGGCCAGCAAAGCCAACCAAGGTCTGCGGCTCAGCCAGGATAATATCGCCCTCCATAGCAAAACTAGCCGTCACACCTCCTGTTGTCGGGTCTGTCAAGACTGTCAGGTAGAAGAGGCCAGCATTGGAATGGCGTTTTACAGCTGCCGAAATCTTAGCCATTTGCATCAGGCTCATAATGCCTTCCTGCATCCGAGCACCGCCAGATGCGGTAAAAAGGACGACTGGCAATTTCTCTTCAGTAGCCAGTTCAAAGAGGCGGGTAATTTTCTCACCGACCACTGTTCCCATTGAAGCCATGATAAAGTGAGAATCCATGATTCCAAGGGCAACTGGTTGTCCGCCGATTGTCGCCTTTCCTGTCAAAACAGCCTCGTCCAAACCTGTCTTTTGACGGGTGGCTGCCAGTTTTTCGAGATAATTAGGGAAGTTCAAGGGATTTTTGGTTTCAATCCCTGTAAACAATTCCTCGAACGAGCCTTCATCCACTGTCAATGCCAAGCGTTCCTGGGCTGTAATTCGAAAATTATAGGAACAGTGTTGACAGGTTTTCTCTGGTCCCAAGTCCTTCTTGTAAAGGATTACCTTACAAGCTGGGCATTTGGAAAAGAGTTCATCTGGCACCTCTGGCTTTGCTTGAGGTGCTGACTCTATCCGCGAACGATTGGGGTTGATGCGGATATATTTGTCCTTTTTGCGAAACAAAGCCATAGCATTCTCCTAGTTTACTTTTTTATCGTCATTTAGTTTTCCTTTTATTACTTCGACGTAAGAGGAAACTCCGTTTCCTTATTTCCAACTTCAAACACTCCACTGGAGTATTTGAACTCGCCTTGCCTGATTGAAACAGTCTGGGGGACTGTTTCAAGTCAATGCCTAGAAACAAGAAAGCATTGAGTTATGCCTGTGGCTGTTGATGCGAACTTTGTTCGCTCTATTTCCAACCTCCAACTATCCACCAGATAGTTGGAGCGAGTACTAAAAGTAAACTAAAAGACTATAATTCTGCTTGATAGCGGGGTAAAAATTCTTCCATGAGGTAGGCGGTGTCGTAATCACCAGCCACCACTCGCTTGTCGGAAATTAAATCCAGCTGGAAGTCAGTATTGGTCACCACTCCGTCAATTTCCAATTCGTATAGGGCTCGCTGCATCTTCATCAGGGCTTCAAAACGATTTTCCCCATGCACGATAACCTTGGCAATCATAGAATCATAATATGGCGGAATGGTGTAGCCTGGATAAACTGCCGAATCCACACGCAAACCAACGCCACCGCTTGGTAGGTAGAGATTGGAAATCTTACCTGGACTTGGGGCAAAATTGAAGGCTGGATTTTCAGCATTGATACGGCATTCAATGGCATGGCCTGTAATCCGCACATCTTCTTGGCGGACGCTGAGTTCCTGACCAGCCGCAATCTTGATTTGTTCCTTGACAATATCCACACCGGTAACAAATTCAGTAACTGGATGTTCCACCTGCACCCGTGTGTTCATTTCCATGAAGTAAAATTCGCCCTTGGCTTCATCCAATAGGAACTCAATGGTACCCGCATTTTCATAGCCAACTGACTGGGCAGCCCGCACTGCTGCTTGACCGATACGATCCCGCATGGTCTGGCCGATAGCAATCGACGGAGCTTCTTCCAAGACCTTCTGGTTGTTGCGTTGAAGGGAACAATCCCGTTCGCCCAGATGAATGACATGACCGTACTGATCTGCCAAAATCTGTACTTCGATGTGGCGGGCTGGATAGACGACACGCTCCATATACATGGCTCCGTTACCAAAGGCTGCCTTGGCTTCACTGGAAGCTGATTCAAAGGCAGGCACTAGGTCTTCGGCTTTTTCCACCTTACGAATCCCCTTACCGCCACCACCAGCCGATGCCTTGAGCATGACAGGGTAGCCAATCTTTTCAGCGATTTCAAGGGCTTCTTGGCTGGTTAAGACTTCACCGTCTGATCCTGGAATAACAGGCACTTGAGCCTTAATCATCTCCGACCGAGCATTGATTTTATCGCCCATGGTATCCATGACCGTCCCAGAAGGTCCGATAAACTTGATACCGACCTCTTCACAGAGGGTGGCGAATTTGGAGTTTTCACTCAAAAATCCAAAGCCGGGATGAATGGCCTGGGCACCCGTCACAACAGCCGCCGAGATGACCGCCTGCATATTGAGATAGGAATCTGTCGAACGAGCCGGTCCAATACAGATAGCCTCATCTGCCAACATGGTGTGGAGGGCTTCCTTGTCAGCCTCTGAATAGACAGCCACCGTCGCAATCCCCAACTCCCTGGCCGCACGAATAATCCGCACTGCAATCTCACCACGATTGGCAATCAAAATCTTCTCAAACATGATGAATCCTATCTCCTTTTTAACATAGAATAATTGTTATAACAATCTCAAGGCGAGAATATTAAATAACGGTTATCAATAGCAGTTCTTCATTTTACTTTTAGTGCTTGCTCCAAAGGTTTAGGAAACCTTTGGAGGTTGGAAATGAGACGAATAAAATTCGTATCGATTGTTGTAGACAGTACTTGGGTACGTCAAAACGAGTTCAAATAATGATGAAATTATTTGAAGTTGGAAATAAGGAAACGAAGTTTCCTCGTTCGTCGACGCAATAAAAGATAAAATGGAGAACTGATTTATTTACCAATAGCAAAAGTCAACACCCCCGACGCAGCCAGTTTTCCGTCCACTTCTGCCTTTGCCTCAACGACCGCAATGGTTCCACGGCGTTTGACAAATTTAGCGGTCATAATCAACTGGTCACCAGGTACAACTTGCTTCTTAAATTTAACCTTATCCATGCCGGCATAAAAGACCAGCTTGCCCTTGTTTTCTTCCTTGGACAATTCCAAGACACCTGCGGTTTGTGCCAACGCCTCCATGATGAGAACACCTGGCATGACAGGATAGTCTGGGAAATGTCCGTTAAAGAAGGGCTCGTTAATGGTCACATTTTTGAGAGCCACAATCTCATCTTCCGATACTTCAAGGACACGATCGACCAAGAGCATTGGATAGCGATGAGGAAGAGCCTCTTTAATTTTCAAAATATCAATCATTTGATGCGTACCAATCCTTGTCCAAATTCTACAACGTCCTGGTTGGCCACCAAAATCTCTGTGACCACACCGTCACGGTCAACAGGCACTTCGTTCATGACCTTCATGGCTTCGATAATCATGAGAGTCTGCCCTTTTTTGACCGTATCGCCAACTGCTACAAAGGCTGGCTTGTCAGGGGCTGGCGACAAATAAGCCACGCCGACCAAGGGACTTTCCACTACCGTACCTTCTGCCACAGAGCTTGCACCTGCTTCTACTGGAGCTGGCTCACTGGTTTCGACTGCTGGCACAGGGGCTGGGCTTGCAGGAGTTACTGGAACAAGCGGAGCTTCTACCGCTGGACTCGGAGCCGCTGTCGCCTGCTGATTTTTACTGAAATGCAAGGTTTCCCCAGCATTGCTATATGAAAATTCTCGCAAACTTGACTGGTCAAACTGACTCATCAAGTCCTTTATTTCTGTAATATTCACTTAAGCCTCCCAACGTTTGAAAGCAATCACCGAGTTGTGACCTCCAAAGCCAAATGTATTTGAAATGGCATGGCGGATTTCCATATCACGCCCCTGTCCATAAATGACATCCGCTTCAATATCTTCAGATAATTCTGTCGTACCAGCTGTCTTTGGTGCGTAAGAATGACGCATGGCCTCAATGACTGCTGCCGCCTCAACTGCACCCGCTGCCCCCAACAAGTGACCTGTAAAGGACTTGGTGGAAGAAACTGGCGTGTTCTTGCCGAAGACGGATACGATAGCTTGGCTTTCCCCTTTTTCATTAGCCGGTGTCGAAGTACCATGGGCATTGATATAGTCAATATCAGCTGGTTCTAAACCTGCTTCTGAAATGGCCAACTTCATGGCCTTAATAGCACCCAGACCTTCTGGATGTGGAGAAGTCATGTGGTAAGCATCGCAAGTATTTCCATAACCAACGATTTCAGCCAAAATCGTCGCCCCACGCGCTTCTGCGTGTTCCAAACTTTCCAATACTAGAACCGCGGAACCCTCTCCCATGACAAAACCATTGCGGTCCTTGTCAAATGGAATAGACGCACGTTCTGGATCCTCAGTAGTCGACATAGCTGTCAAAGCTTGGAAGCCACCGATTGCAAACGGAGTAATGGCTGCTTCTGCTCCACCTGCCAACATGACATCTTGGAAACCAAACTTGATTTCACGGAAGGCTTCTCCTAAGGCATCATTTGACGAAGCACAGGCTGTGATGACACACTTGCAGACACCATTGGCACCGACCTGCATAGCAATATTTCCAGCAGCCATGTTTGGCAAGGCCTTTGGAAGAGCCATGGGACGAATGCGTTTTGGACCTTTTTCGTTCATCCGAGCCACTTGCTCTTCAATTTCCAAAATACCACCGATACCTGTTGATAAGATAACGCCAAAACGGTCACTATCCACTGTCTCTGTATCCAGCTGTGCATTAGCAATCGCTTCTTTAGCTGCATAGAGTGCATAGAGTGAGTAATTATCGTAGCGATTTGTATCCTTTTTAACGAAATATTTGTCAAAAGGAAAATCTTTTAATTCCGCAGCATTATGGACCGAATATTCACTGGTATCAAACTTGGTAATCTTTCCGATCCCAATTTTCCCTGCTTTCAAACTATCCCAGAACTCCTCTGGCGTATTTCCGATTGGAGATGTCAGACCGTAGCCTGTTACTACTACACGATTTAATTTTGTCATTTTCAAACCTCTCTTAAAATAACACACAAAACAACATTGAATTTACAGTGCGTTATTGCAGTCTTTCAGTTTGCTTTTAGTACTACGAACAAAGTTCATTTCAACAAGCTGCAGACATCTTCAATAGTCCAGTGGACTATTGAAGATTGGAAATCGTACTTACGATAGTAAGTAACGCTCCGTTAGTACGGCAAAGCGAGTTCAAACAATCCAATAGATTGTTTGAAGCTGGAAATCTGGAAACGTAGTTTCCTCGCTCGTCGAAGTAATAAAAGATAAACTGGAAGACTGGATTACTGCATGGTCAAACCGCCGTCAACCGCAATCACCTGTCCAGTTAGATATTCTTGCTTGGCAAGGAATACAGCAACATCAGCTACTTCTTCTGTCGCACCAAAGCGTTTCATAGGAATTTGTGCAGTCATAGCTTCTTTAATCTTGTCAGATAAAACATCTGTCATATCAGACTGGATAAAGCCCGGCGCAATCGCATTGACACGAACATTTCGCCCAGCAACCTCACGGGCAATGGCTTTAGTAAATCCAATCACACCTGCCTTAGAAGCAGAATAATTGGCCTGTCCAGCATTTCCAATCAAGCCAGATACACTTGACAGATTGATAATAGCACCCTCACGAGCCTTTGTCATTGGTTTCAAAACAGCCTGCGTCATATTAAAAGTTCCAGTAAGATTTACCTTCAGAACCGTATCAAAATCCTCTTCTGTCATACGAAGAGCCATACCGTCTTTGGTAATCCCTGCATTGTTGACCAAAATATCGACGCTCCCGAGGGTTTCGATGGCTTCTGCCACCATTCGTTTGGCATCTTCCGCGCTCGAAATATCTCCTGAAATAGCTAGGACTTTCACACCGTAATCTGCAAAGCTATCCAGAATCTCTTGCCCTAATTGACCACGACCGTTCAGCACCACATTGGCACCAAGACTGGCAAACTTATGGGCAATGGCCAAGCCGATTCCTCGACTTGAACCTGTTACAAAAACATTTTTATTTGTTAATTCCATGATTCCTCCTCATGATTTATTCAATACTATTTGTAGCCCCTCTATATCTTCAATTGCTACAACATGCGCTGTCTTATCGATTTTCTTGACAAATCCTGATAAGACTTTACCTGGACCGATTTCGATAAACTTAGTCACTCCAGCCGCCTGCATGGTGGCGATTGATTCATAAAAACGAACTGGCTCCATGACCTGACGGGTCAAGAGGGACTTGATGTCCTCTTTTTTCATGACCTTGGCTTCTGTATTACCAACCAATTCTACTTGGAAGTCCGCAAATTCCACCTGCTCCAAGGCCTGAGCCAATTGCTCCGACGCTGGACGCAAGAGAGCCGTGTGGAAAGGCCCCGATACATTGAGCGGAATCATCCGTTTGACACCTGCTTCCTTCAGCAATTCAACCGCCTCATCCACTGCAGCAACCTCGCCTCCGATGACGATTTGGGCTGGTGTATTGTAGTTGGCTGGGGAAACAATCCCAGAGGTAACTGACGAACAGACTTCTTCTATCAAGTTGACATCTGTGTTGAGAACAGCAACCATCTTACCAGTTCCTGCTGGCGCAGCTGTTTCCATATATTCACCACGCTTAGCAATCAGGGCAATCCCATCTTCAAAGGCCAATGCTCCCGATGCCACCAGAGCTGAATATTCTCCCAAGGATAGACCAGCTACCATATCAGGTTGTATTCCCTTTTCTACCAACAAACGATAGATAGCTAGGGAAGTTGTCAAAATAGCGGGCTGGGTATAGCGAGTCTGATGTAATTTATCCTCTTGATTGTCAATCAGATCGCGAATGTCATACCCCAGAATCTGACTAGCCTGGTCAAACGTTTCTCTAACTATCGGGGAATATTCGTAAAGGTCGCGAGCCATCCCCACTGTCTGAGACCCTTGACCTGCAAAAAGAAAAGCTGTCTTTGTCATCCTATTCTCCAACCGAAGCCCAACGGCTTGCCTCTTCTCTAATCACTTTGGCTGCTCCATAATAGATGTCTTTCAAAATATCTTCACAAGATTCTTCTTTAGAAACCAGACCAGCAATTTGACCAGCCATCACGGAGCCATTTGTTACATCACCGTCCACAACGGCATTGCGAAGGGCCCCTGCCCCAAGCACTTCAATTTCTTCTTCTGTAATTTTCCCTGCTAAGAAATCACGTTCTGCAGCTGCATAAGCAGATGACAACTTATTCTTGATAGCTCTCACAGGATGTCCAACAATAGAAGCAGATACAGTTGTATCAATATCCTTAGCTTTTAAAACTTTTTCCTTATAAGCCTGATGGGCATTGGACTCTGTAGCTACTACAAAACGAGTTCCAACTTGCACCGCTTCTGCACCCAACATGAATGCTGCCGCTGCACCTGCACCATCTGCAATACCTCCAGCAGCAATAACAGGAATAGATACGGCTTCAACAACCTGACGAACCAAGGTCATGGTGGTCAATTTACCAATATGGCCTCCAGCTTCCATACCTTCAGCAATAACAGCATCTACCCCTAATTTTTCCATGCGTTTCGCAAGGGCTACACTTGGTACAACAGGAATAACTGTAATTCCTGCAGCATGGAGACGCTCCATATACTTCCCTGGATTTCCTGCTCCTGTAGTGACAACTTTCACACCTTCTTCGATGACCAAGTCAACAATGTCATCCGCAAAAGGAGACAAAAGCATGATATTGACACCGAAAGGCTTGTCCGTGATAGATTTAACCTTGTCAATATTTGCCTTGACCACCTCTTTTGGAGCATTTCCTCCACCGATGATTCCTAGACCACCTGCATTAGATACGGCACCAGCCAAATCTCCATCAGCTACCCAAGCCATACCACCTTGAAAAATTGGATACTTAATATCGAGCAATTCTGTTATTTTCGTCTTCATAATTCCCTCATCTTTTTTTCTTGCTTACCTAATCATTTGAATATCAAATCATTAGGTAAACAAGTGAAGGGTTGCCCCCTCACTCAAAAAATAGTTTGATATTTCAATGTTTTGATTATCAAAGTATTCGACTTAAGAAAAATGCTAAATAGCACTTTTCCTTAGAAATATTATTTTGTTTTTTCTTCAACGTAGGCAACCAAATCGCCTACAGTTGTCAAACCTTCTTCAGTATCGATTTGAATATCGAAGGCATCTTCGATTTCAGAGATAACTTGGAAAAGATCCAATGAATCTGCATCCAAATCTTCAAAGGTTGTTGTAAGGGTTACTTCTTCAGCATCCTTACCCAATTCTTCAACGATGATTTCCTGTACTTTTTCAAATACTGCCATGATATGTGTCTCCTTTTGGAAAATAAAATATTTTAATCTTGCCTAGGGCAAGGAATTAACTAAAGTTGTAAGAGTAGAGTTCCCCATGTGAGGCCTCCACCGAAACCAGCCATGAGAACAGTCTGGCTTCCATCCAATCGCAACATTCCGCTCTCTACACATTCTGATAAGAGAATGGGAAGACTTGCTGCACTGGTATTGCCATATTTATCCATATTTGCTGGAAATTTTTCACGCGCCACTCCCAATTTACGAGCCATCTTATCTAGGATACGTATATTGGCCTGATGGAGCAAGAAATAATCAACACAATCCACAGTCATATCAGCTTGTTCTAGCAGCTCTGCCATGGTTGCCGTAACATCCCTCGTAGCAAATTCAAATATAGCTCTGCCCTCCATTTGGATAAAGGGTTGCTGACGACTTTGTGTCGAGAATGGCGTCTCTTTCTGATCTATCCCTGCTGTCAGACTAGCACCTCGACCGCCATCCGTTCGTAAGATTTCTGCTAAAAAGCTCGGTTGTTCACACGCTTCCAGCAAAACTCCTCCAGCACCATCTCCAAATAAAACAGCCGTTGATCGATCCGACCAGTCGACAGACCTAGATAGGGTCTCAGCTCCAATGACAAGTCCTCTCTTATAGACTCCTGAAGCAAGCAATTTTTCCGCTGTTGATAGCGCAAAAACAAATCCTGAACAAGCTGCAACGAGATCATAGGCAAAAGCCTTTTTCGCCCCAATTGCTGCTTGGACCATAGCCGCCGTAGATGGCATTGAAGCATCTGGAGTAATCGTTGCTACGATGATGAAGTCAATTTCACTAGCATCTAGCTGAGACTTTTCCAGTAATTTTCTAGCCACTTGACTAGCCAAATCACTCGTCGTCTCTCCAGTAACAATGTGCCGTTGACCGATACCTGTACGGCTACGAATCCACTCATCACTGGTCTCCATTCGTTGAGCCAAATCATCATTGGTCACAATCTTCTTCGGAAGATAGTGGGCCACCTGAATGATTTTAGCATGGTTTCTCATTTCAAATCCTCCAAGAAGTGATAGAGTTTCATGAGTCCTTTCTTCATTACCTGATACTCTGCATCATCCATACCATCTGTAATCTGCTTAACCATTTCATTGTGAAATCGTTGATGCAAACGATAGACCAGTCGACCTTTTTTGGTCAGGTAGAGATGAACAACTCGCCGATCTTTGGTCGAACGAATACGTTCCACGTATCCTTTTCTTTCCAAATTGTTCAAGCTAGTTGTAACAGTACCTAAGGTTACCATCAAAGTCCGAGCAACATCACTCGGAGTAGCTCCATCAATACTTCCTATCACATCAATCGTGTGCATTTCCTTAATCGAAATATCATTGAATCGGCTACCACGCAGACTTGTTTCTTCAATCACCAACACATTGTTAAAAATGGCCGTTAGATATTCATTTACTTTTGGATCTTCCAAAACAGGCCTCCTTTACTTTGATAGTCAAAGTATAAACCATAAAACTTTGATTGTCAAACATTTTTTACTAATTTAAAAATTAATCTCCCGTAAACACTGGTCTACGTCGTTCTGCATGCGCTCGAACTCCCTCTTTAAAATCCTCTTTATAGGCCAATGTTTCTTGCAAATCCAGCTCTAATCGGCGATAAGACTCCCAGTCTTTAAATTGACTTTCCCATGTCAGTTGTTTGATTGCTGCATAAGAATTTACTGAGCCTCGCAAGAGTTTTTTTATGACCTGGGCAACCGTCTTTTCTAGTTTTTCTGGCTCTGCCAATTTATAAATAATCCCATATTCTAAAGCCTTATCCGCTGATAAGCCCTCTCCAGTCATCGCCAAGTGACTAGCACGATTTGCCCCAATAGCACGACTCAGTAGAAAGAGCCCCCCCGCATCCGGCGCAAGTCCAACACCTACAAAGGCTTGGATGAATTTTGTCTTGCTGGAGCCAATAACAAAATCAGCTGCCACCGCCATATTAGCCGCGGCTCCGGCCACTGCCCCATCTGTCACCATAATGACCACTTTAGACAATTTCTTCATCGCAAACGAAATATCATTCACCAGCTCTGCTATTTTTACCAAAGAAGCAATATCATCATCATCAACTGCACGCTTCATCTCAACTAAATCTCCACCCACGGAGAAAATGGAACCCTGTGCTTGAATTTGTAAAATTTTGACGGAGGCATCCCCTTCTGCAAGGCGGATTGCTTCTAAGATTTCTTCACACATAGGAATATTAAAACCATTTGCCACTTCCGGTCTGTTTAAAGTTAGAATCGCTACGGAATCAATTACTTCATAACGAATTGTTTGGTAGGCCATTCCCTTGCTCCTTTCAAAATAGTTTGATAATTAAAAGATTTGAACATCAAACTTCAAATTCTTGTTTTCCATTGTAACACAGTTTTTACAATTGTCACTTTTTTTCTAGCAAGGAAAGTGTGACGTCCGAAAAAGAGGGGGGCTATCATCGAAATATAAAATTTAGATATGCTAGAAAATAACGTGTCTAAGAACCTATATTCACACGCAAAGCCCTTGGCTTTTTCGCTCATCAAGGCAATTTTTGAGGGAAATAGTGACTGTATTTTGAAAAAAACAACCTCAATATGCAAGTCTGAACTGTAAATATAGGCTCTAAGTTTAATTTACAACTTTCATTTTTTCACGTTAATACTTTCGGAAGATTGAACTGGATTCTGAGCTAGAAACACCATTTTTCACGGAGAACTAATACTTGGACTACAATATAATATTTCTTAAAATCGCAATAAATCAAAGGCGTCTTCAAGATTGTCTACCAATCTATCTGCTTTCGACTGATCAATTCCATAATGCTGGTCTCGAATAGCCCAAACTGTCAATCCTGCTTTTTTAGCCGCTTCAATTCCCTTAGCACTATCTTCAAATACTAAAATATCCGATTTAGCCACTTCTGTTGCACTAGCTGCTTTCATATAAACTGCGGGATCTGGTTTTGGGGCCTCACAATCCATCGCTGAGAAAACATGACTAAAGTGAGAGCGTATACCAGCATCTAGTAGAGCACGTTCGATTTCTGAACGGTCGGTATTTGAAGCCAAAACTACAGGAATACCTTGGATAGTTAGTCTCTCCAATACCGCTTTAACTTCAGGAAAAATCCTCTCTGCATAAGGGGTAGGTCGCTTTTCTTTATACACACGATATTCTTCTTCCAAGGCAGGGACATCCCAGTTATCATAATCATCCCCTAAAATCCGTTGCCAAATTTGACTAGCCCTTCCACCGACAAATATAGATGGATCCAAATGATCAACCGATAAACCTTTTGTCGCTAAAAAATCCGCTCGACGCTGGAAATAGAATGTTTCTGTGTCAAAAAGTACACCATCCATGTCGAAAATAATTGCTTTTACCATAATCGCCTCCTATTACTTTAATTGTAACACAGTTGAAAGAAAAAAATGTTTTTCTGAAATTTTCATACTTGTCTCTTGTTCGTTTTTCGATAAAATTCTTGGCAAGATTTGTCTGAACATACTGACAATTTCATATCATTCTGCTATAATAGAAAAAAATATCCAAGGAGATGAGAATGAAAGTTATTAAATTTGGGGGAAGCTCACTTGCTTCAGCTGGACAGTTAGAAAAAGTTTTCAATATTGTTCAATCTGATTCAGAACGTCGCTTTGTTGTTGTGTCTGCACCTGGAAAACGCAATGCCGAGGATACTAAAGTTACTGATGCGTTGATTAAATATTATAAAGAATATGTTAACGGAAAAGATGTGACTGCCAGTCAAGAATGGATCATCAACCGTTATCAAGCAATGGTTGACGAACTTGGTTTCACAGCTAACAGCATGAAGAAAATCGCAGACAGCATCATCTCTTTGGCCAGCCTACCAATTGATGACAATGAATTCCTTTACGACGCATTCTTAGCAGCTGGTGAAGATAATAATGCCAAATTGATTGCCGAATATTTTACCCACAGAGGATTGCCTGCACGCTATGTCCATCCTAAAAAAGCTGGTATTATCGTCAGCTCCGAACCAGGAAATGCTCGCATTTTGCCTTCAAGTTATGACAAAATCGAAGAGCTTCGTGATACAGATGAAGTACTCATTATCCCAGGATTCTTCGGTGTAACTGTTGATAACCAGATTTGTACCTTCTCAAGAGGTGGATCGGATATTACAGGTTCCATCATTGCTGCCGGGGTTAAGGCTGACCTCTATGAAAACTTTACAGATGTCGATGGTATTTTTGCTGCCCATCCTGGCATCATAAAAAATCCACATTCAATCAAAGAATTGACCTATCGTGAAATGCGAGAATTAGCTTATGCAGGTTTCTCCGTCCTCCACGATGAAGCCCTCCTTCCTGCCTATCGCGGGCGGATTCCATTGGTTATCAAAAACACCAATAACCCAACTCACCCTGGTACCCGAATTGTACACAAACATACCGAGCAAACAGTTCCTGTTGTCGGCATTGCCGCAGACGATGGTTTTGTCAGCATTAACTTGTCCAAATACTTGATGAACCGTGAAGTTGGTTTTGGTCGTAAGGTGTTGCAAATTCTCGAAGATCTCAATATTCGCTGGGAGCACATGCCGACCGGGATTGACGATTTATCCATCGTAGTCCGTGAGCGTGAATTGACTCCTATTAAGGAAGAAGAGATCCTTCGTCAACTCAATACGAAAATGGAAGTTGACAAGGCCGAAATCGAACATGGTTTATCTATTATCATGATTGTTGGTGAAAATATGAAGAGCCATGTCGGTGTAACAGCTACCGCTACCACCGCCCTCTCTAAACAAAACGTCAACTTGGCAATGATTTCACAGGGAGCCAGTGAAGTTTCTGTTATGTTCGTTGTCAAAACCGAAGAAAAGAAACGCGCCCTGCACGCACTCTATGAAGCTTTTTTTAACGAGCAATAATCACAACGAGGTCGATCAGTTCCCTCTTTCATACTCTTCGAAAATCAAAATCAGACGTTGTTGACTTGATTTGATAAGTGTCAAGCTCCAAAGTTTTCCCAAACCTTTGGAGCTAGTCTGATTTTAATTTTCATTGAGTAGCAATTAAAATTTGAATAAACAAAAATAGCTTAGAATCAACGTTTCTGACGATGCAATTCTAAGCTATTTTTTTAGGCTTTTTATACGAAAACTCAAAGTTAGTGTCAACATCTCAGTGCAGTGGTTGATTGGGTTTAACAGTCCAGTGGACTATTTTAGCCCGAGCCAACTGCTTGGAAGTGAGGGGAACTCTTTTTGACCTAGTCGAGTCTTTCCTACTCCCCTTACATCGAAGTAATAAAAGTCAACTAAATGACGATATTTGTATTATAGACAATATCTAGGTAACACTTCTCTAATATTTTACCCTTCTATTCTAGTGAAAGAGGCAGATTATTGTCACTTTTACTATCGCTGTTACTCAAAAATTCGAGGTAGGCGATCTGTCAAAAGACAAACCACCTCGTAATTTATGGTTCCGATGCGATCAGCCCACTCCTGAACAGAGATCGTTTTATCTCCATCTTGACCGATTAGGGTGACTTTTTGACCAAGTGGATAAGCATGAGGTAAACGAATGGTAATCTGGTCCATCGAAATACGCCCTACAATTTCACAGGCCTGCCCATCGACTAAGACTGATAAGCCCTGTAAGCTTCGTACGAGACCATCTGCATATCCTATCGGAACGGTCGCAATCCATTCTGAGGCGGTGCTGTGATAAGTAGCTCCGTAGCCAATTGTTGTGCCAGCTTCAACCTGCTTTACATGAACAATTTCAGATACGAGAGATAAGGCTGGTTGAACCTCAAACGGGAGTTCTAGTACTCGTCCACTCGGATTAAGTCCATAAAGAATGTTTCCCAAACGAACCAGGTTAAATACTGTATCAGCATGCCAAATGCTTGTTGCTGAATTACTGGCATGAATCCAGCGCGGAGTAATTGGTAGAACATCCAAAAATTCTTTAAAAACAGACAGTTGACTCTCGAAGTGCGCCTGATCAACCTCATCCGCAGTAGCAAAATGAGTATAGACTCCTTCGATGTCATACTCTAATTCTTCAAGGATAGCAATCGCTTGTAGCAAATCGGCTATTTTTCTAAAACCAATCCGCCCCATACCAGTATCTAGCTTAAGATGGACAGTTAGACCAGATAAATCCGCCTCCAAGTCTTTTGCATCTTGCAACCAGTCCAGACTGGCAACTGTCACACTGATATTGAGTTGATGAGCTACTGGTAAAAAACGTACAGGAACTACTCCTAAAATCAAGATAGGGTGCTCGATACCTGCTTTACGTAGCTCTAATGCTTCATCCAAATTCGAAACACAAAAACCAGCTGCTTGACTGGATAACTTTTTCGCTACCGCAACAGCTCCATGACCATAAGCATTCGCCTTAACAACAGCAAATGCTTCAGTCTTCGGGGGCAAATTGATCATTACTTGCTCGAAATTTTCCGCAATCGCATCTAAGTTAACCCGAATTTGCGTGGGTCGATGTTCACTTTCAATCATCTTTCTCCTCCAAAATCACACTAGCTTGTACAAAATTTCCTGAATGGCTAATGCTGAGCCAAATATTCCCATCAAAGGGACTCTTCGTCACATAGGGAACTCCTTTGCTGGTATTCAGAATTTCAATATCATGAAATCCTATCTTACCAATACCTGTTCCCAAGGCCTTGGTCAGCGCTTCTTTGGCTGACCAACGTCCAGCTAAATATTCTAACTGACGGCGACCGGACAGACTTTGATACCGTTCAAATTCTTTCTCTGTGAGAATCTTTTTGGGAAACCCTTGGTGTTTGATTCTGGCACTTTCAATCGCCTCCATCTCCTGAAGGTCAATGCCATGTCCTACTATCATTAATCGGTCTCCTTTTGCATAGTCATTTCATTTATTAAAATAAACGAACTGACTCTAGTGACTTGTCTAAAAATTGCAAAAGGACTGGACAGCCGTCCAGTCCACGCGTCATTCCTATTTACGGCCGTGACAATTTTTAAATTTCTTACCAGATTGACATGGGCATGGATCGTTACGATCAACACCTTCAAAAGATACATTCTCCTGAATTGCATGCGATTGGTTCGGCATAATATTCTTAACAGCTGTCGTATGTGCTTCTTGACTTGTGCGCTCACGCTCAATATTGTCATGAATTTGCGCCTTCATCATCAAGCGGGTTACTTCAAACTCGATAGCCCCAATCATATCGTTGAACATAGTAAATGCTTCTGATTGATATTCAACGATTGGATTGTTTTGAGCGTATCCACGAAGACTGACTGCATTGCGCAATTGATCCAAGGCATCAATATGGTCTGTCCATTTGTTATCCACAACACGAAGGATAAGAACTTTCTGGAATTCGCGTACACGTTCTTCATCGCGTAATTTTTTCACTTGCGAATCATAAACTCTCAAGGCACGTTCATAGAGCTCTTCGACAATCTCTTTCTGATTCATTGCTTCAAAAGTAGCTTTACTCAAGGTATCATCTTCAACAAGATTTGCATGCGCAAATTTGATAATGCCATCAATAGCTTCATCTTTCGAACCAAGGAAGTGACCAGCAACTTGGCGTTCAATCGTCCGTTTCATCATCGCTTTGATTTCAGGAGCCAAATCACGGTCAGCAGTAATCACATCCTGGCGTTGGCGATAGATGATTTCACGTTGCTCACGCATCACATCGTCATATTGAAGGACTTGTTTACGTGAGTCGTAGTTGTTCCCTTCCACACGCTTCTGAGCAGATTCAACTTGACGCGTCAACATTTTAGACTTGATAACAGACTCTTCTTCTGTTAGATTCATACGCTCCATAAATACTTTGATGCGTTCTGAACCAAAGCGTTTCATCAAGTCATCTTCGAGAGATAGATAGAATTGTGATTCACCTGGGTCACCTTGACGACCTGAACGTCCACGAAGCTGGTTATCAATACGACGACTTTCGTGGCGCTCAGTACCAATAACACATAGTCCACCAAGTTCACGTACACCTGGACCTAACTTAATATCGGTACCGCGTCCCGCCATGTTGGTCGCAATAGTGACCGCACCACGCTGACCAGCATTCATAATAATCTGCGCTTCACGATAGTGGTTTTTAGCATTCAATACTTCGTGAGGGACACCTGCAGCTACCAATTTTTGAGAAATCAAATCAGAAGTTTCAACCGCAACTGTACCGACCAAGACAGGTTGCCCTTTCTCATAGCGTCTCTTCACATCCGCAATAACGGCATTGAATTTGTATTCTAGACTTGGATAGAGTAAATCTTCGTGGTCAACACGCGCGATTGGGCGGTTGGTTGGGATTGGTACAACACGGATGTTGTAGATTTCACGGAATTCTTCCTCTTCTGTTTTACCAGTACCCGTCATCCCTGATAATTTTTTATACATACGGAAAAGGTTTTGGTAGGTAATAGAGGCACTTGTCTTAGACTCGTTTTGAACCGGTACACCTTCCTTAGCTTCGATGGCTTGGTGAAGTCCATCAGAATAGCGACGACCTTCCATCGTACGACCTGTAAATGGATCGATAATCATGACCTCTTGGTCTTCATTGACCAGATAGTCAATATCATAGGTCATGATGTAGTTGGCACGAAGTGCATTATCCAAGAAATGGGTAATGGCTACATTTTCAATATCGTAGAGGTTATCTAACTTGAAGAATTTCTCTGCTTTGTCAATACCTGAATCAGACAGACCAATCGTTTTAGATGGAATGTCAATGATGTAATCTTCTGTTGTCAAAGATTTAACAAGATTATCTGCCAAGAAATACAACTGGTTTGTTTCAGAACCTTGTGCACCAGATACAATCAACGGCGTACGAGCTTCGTCAATCAAGATTGAGTCAACTTCATCGACCAAGGCGTAATTGAGAGGACGTTGAACCATGTCTTCTGCACGCACAACCATATTGTCTCGGAGGTAGTCAAAACCAATCTCTGAGTTGGTCGAATAAGTAATATCGCAGTTATAGGCCTCACGTTTTTCCAAGGGTGATTTAGCAGCTAAGTTGATACCAACTGATAGACCAAGCCATGAGTACAATTCACCCATTTCAGTCGCATCACGAGTAGAAAGATACTCGTTAACCGTCACTACGTGAACACCTTGACCAGACAAGGCATTCAAATAAACAGGCATCGTTGCAGTCAGAGTCTTACCTTCACCTGTACGCATTTCTGGAACGTCACCGTTGTGAAGAACGATTCCTCCCATAACCTGAACCTTGTAGGGATAGAGTCCCAATACGCGACGAGCTCCTTCACGGACTACCGCATAAGCTTCGTACAAAAGATCGTCGAGGGATTCGCCGTTATTGTATCGCTCCTTAAATTCTGCTGTCTTAGCTTGCAACTGTTCATCAGTCAGCGCTTCCATTTCATCGGCATACGAGAAGACCTTGTCTGCCATTTTCTCAAGTTTTCTTAGCTCTCCCTTATCATTTTCAATGAGAGAACGAAGTACATTTGTTACCATATCATTCATCCTATTTCAGTTTTAGTCGATAATATATTGTAGCAGAAAACCAGTCAATTTTCAAGGTTTGCCCTTAGGATACACAGTATTCTTAGATAAAAACACAATAAAACAAACAAATCTGGAAAAATTTCTACACAGTAATATTACATTGCTAAAAAGAACATGATTAAGACACCAATTACTAAAATAAATTCCAGGATACCATCCTCTATCTCTAGTAAAAATATACCATTTAAAATTTTAAAAAAATATGCACTATTGCCCCAAAAATGTGAACGATTTGGCATTTTTTTCTTCATACAAGTAGTATAATCTGATTGTACAAGTAAATATGTAAAAAGGAGAGGAAAATGTATACCAAGAAAATCGCTCTTAAACAACTAGCCATATCTAGTACTACAGTAGCCATAGTGAGTAGCCTATGGGGAAGCCAGCCTCCTATAGTTTACGCAAATGATGCCTCGACGGTATCTGTTCAATATCACTATATTGCACAAGATGAACTAACAAGTTCAGAGAAGGATTCTGTCTTATCTAAGCTAAAAACTGTCTCACCTTCCAAAGAAACAGCTACGGAGAATCAGACAATCTATCTCATCTACAAGACCGAACCTAAAAAAATATTTGGGATTCTTCCAGCTACAGGAGAGACTGGAATCAATCTATTAACGATTGGAGGGGGACTTCTTCTAGTTCTAGGAATAAGTTTGGTCGGAAAAGGCAAAAAGAAAAGAATTATTTCATCCATCCTTCTTCTGACCGCCACTGGTTCTATTCTACCTATCCAGAGCATCCAGGCTCTAGAAAGCAATTTACTTGCAGGCTACAATCAGGTTCATCAGCTCAAAGTCGGAGACCAACTTCCTGATCCAAGTAACATAAAGCAGTATCAGTATGTAGGCTATGTCACTGACAAGGATATAGTTCCACAATCTATCGAGAATAAAGAGAGCTCTTCCACAACTGCATCATCTCAGCAGCAAGATAGTACCGATAGCGCTATAAATAATGAAACCTTGCTCTTCAATCTAAAAAAATTAGATCCAACAAGCGACAACCAGCAACTAAAAAAGGCTGCCAACAATATTGGCGCAGACCACAAATTGGCTAGTAGTAAAATGATCAGCCTTGTCCCCATGGCCGACAAAACCATTATTTCTGATATACAGGGAAGAGAGGAAAACATCAATACACTCCTAGCTCACTTTGAAGATGGCAGCACCTTATTTTTCCCGCTCCAATATACAGAAAGCAAAGATAAACGTGCCTACTACCAAGTAGCGGATTGGGGAGTTACTTATTCACCTCTCCAAACATTACAGGACTACTCTGACATTCTAGACAAGGTAGTTCCAAGCCTACAAGCGGTTGAATTTCGTTCTGAAAATATGTATACTGCTCTCTCCATTACAGAAAATCAAGAGCAGCAAATGGACCGTCTCTATCTAGAAGAACCATTTAACAAAGTTAAGACAAATATTCGTGACTATCTAAAAAAAGCGTTAATAAATGATGAGTCTGTTAAACTAGATGATCCAGAATCAGTCAGACAAACCATTCGTACTATCGAAGAGAATAAAGAAATTATCTTACTCAGTTTAGCCTACCTCGATAGATGGTATGATATTGATTACGGAGAAATTAATAGCAAGGAATTAACAATGTTCCATACGGATTTCTTCGGAGGAGAAGCGGATTCACTAGATGCTCTCATAAATTTTGGACAAAATGACTACCAGAGTTACAGTCCGCAAAGAAGTTATCTTTCCTATGCAGAGAACTTTGCATCTGTCACAGACAAGGCTTCCCTGACTGATTTCCTTGAAGCCTATCGAGAAATCTTTTTACCTGAAATGTCTGATAACGATTGGTTCAAACAGACGACAGATGCCTTTATCGTAGAGACTAAATCTACCGTTCTGAGCGATGAAGATAACAGCAGACTAAATGTCTATGAGCGATTAAAAGATCCTCAAATCCCTGAAGAAGTGATTACGCCTCGTATCCGCGATACCTATCCAAATATGTTACTCCCGCTATTAACAACGAGCGAGGACAATGTTTACATCATTTCAAACCTATCAAATCTCATCTTTAGTTCCTACGATCGTTACATTGATCAATCTCTAAAACTAAGCAATCCCGAAGTCTATCAGGCCGAACTCTCCAAAATAAAAGAACAAATCCTAGCAGATGCCGAGTTGTATCGTGCTCATTACGACATGTGGTACCGTATCCTGCCTGATTATCATAAGCATACCTTACTCTACTTCCAGCCAGTATGGGGAGGACACGGCAATTACGCCTACGACGCCTCTTCTTACGCTTGGAGAGGTGTTTGGTATTCCGATACAGGCAAGCTCACTCCTGAATTTGTTGAGAAAATGCAAAATGACGCTACCGCTGAGACGACAGCTGCCATTCAAGAGGTTTTCGGTCCTTCTGGAACCTACTTCCTTCCTGAACTCACTTGGGCCGGTGCTTATGCTTGGAGACAGGAAGTCAACTTTGTCATCACCCCATTACTCGGAACAGATGGCGCCGTAACACTCACGCACGAGATGGTTCACGCATTTGATTATGATAAATTCTTACTCGGTCATAACCGAAGAGCTGGTATGCAACTTGAAGCATTTCCAGAAGGAATGTTACAAGCACCAGACCGCGTCGACTACCCAATCATCGGCTTTAACTCTCTATCTGATTATTCAGGTTATACTGGCACTCGCTACCACAATGTTAGTCCTGAACGCTTCCAAAATTCAACAGATTTACAACAATATATGCAGGGCTTATTCGATCTCATCTACACATTAGAATACGCTGAAGGTACAGCTATTTTAAAACAGGATAAAGACACTCAACGCCAATGGTTTCACAAGTTAGAAACGAAAGAAAAATTCATCCCAGGTGCGGAAGAGTATGGACCTTACGGAGTAAACCTTAAACGTGATTTCACAGATGAAGAATGGAATAGCATCGAGCTAAAAACTGTTAATGACCTTGTTGATAATGATGTGACCGTCCGTCGTGAATCTGCAAATCGCATTGAGCGAGACCCTGATAATCCTGAAGAGGTGATGAACAACGGCTATCACAAACTAAGTCTCTTTGCTCCTATCTGGGCTACCGCAACAACCGAGCGTGTTCCTGGTGATCTTTCTTTTCGACGTACAGCATTTGAACTTCTAGCTGAAAAAGGATATGAAAACGGCATGGTACCTTACATGTCTAACCAATACAAACAAGCAGATAGCGATGTCGTTCCTGATTCACTCATCTTTGCCAATATTCTCCCTGAATACAATGGCGATTATAAGACTTTCAAGAAAGCGATGTACCAAGAACGCGTCCAAAAACTTGCTTTCTTAAAACCTGTTACCATCAACTATGATGGGCAGGAGCTCACGGTAGCCAACTATGAGCAATTGCAAGAATTGATGGATCAAGCTGTCCTAGCCGATATTGCTGCAGGTAATTTTACAACAGAAAATACGAAAGTTTCTGAATTAAAAGGATTGTTACACGATGCCTATCTAAAACTTACCGATGATTATAGAACTAGTATTTTTACAGAATAAGAAAAAAGTTAGGGATTATTTCTAGTCCCTAACTTTTTATATTACTTTTCTGATACCTGTTTTGCCAAAGCAAAGTTTCCAAGAGTTGCAGAACCATTTTCAGCAACAGCTGGCGTCACGATATATTCTTTGACATCTGGTGTTGGGAGATAATCGTTCATCAAACCGACAAACTTCTCACGTACACGATTAAGCATGTGCTCTTGAGCCATAACTCCTCCACCAAATACAATTACTTGTGGACGATAAAGCAAGGTTGCCTGTACTGCTGCTTGAGCAATGTAGTAAGCCTGCACATCCCAAACGTCTGAGTTGAGCTCGATCAATTCACCACGGATACCTGTACGGCCTTCAAGAGAAGGACCCGCAGCTAAGCCTTCCAAACACCCATTGTGGAATGGACACATCCCTTTAAATTCATGTTTTACATCGTAAGGGTGTAGGGCAACGTAAGTATGACCCGCTTCGGTATGACCCAAGCCACCGATAAACTCACCATTTTGAATAGCACCTGCACCAATACCTGTACCGATTGTATAGTAAACTAAGCTCTTTACCCCTTTACGAACCAATGTTTCACCAAAAGCTGATGAATTCACATCTGTCGTGAAGTAGAATGGAATGTTAAATTCCTTAGCAATCATACCAAGTAAATCAATATTTGACCAGTGTGGTTTTGGTGTCGAAGTGATATAACCATAAGTCTGTGAGTTTTGATCAATATCAATTGGACCGAAAGAACCAATCGCAATACCTGCCAAACGATCTTCATAGCGCTTGAAGAATTCAACCGTTCTCTCAATCGTTTCATAAGGAGTTGTCGTTGGAAATTGCGTTTTTTCAACAACTTGAAAGTTCTCATCGCCTACTGCACAAACAAACTTTGTACCACCAGCTTCTAAGCTACCATATAATTTTGTCATTTGATTGTCTCCAAAATTTTTATCACTTTTATTATAACATATAAGCAAACAGAAGAAAAAGGCTTTCAGCCTTTTTCCTGTTAATTATGTAGTAAAGTCATGCTCTACAAATCGATTTTATATAAGATTACTTAGCTACTTTCAAGAATTCTACACCGTGAGCGATTGTTCCCTCTGCAAGTGGTGATACTTCTGCAAAGTCAGCAGTGTTGGTTACGATGATCATTGTTGTATCATCAAGACCAGCTTCTGCAATCTTCGCTGCATCGAATTTAGCAAGTGGTGTACCTGCTTTTACCTTATCGCCAGCTGCAACCAGTTTCTCAAATCCGTTACCGTTCATTGATACCGTATCAATACCGATGTGGATCAAGATTTCAGCTCCTGAAGCTGTTTTCAAGCCATAAGCATGACCTGTTTCGAAGGCAATAGTTACTTCCGAATCTGCTGGTGCGTAAACAATACCTTCAGAAGGTTTTACTGCCAAACCTTTACCCATAGCTCCTGAAGAGAAGACTGGATCATTGACATTTTCAAGGGCAACAACATCACCTGAAAGTGGAGATACAAGAGTTTCTTCAGCTACAAGTCCTGTTTCTGCTTCTTCAAGCGTTTCAGCTGTTTCTTGTGCTGAAACACTAGGCTTTTTTACATCTTTCTCCTCATCTTCATAACCGAAGAAGTAAGTAAGAGCAAAACCAAGGGCAAATGATACAGCTACCATGAAGATGTATGGAAGAATCTGACCATTACCTGCATAAAGTGTCAAACCTGGGATGATGGTAACACCCATACCTGTACCCGCAAGGCCAAGGATTGACGCAACTGCACCACCAATCGCACCCGCAATCAATGAAAGAAGGAATGGCTTACGGAAACGCAAGTTAACACCGAAGATAGCTGGCTCAGTAATACCAAGGAAGGCAGAAAGAGCTGCTGGGAAAGCAAGAGCTTTCAATTTAGGATTTTTAGTTTTCACACCAACCGCTACTGTTGCAGCACCTTGTGCTGTCATCGCTGCAGTGATGATGGCGTTGAATGGGTTAGCACCAGTGTTTGCTACCAATTGAGCTTCCAAGAAGTTGAAGATATGGTGAACACCTGATACCACGATAACTTGGTGAACACCACCGATAAGGAGACCACCAAGACCAAATGGCAAGTTCAAGATTGCTTGTGTACCAGCCAAGATGTAGTTTTCAACCACGTGGAAGACTGGACCAATGACAAACAAGCCAAGGATAGACATAACAAAGAGAGTTACGAATGGTGTTACCAAGAGATCAAGTACTTCTGGAACAACCTTACGAACAGCTTTTTCGAATTTAGCACCGATCAAACCGATGATGAAGGCTGGCAATACTGAACCTTGTAAACCAACAACTGGGATGAAACCAAAGAAAATCGTTGGTTTGACATCGCCACCTGAAGCAACGACCCAAGCGTTTGGCAATTGACCAGCAATGAGCATCATACCAAGTACGATACCGATGGTTTGGTTACCACCGAATACACGGAAGGTTGACCATACTACCAAGGCTGGCAATACGATGAATGCTGTATCTGTCAAGATTTGTGAGTAAACGTTCAAATCTTCTGGAAGAGTATAACCAAGAGCTCCAAGAAGACCACGAAGACCCATGAAAAGACCAGTTGCTACGATAGCAGGAATGATTGGAACGAATACGTCACCGAAAGTACGGATAGCACGTTGGAAAGCATTGCCTTGTTTAGCAGCTTCAGCTTTTTGTTCACCAGTAGTCGCTGTTGGCAAACCAAGGGCAACCACTTCATCGTAGATTTTGTTTACTGTACCAGTACCAAAGATGATTTGGTATTGACCAGAGTTGAAGAAAGCACCTTGTACTTTTTCGATGTCTTCGACTGTATCCTTGTCGATTTTTCCTTCATCAACAACCATGACACGAAGGCGAGTCGCACAGTGGGCAACACTGCGTACGTTCTCACGTCCACCAAGGGCGTCAATGACTTTTTTTGCAATTTCTGTATTATTCATCTTGCAAAAATCTCCTTATTAAATATTTTTTTATTTTTTGAAAGTGTTTTCAAACTTTCGATGGTTTTATTATATCACTTTTATAAAATATGTCAAACGTTTATCACATTTTTTTTTGAATTTCTTAAAAACATTGTTAAAGCTTGATTTTTTACAAGAAAACGTTTACTATATTAATGAAAAACTAGAAAATTTGGAGAAAATTATGGCTTTTACAACAGAGGAGCGTTACAGGGCTTATGCTGACTGGACACCCGAATATATTGAAAAAATAAAGAAGAATACAGAGAGTTCTCCTTGGAGGACAAATTTCCATATTGAAACACCACATGGACTGTTAAATGATCCAAATGGATTTTCTTATTTTAATGGAAAGTGGACTCTTTTTTACCAATACTTCCCATTCGGTGCTGCGCACGGATTAAAATCTTGGGTCCATACAGAGTCAACGGATTTGGTCCATTTTGAAGAAACTGGTACGGTTATGTACCCAGATACACCACTTGATAGCCACGGTGCCTACTCTGGATCTGCCATGGAATTTGGCGATAAGCTCTTCCTCTTCTATACTGGAAATGTCCGCGATGAAAATTGGGTTCGCCATCCATACCAAATCGGTGCCTTGATGGATAAAGATGGTAAGATTGAAAAAATTGATAAAGTCTTGATTGAGCAACCAGAAGATACCACGGACCATTTCCGTGATCCACAAATTTTCAACTATAAAGGGCAATATTATGCTATCGTCGGTGGACAAAATCTGGATAAAAAGGGAATTGTCAAACTTTATAAAGCTGAAAATAACGACTACCTCAACTGGTCCTATGTTGGTGACCTAGATTTTGCCAATGATATAACCGCTTATATGATGGAATGTCCGAATATTGCTTTCGTCGGTGAGCAACCAATCTTACTCTACTGCCCACAAGGCTTGGACAAAGAGGTATTGGACTATGGCAATATCTATCCAAATATGTATAAGATTGGTCAGAGTTTCGATCCTGAAACAGCAAGCATTGTCGAACCGAGCGAATTGATCAATCTGGACTATGGTTTTGAGTGCTATGCAACCCAGGCCTTTAATGCACCAGACGGTCGAACTCTATCTGTTAGCTGGTTGGCTCTTCCAGATGTGGAATACCCAACCGATGCTTATGACTACCAAGGCTGTCTGTCATTGGTTAAAGAATTAACCATCAAGGACGGTAAGCTCTACCAATATCCAGTCGATGCAATTACCAGTCTTCGTAAAGAAGCTCAGCCATTTTCAGCCCAAAAAGAAACCAATAATATTTACGAATTGGAACTTGATTTTTCAGCGGGCACGAAGCATGAAATCGTATTGTTCGCAAATGAAGAAGAAAAAGGCTTGGTCTTGTCTGTAGACACTGAACAAGGCCGAATTACATTAGACCGTGGCAACTGTGGTCAGCCATTCGCACTCGATTTCGGTACAAGTCGCTCTTGCGAGATTTCTCCAGGAGCTCTTACAGCCAATATCTTCATCGACAAATCTGTCTTTGAAATCTTTATCAATAAAGGAGAGAAAGTATTTTCTGGTCGTGTCTTCCCTGATGCGGATCAGTCTGGTATCGTCATTACGACTGGTAATCCGACCGGAACCTACTACCATTTAGATTATGGTCGCAAAACTAACTGATGTCGCACAGTTAGCTGGGGTCAGCCCAACAACTGTCTCGCGCGTTATCAATAAAAAAGGATACCTATCTGAAAAAACCATTCGCAATGTCGAAGAGGCTATGCGTGAACTAGGCTACAAACCTAATAATTTAGCTCGTAGTTTACAAGGTAAATCCGCAAAATTAGTTGGTCTCATCTTCCCAACAATAAACAATATTTTTTATTCTGAATTGATTAGCCATTTAGAAAAAGAGCTTTTTGATCGAGGCTATAAAACCATTATTTGCAATAGCCAGCACGAGTCCGATAAGGAACGTGAGTATCTGGAAATGTTGGCAGCTAACCAAGTAGATGGGATTATCTCGGGCAGTCACAATCTCGGTATCCAAGACTACGACCGTGTCGTAGCTCCAATTATCGCTTTTGACCGCAACCTCTCTCCTTCCATTCCCATTGTCTCTTCCGATAATTTTGCTGGCGGGGTATTAGCTGCCCAAACCTTACAAAAAGCGGGATGTCACAACCCATTAATGATTACCGGAAACGATGATTCCAATTCACCTACCGGCCTTCGCCAAGTAGGTTTCACATCTATTTTGAACAAAGCCGAAGTTTTTCATATCTCCAGTGATTTCTCACCTGTGCGCAAGGAGATGGAAATCCGAGCCATTCTTGAAAAACAAAAACCAGATGGTATCTTTGTATCTGGCGATGCAACGGCTATGCTGGTATGGAACGTCATTCGTTCATTGAAGCTGTCTATTCCAGAAGATATTAAATTGATTGGTTATGATGGAACAAGTTTCATCGAAAACTACTATCCTCAACTGACAACCATCAAGCAACCATTAACCGAAATAGCTCGCCTGCTGGTTGAACTATTAGTTGATAAAATCGAAGGAAAAAAACTGACAAAAACAGACTATATCCTGCCGATTAGCCTACTAGCAGGAGCTAGTATATAAAAAAGCTGTACCTAATAAAAATTAGGTGCAGCTTTTTTTTGTGATACATTCTCTTGTTTCTCAAGTAAAAAAGAAGCTCATCAGGCTTCTTCTTTAATAAACTGGCTCAAAACTCCATTGACAAACTTAGCTGAAGATTCATCAGAAAATTCTTTAGCCAATTCAATAGCCTCGTTAACAGCAACACGGTCTGGCGTTTCTTCGAAATGTAAGATTTCAAATAGGCCTAGTCGCATGATATTCTTGTCAATCAAGGTTAAACGGTCTAAGGTCCATCCTGCTTTTAATCGGCTAGACAACTCCTTATCCAAGTCATCACGATAGTCTGCTACACCATTGACAAGGTTAAGGAGAAAGAGCGGAATTTCAACTCCTTCTTGCTCTTCCTCTCTATCATAAAGATAAGAAAACTGAGCTGCCTGAACAGGTTCTTGACCAAATTCAAGTGATACGATTGCCTGCAAAGCGCACTTACGCAGGGCATGTCTGTTATTCTTCATCAAGGAAATCCTCTCCGAATAAATCTTTCAATGCTGGTTTTGGTGTTTTATCAGGAACAATGCCGCTGACATGGATATTAACCGCAGCCACTTGAACTTCTGCATAGTTGTAAACTGCTGTCTTGACTGCACGCTGGATGTCCATTGATACGGCAGGAACATTTACACCATATTCTAGATAGACGTAAATATCCGCAGTCACTCGACCTTCCTCGTCAGTTTCAAGATAAACACCTTTATTTAACGATGTTTTGGACCAACTGTCTGCTACACGCTTATTTTGAAGGGAATGTACTCCATCAACTTTCGCTGCAGCAATGCCTGTAATTACTTCAAGGACGCGAGGTGCGATAACAATCTCGCCTTGATATTCTGTTGTCATAGGCTCTCCTTTCTTAAGAGGAAACGATTAAGCACGTGATACGTAAGTTCCTTCAGCTGTGTTGATAACGAGTTTTTGACCTGCTTCGATAAAGTCTGGTACGTTGACTACAAGACCTGTTTCCATCGTAGCTGGTTTACCTGAACCTGTAACAGTCGCACCTTTGATAGATGGTTGTGTTTCTGCAACGACCAATTCAACAGTTGTTGGTACAGTAACACCGATCACTTCTGTTCCGTAGAACTGGATCTTCACATCAGAATTCTCCAAGATATAGAGCAATTCTTCTTTGATAGTCGCCACTGGAATTTCATACTGATCGTAAGTCTCAGTATTCATGAAATAAGCTGTGTCATCCATTTGGTAAAGGTACTGTGCTGGAACTGTTTCGATAATAGCTTGTTCAAATTTTTCATCTGGACGGTAAGTTGTATCGAAGGTTGAACCTGTACGTACATCACGCAATTTCATACGCATGATGGTGTTTCCTTTACCTGGTTTGTGGTGGCTTGCATCCAAAACTTTAATCAATTTACCTTCAGCTTCGAAGGTCATACCTGCTCTAAGTTTACTTGCTTCAATCATTGTATTGAATACCTCTTCAAATTTTATTTATTCGTTTTATTCTACCACAAACTGTCAAATTTCTCAAATGACAATCAATTCCTTGGGAGCTAATGTCAAGACTTCACAACCGTTTTCCGTAATCAATAGGTCATCTTCGATACGGACACCGTATTTGTCATCCAAATAAATTCCCGGCTCATCCGTCAAGACCATTCCCGCCTTGATAGTTTCGTCAGATTTTCCGAAATATGGATACTCATGAATGTCCAAGCCGATTCCGTGGCCAATACCGTGTGTAAAGTTGGCTCCGTAACCCGCCGCATTGATAATCTCACGAGGAATAGCATCAAACTCGCGGTAGGTGACGCCTTCTTTGGCCTGCTCAATTAAAGCCTTATTGGCACGCAAGACCACATCGTAAATCTCACGCTCTTGATCTGTCACATGACCGATATGGATGGTCCGTGTCATATCGCTGACATAATGTTGGTAATAGCAACCAAAATCCAGCGTCAAGGTCTCACCAGTTTGGATAACCTTTTCAGATGCTCTTCCATGAGGCATAGCAGAGCGGTAGCCAGATGCCACGATAAACTCAAATGATGCCACTTCTGCACCTAGTTGACGCATGCGGTGGTCAAGGAAATGATTGACGTCCATCTCAGTCGTCTGACCTGGTTTGATAAAGTCGAGAACATCAATAAAAGCCTGATCCGAAATTTGACATGCACGGCGAATGGTCGCAATTTCTTTCTCATCCTTAATCATGCGCAAGTCTTCGATAAAGTTTGACATAGCAACTAGTTGATAACCCTCAAAAATGCTGGTCAGACTTTGATAGAAGCCATAGGTCACCTCGCTATCAAAACCAATGGTTTCTAGTCCATCTTCCTTAATCACCTTAGCAATTTCTTCAAGGGCAAAACGGCTCTCGATAATATCAAAACCTTTTACTGATGCCTTGGCTATCAAAGTATAACGCGAATCAGTCACAAACAAGCGACGCTTGCCACTGATGAAGACAGTCGCCTCTGTCCCCCAAAAACCAGTTAGGTAGTAAATATTGTTTTGACCTGTTACCAAAATCCCATCCACATCTGATTGGGCTAATTTTGCTTCGAATTTTTCAAGTCTTTTTTGCATCCTACACCTCCAAAGATTTTGTAACTATTATAGCAGAAATGCGGACAAATACCAATTCTTTCTAGCAGATAGAGAAAAAAGCCGCCAGAGCGACTTTTTATTTCAACTTCGTTTTCAAATACTGGCCTGTAAAGCTGGCTGGGTTATCCGCCACTTCTTCTGGCGTTCCTGTCGCGACAACGGTACCGCCACCGACACCGCCTTCTGGCCCCATGTCGATAATGTGGTCAGCCGTCTTGATGACATCCAGATTGTGCTCGATGACAAGGACAGTGTTACCGTCATCAACAAAGCGGGCCAAGACCTTGAGCAACTGGGCAATATCCTCAGTATGCAGGCCAGTCGTCGGCTCGTCCAAGATATAGAGGGACTTGCCAGTTGACCGCTTGTGGAGTTCAGAAGCCAATTTCATCCGCTGGGCTTCCCCACCTGACAGGGTGGTCGCAGGTTGACCAAGAGTAACATAACCCAAGCCCACATCTTGAATGGTACGGAGCTTGCGTTCGATTTTTGGAATGTGTTTGAAGAATTCCACCGCATCATTGACCGTCATATCAAGGACCTGAGCGATATTTTTCTCCTTGTAGTGCACTTCCAAGGTTTCCGAGTTGTAACGATGTCCATGACAGACTTCACAAGGTACAAAGACATCAGGCAGGAAGTGCATTTCAATCTTGATAATCCCGTCACCCGAACAAGCCTCACAACGACCACCTTTGACGTTAAAGGAGAAACGCCCCTTCTTGTAGCCACGGATTTTTGCCTCATTGGTCTGGGAAAAGAGGTCACGAATATCGTCAAAAACACCTGTGTAGGTAGCTGGGTTGGAACGCGGTGTCCGTCCAATCGGGCTTTGGTCAATATCAATTAAGCGGTCCAAGTGTTCAATTCCTGAAATGGACTTGAACTTGCCTGGCTTGTCCGAATTGCGATTGAGCTTCTGAGCAATGGCTTTTTTCAGAATGGAGTTGACCAGGGTTGATTTCCCAGAGCCAGACACCCCTGTCACCGCTACAAATTTTCCGAGTGGGAAACGGACCGTCACATCCTGCAAGTTGTTTTCCTTAGCACCTGTTACCTCTAGGAAACGACCATTTCCAACACGGCGTTCGAGAGGGACTGGAATTTCTCGTTTGCCAGACAGGTACTGACCTGTAATGGATTTCTTGTTTTTAGCTACTTGGGCAGGCGTTCCAGAGGCCACGATTTCTCCACCGAAGACACCCGCACCTGGACCGATATCAATCAACCAATCCGCCTCACGCATGGTATCCTCATCATGCTCCACCACAATCAAGGTATTTCCCAAATCACGCATCTTCTTAAGGCTAGCAATGAGGCGGTCATTGTCCCGCTGGTGCAGGCCAATCGACGGCTCATCCAAAATATAGAGAACACCAGATAGGTTAGAGCCAATCTGGGTCGCCAAACGAATCCGCTGACTCTCCCCACCCGAAAGCGTACCAGCTGCTCGCGAAAGGGTCAGGTAATTCAAGCCTACGTTATTAAGGAAGGACAGGCGATCCTTGATTTCCTTGACAATCGGTGTCGCAATGGTGGCTTCGTTTTCAGACAAGGTCAGATTTTCAATAACTTCCAGATGATCTGCTACAGACAAGTCAGATAGCTGCCCGATATGAAGTCCTTTCTCACCACCGACTTTAACAGACAGAGCTTGATCATTGAGGCGATAGCCGTGGCAGGTTCCACAGGTCAATTCATTCATATAGGCCTTCATGACCGTCCGCGTGTAATCACTATTGGTTTCACGGTAGCGGCGGTTAATGTTAGTAATCAAGCCCTCGAATGGAATGTCAATATCACGCACCCCACCGAACTCATTTTCATAGTGGAAATGGAATTCTTTCCCGTCAGAACCGTTGAAAATCAGGTTCTTCTCCTCTTCCGTCAATTCCTCAAAAGGCTTGTCCATGTCCACGCCAAAGTGGTTCATAGCCTGCTCCAACATCTGAGGGTAGTAGTTAGAAGAGATTGGATTCCAAGGAGCCAAGGCACCCTCACGCAAGGTCTTGCTGGCATCTGGGACAATCAAATCCGTATCCACTTCCAGCTTCATGCCCAAACCGTCACAGTCGCTACAAGACCCAAAAGGAGCATTGAAAGAGAAAAGGCGGGGCTCCAACTCAGGCACCGTAAAGCCACAAACTGGGCAGGCATAGTACTCAGAGAACAGCAGTTCCTTCTCATCCATGGTATCGATGATGACGTAACCGTCCGCAATCCGCAAGGCCGCCTCAATGGAGTCAAAAAGCCGCGAGCGAATGCCTTCTTTGATGACAATCCGATCGACCACAACCTCAATGTTATGAGCCTTGCTCTTAGACAACTCAGGCACTTCCGACACATCATAAACATCGCCATTGACACGGACCCGAACGTAGCCATCCTTCTGGACTTTCTCAAAAATGGTCTTGTGCTGCCCCTTTTTCTTCCGCACAATCGGAGCTAAAATCTGCAAACGTTGACGCTCTGGCAATTCCAAGACCTCATCGACGATTTGTTCTACTGATGAAGCCGAAATCGCCCCATGCCCATTGATACAGTAGGGCACCCCAACCCGAGCATAGAGCAAACGGAGATAGTCATTGATTTCCGTCGCCGTCCCAACCGTCGAACGCGGATTCCGCGAGGTTGTTTTTTGGTCTATGGAAATAGCAGGGCTGAGACCTTCTATGGAATCCACATCAGGTTTGTCCATGTTGCCCAAGAACTGACGAGCATAGGCAGACAAAGATTCCACATAACGACGTTGGCCTTCGGCATACAAGGTATCAAAAGCCAAACTCGACTTACCAGAACCCGACAAACCAGTCACCACCACCAATTTCTCACGCGGAATGGTCACATCAATATTTTTTAAATTATGGGCACGAGCCCCATGAATCACAATATTTTCTTGCATAACATGATATAAGTGCGTTAAGAAAGCGAGAAGAAAATAGGAAAATGTGACGTCACTTCGTGACAAAACATTTTGTCTTTTTCTCGACGCTTTTAGCACGCATTCAAATCCTTTCTAAAGATACAAAGCCCGTAAAACGCAAAGTGAAAATAGGCGGTAAGTCCGAAATCTGTGATTTCGAAGACGCACCCCCGTCAAGACAACTAGTGCTTTCACAGGTTGAAAACCGAAGAAAGCACAGATGTCTACGACGCAGAAGCCGGTCTCCATGCTGAAACATGAGGCAACTAGTACTTTTTCACACAGCGTTTAGGGCGTGTTCAATTCCTTTCTAATATAAGTGCGTTCACAAGATAACTGGTGACGGTCGATTAACTCCGCGACACCAGACGAAACTGCCTATGGGCAATTCCTATATCTTGTATTAGCTCGATTTTCAAAAAATATCGTTTTGAAAATCTCACGTCAAGAAACCGTATAAAACTCGACGCTTTTAGCACGCATTCAATTCCTTTCTAAAGATACAGAGGGCGTTGTAACAGTCTGGGAGACTGTTACAATCGGGAAATAGGGAAAACACAGTTTTCCTCATTACACCAACATCATTAGCCCGTGTTCAATTCCTTTCTAAATTATAAGTGCGTTCACAAGATAACTGGTAACGGTCGATTAACTCCGCGACACCAGACGAAACTGCCTATGGGCAATTCCTATATCTTGTATTAGCTCGATTTTCAAAAAATATCGTTTTGAAAATCTCATGTCAAGAAACCGTCCAAAAATAGGAAATCTGCAAAGTGTGCCAAACACACGAGAAGATTTGCGCTTTACAGCATCCACATCCGTAATCAGCTGAAGCTGAAACGGCTGCGTATCTTTTTTTGCTAGGTTTTTAGCACGCGTTCAAATCCTTTCTTAAGAGGCTATAAGCTATGGTATACGGAACAAGGAAAAGTCCGTACAACTTATTCGCTTAAATGTCTACATATTATAACACATTTCTATATAAAACCTTTCCGAAACTGCACATTTTTTGGTATAATAGAGGTTGCGTTAACGCAACAAAGATAAAAGGAGGGCAAAGATATGAAACAAATTTTTCTATCAACCATGACTGATTTAGAAGAAATCCAAACCTTTGAACCAGGGGCTTGGATTAATTTGGTCAACCCCTCCCAGAGTGAGTCTATGGAAGTGGCTGAACACTATAAGATTGACATCGCTGACCTGCGAGCACCGCTCGATGCGGAAGAATCCTCTCGTATCACTGTCGAAGACGACTATACGCTCATCCTGGTCGACGTCCCAATTCTTGAAGAACGAAACAACAAGACATATTATATTACTATTCCTTTGGGAATTATTCTAACAGATGATGCGATTATCACGACTTGTTTGGAACCGTTGCCACTGTTTGAGCAGTTTATCCATCGTCGTCTACGAAATTTCTTCACTTTCATGAAGTCTCGTTTCGTTTTCCAAATTCTCTACCGCAATGCTCAACTCTACTTGTCAGCCCTACGGACCATTGACAGAAAGAGCGAAGAGATTGAGAAGCAACTCCATGAGGCTACTCGAAATGAAGAATTAATTGTACTCATGGAATTGGAAAAAACCATCGTCTACTTCAAGGCTTCCCTCAAAACCAATGAGCGTTTGGTCAAAAAACTTGCTAGTTCCTCACGTCTACTCCGTAAGTATGAAGAGGATGAGGATTTGCTTGAAGATACCTTGGTCGAAACCCAACAGGCCATTGAGATGGCAGACATCTATGGTTCCATCCTGAACTCTATGACCCATGCCTTTGCTTCTATCATTTCTAACAACCAGAATACCATCATGAAAACCTTGGCATTAGTGACAATCGTTCTCTCTATCCCAACCATGGTCTTCTCTGCATACGGTATGAACTTTAAGGACAATATCATTCCTTTTAACGATATTCCCTATGCTTTTTGGTGGATTATCCTCTTCGCATTTGCAATCAGCCTATCACTTACCTTCTACTTCATCCGTAAGAGATGGTTTTAACCTAAGGAGATTTACATGTCATTTACAGAAATTAATGGATTAACTAAAAAAAATCAAGAATTCATTCACATTGCTACTAACCAATTAATCAAAGATGGTAAGACTGATAGTGAAATCAAAGAACTATTGGAAGAAATCTTGCCTACTATTATTGAAAAGCAAAAAACTGGCGTGACTGCCCGCAATCTCTATGGAGCACCAAGTGAGTGGGCTGCTAGTAAGACAATTTCTGAACAGGAAAAGAAAGACCAAGTGGAATACAATGAAAATCCATGGTTGATGTGGCTAGATTCTAGTCTTTTCATGCTTGCAATTATTGCTGGTATCAATGGTTTGATGAATCTTTTTGGCCAAGGTGCACAGTATGGGCTATTGACCTTATTTGTCATCGGTTTCGGTGTTGGTGCAGGGATGTACTTGATGTACCATTTCGTTTATAGAGAACAAATTAAGACTGGGCAACGTCCTAAATTGCTGAAAGCTATCGCTTTTCTTGGACTTGCTACGCTGGCTTGGTCAGTCGTTTTCATTCTAGCAGCACTAATTCCAGCCGCATTTAACCCAGTTCTCCCTCCGCTTGTTACTATTCTTATCGGAGCTGCTGCTTTCGGTGCACGCTACCTCTTGAAAAAGAAATATAACATTCGCAATGCTATGTCCCCAGTTCAATAATAAAACAAAGCGATTGGAATATTCCAGTCGCTTTTGTTTATCTATACAGTCCAGCTATCAAATCACCCGAGAACTTTATCCGCTATCACTTGTCTATGTAATCTGCTGAAACAGTCTATCCCCAGACTGTGCTCGCTTTCTAACTTCTTGGCTCGGGTTGAAACAGTCCATCCCCAGACTGTACCTCGCTTTCTCATTTCTTGGCTCGGGTTGAAACAGTCCATCCCCAGACTGTACCTCGCTTTCTCATTTTCATGCTCGTGACAAAACAGTCTATACTGTTATTGCGCCTTTCGCATTTCTAGAGCGCAAGAAAAAATCGCCACACAGGGCGATTTTTTTAATCTTCGTTTACGAATGGTAAAAGAGCCATAACGCGAGCACGTTTGATAGCTGTTGTTACTTTACGTTGGTTTTTAGCTGAAGTTCCAGTTACACGGCGTGGAAGGATTTTTCCACGTTCAGAAATGAAACGGCTAAGAAGCTCAGTATCTTTGTAATCAACATATTCAATTTTGTTAGCTGCGATATAGTCAACTTTTTTACGGCGTTTGAAACCGCCACGACGTTGTTGAGCCATGTGTGTTCTCCTTTATATTATTATTTTCAGACCTAGAATGGTAGGTCATCGTCTGATATGTCCATTGGATTACTTGCTCCAAATGGACTTTCTTCTCGAGCGAAGTTTGGTGTAGATTGTGCAGGCGCTTGATAAGGCGAGTTATAGTCATTTCCTCCAGCAAACGAGTTGCCAGCTGAATAGCCTCCACCTTGACCTTCACGGGCAGTACGGCTTTCCAAGAGTTGGAAACTTTCTGCAACTACCTCAGTAACGTAGACACGTTGCCCTTGCTGATTGTCATAGCTACGAGTCTGGATACGACCTGTAACACCAATCAGAGCACCTTTCTTAGCCCAATTCGCCAAATTCTCAGCTTGTTGACGCCAAATGACTACGTTGATAAAGTCCGCTTCACGCTCACCGTTTTGATTTTTAAAATTGCGGTTAACCGCCAAAGTAAAAGTCGCAACAGCTTGATTAGACGGAGTATAACGAAGTTCTGCATCACGGGTCATACGACCAACCAATACTACATTATTAATCATACAACACCTTCTTACGCGTCAAGTTTGACAATCATGTGACGAAGAATGTCGCCGTTGATTTTTGACAAACGGTCAAACTCTTTAAGAGCTTCATCGTTGTTAGCTTCAACGTTAACGATGTGGTACAAACCTTCGCGGAAATCTTTGATTTCGTATGCAAGGCGACGTTTTTCCCATGCTTTTGATTCAACGATAGTTGCACCGTTGTCAGTCAAGATAGAGTCAAAGCGTGCTACCAAAGCGTTTTTAGCTTCTTCTTCAATGTTTGGACGAATAATATAAAGAATTTCGTATTTAGCCATTGATATGTTCCTCCTTTTGGTCTAATGACTCATGGTCTAGCCACGAGTAAGTGAGGGATACTCACAGAAAATAATTATACCATAATATAGAAAATGTGCAAGCGAAAACAGTTTTCTGAAAACATTTTCACAAAAAATAAAGACTGCCAAACAAAGGGCAGCCCTATGGATTAAGCTACAATTGCTTTTGCTACTTCTTCTGTTGTCATGCGTGAGAAATAGTGTGTTGTGTCGATTTCTTGGAGTTTCGCTAGGACATCTACGTACTCGTACCGAGTGCCAACCAGCAAGTCTTCGATGTCCGATACATCACCAATACCGAAGAAGTCTCCGTAAATCTTGATAGATTCGATCACAGATTTTTCAGCCTTGATGTAGGTTGTGATTTTACCAGCTGGGTAACGCACGCTACGCTCCACTGTGTATTCTGGTGTTTGACCGTAGGTCCAATCCCATGTCGCAAACTGGGTATCACGGATTTCTTGGATACGAGCCAAGTCATCTTCTGACAAGACGTACTCGTCCATGTCTGGGTATTCTTGCTTCATCTGGTTGAGAATGGCGTCCTTGAACTCCAAGACTGTCATCTTCTCTGGCAATTCGTTATTGATATTGGTCACGCGAGCACGGACTGATTTGACTCCCTTGGACTCAATCTTGTCCTTGCTGACTTTAAGAGCACTTGCGAGGACTGACATATCCACATCAAAGAGCAAGCAACCGTGGTGCATCATACGACCTTTTGCATATGCTTGGGCATTACCACAGATTTTCTTACCATCAATTTCCAGGTCATTACGGCCGGTGAAATTTGCCTCAACACCCAGTGTTGCTAGGGTATCAATCACAGGCTTGGAGAAGGTTTTGAAGTCAAAAGCTCCCTCGTCTGCCTTATTAGATATAATGGTATAGTTGAGGTTGTTGAGGTCATGATAGACAGCGCCACCACCTGACAGACGGCGAACAACATGGATGCCTTTTTCGTCTGTGAATTCCTTGTTAATTTCTTCAATAGCATTCTGGTGCTTACCGATAATGATGGCTGGCTCATTGATCCAAAGGATAAAAATCTCGTCAATATCTGTTAATTCCTTGAAGGCATAGGCTTCGAGGGCGATGTTATAAGCTGGGTCATTGCTGTTGTTTACGATGTATTTCATGCAAAACTCCTTTATTGTTAACTAATTTTTATTATAGTGGAAACGATAACAAAAGGCAAGTATTGAAACTCTTCTTGTCCATTCTTGAATTTTCTAAAAAATGATGGTAGGCTAGGGAAGGAGGTTAACATGAATAAACGCTTAAAACTATTCTGGCAAATTTATATTATCTCAAGTATCTTGGTTCCTTTTATGTGGATAATCAATCTTCCCATCATTTGCTTTATCCTTCCTCTTTATTTGACCTGGAAAAACATCTGTCATTTTATGGCACTCTTGAAAAAGCAATTAAAAGAATACGTTTTCTGGGTCAATGATAGCTTGATATTCTTTTTTGGAATCGTACTGAGTTGGCTAGCTCTTGATGAAGCCCAAGTTGTTTACGTCGATTGGACAGAAACCTTAGTTAATAGACAGATCCACAGCCCCATTCAAACAGAAGCCTGGTCAGGGCAGTTCTTCCTGCTTCTTATGGGTCTTTTAGCTTATTTAGTGCTGAACATCAACCAAACTAAGCTCCTCTCCCCTCTCCTAACGGTCCTCCTCATCAGCTGCCTGTATCCAAGTTTTGTCTTTGCTATTTTGTGGACTATTCAACTTTCTAGTTTGATCGAAACAGATTTACTCACCTACAGCTATCTGTGTTTGGTCCCCTTCAATATCTGTCTTATTTACAGTCGGACCATTTTACAAACCATTCAATTATGGCAAGAAGATTTAGCCAAGCAGTGCAATCCACGCTTTCCTAGACTTTCTGTTCTCCTGCAAAGAAGCCTTTCTCTGCCAATCTGGTTGCTCTTCTTCAGCCTGCCCTATCTTGCAGTTCTTGGCTCTTATCTCATTCTCTTTGGTCAAAAACCTGACCAGCTGCTTCAAATGTGGTCAGAAACCAGCGATTGGGCCTTATCGGAAAAAGTCTCCCCACCAAACACCTTCTATGACGAACACTACCTTTGTACAGTGGGGGCCGCTGGACACCGCAAATTGGTCAAACCCATTCGCATGGGAGAACGCCATGGTCATCGTGTGGTGGTCAACCGTCAGCTACAAATTGCCAATGCCTTTGAACAAATTTTAGAAGAAAGATGTCCACGCCTGCATCGATGTATCCGTTCTAACTACGATCGATATGGCTATCCCATTTCCAAACATATTCGCACAGCCTGGCAGGCAGACCTCGTTTATCTGCTAATGAAGCCGGCAGAATGGCTCTTCCTCATCGTCATCTATCTGCACGATCGTAAGCCAGAAAATCGGATAGCACGTCAGTATTTACCTATAAAAAAATGATAAGCTGAAGATTATTCAGCTTCTTTTCAATAAATTTTATTCCACGTCAGCTCCGTTTGTAGCGATGACTTTCTTATACCATTCAAATGATTTTTTCTTGGAACGTTTGAGGGTTCCATTTCCTTCATTGTCGCGGTCAACGTAGATGAAGCCGTAGCGTTTTTTCATTTCGCCTGTTCCAGCAGAAACTAGGTCAATACAGCCCCAAGTGGTGTAGCCCAAGAGTTCAACGCCGTCTTCGACAATGGCGTCGCGCATGGCTAAGACGTGTTGACGGAGGTAGTCGATACGGTAATCATCTTCCACATAGCCATTTTCATCTGGTGTGTCAACTGCTCCCAGACCATTTTCAACCACAAAGAGTGGCTTTTGGTAGCGATCCCAGATAGAGTTGAGGGTAATGCGGAAACCGAGTGGGTCAATCTGCCAGCCCCACTCCGATGCGTCTAGGTAAGGGTTTTTAATAGAAGCAAAGATATTGCCTGCTGTTTTTTCCTTCTCTGCTGGATCGCCAGATGCAACACGGCTAGAGTAGTAAGAGAAGGAAATAAAGTCCACCGTATGCTCTTTCAGGAGTGCTAGGTCTTCGTCTGTCATTTCAATCTCAATGCCTGCACGCTCCCACTTCTTCTTGGCATAGTTTGGATAGTAGCCACGCGCCTGCACATCGATGAAGAAATAATTTTCACGGTCTTCTTGCAAGCCTTCCCAGACATCACGTGGGTGACAGGTATGTGGGTAGTATTGACCTGCGGCCAACATACAACCAACCTTGTTTTCTGGGTCAATTTCATGGGCCAATTTTGTGGCAATGGCTGAGGCAACAAGCTCGTGGTGGGCAGCCTGGTATTTGACCTGTTCCACATTTTCACCTTCTTCAAAATAGAGACCTGCTCCCATAAATGGTGCATGGAGAATCATGTTGATCTCGTTGAAAGTCAGCCAGTATTTGACCAATCCCTTGTAGCGTGTGAAGAGGGTACGGCACAGGCGTTCGTAAAATTCAAGCATCTTACGATTGCGCCAGCCACCGTAGGTCTCAATCAAGTGCATTGGACAGTCAAAGTGGGTAATGGTCACAAGGGGCTCAATGCCGTACTTGTGGCACTCCTTAAACAAGTCTTCGTAGAATCGCAAGCCTTTTTCGTTCGGCTCTAGCTCGTCTCCCTTAGGGAAAATACGGGACCAGGCGATGGATAGACGATAGGTCTTAAAGCCCATTTCACCAAAGAGGGCAATATCCTCCTTGAAATGGTGGTACATGTCAATGGACTCTTTGGCTGGGTAGAAATAGCCATCCTCAAAATCAAACATCTTCTTACGACCAGTAATAATGGCACCACGGTCTTCACCAATTGGAACTACGTCAACATTGGCAAGTCCACGCCCGTCCACATCATAGGCACCCTCACATTGGTTGGCAGCTGTTGCACCACCCCATAAAAATCCTTCTGGAAATACTTTTGTTACTGTCATTTTTTCTCCTTTTCCTAGCTTTGCTGTTGATAAAGAACCTCTCTGTTCACAGGGTCAACGACACTGACTAGGTCATACTTTCCATCCTCATAATCAAAGGTCAATATAGCACAATTACGCATCCGAACTTGCGGATAGTTTGTCAATACCTGCCTGAAAAATTGAGCTATGGCAGCTCCGTGACTGACCACTAAAACAGATTGATCGTCTGCTTCTTCCATAATGCCCCCAATGGTTTCGACCATTCGTTTTCGGACATCTTGATAAGACTCTCCTCCAAAGGTGACAAAGTAATCACCGTAGCCAATATCTCCTTGGAGAGGAGGGTTAAGATATTCCTGTTGACCCTCGAAAGCTCCAAAATCCTGTTCTTTCAAGCCTTTCAAGCGAGTATAGTCCGTCCTTCCAGATACCAATTCGGCTGTGTCACAGGCACGTTCTTGGGTTGAAGAATAGATTTTATCGAACTCAATCCCTTGCTCTTGAAAATACTGGTGAGCAGCTAGTGCTTGCTCTTTTCCCAGTTCTGTCAGGGGAGAATCACAGGCCCCTTGAATCCGACCTTGTTGATTAAACCGAGTTTGTCCATGGCGCATTAAGTACAATTTTGTTGCCATTTTCCTCCTCCTTACAAATCAATCACTTGATTGAGGACAGGGTTGATTACTTTGACTAAGCGAATCTGGTCCCCATCGTATTCTAACTGGCAAATGGCACAGTTGCTAAATCGGAAATCAGCTGGAAGTTCGATTTTGTGGTGCAACATAAAGCCCCACATGGCTGCACCATGACTGACAGCCAACACCGTTTTTTCATCCTGTTCTGACACCGTCTCTTCTACCGTCTGAGCTACTCGTTGTCCGACTGTACGAATATCCTCACCTCCGAAAGGCACCAAGAGGTCTTCAAATGAATTGGCTCCTGGACGAAACTTGGGCAAAAGCATTTCAGGTTGTGCTTCGAAAATGCCGAAATCCATTTCTTTGAGCCCTTTTAATTGCTGGACATTCTCCTGACCTGACACAATCTTGGCAGTATCTGTCGCACGTTCCTGTGTGGAAGAATAGACTGCACCAAACTGGATACCTTGCTCAGCAAAGTAATTCTTAGCCGCCTGTGCTTGCGCTCTGCCATTTTCCGTCAAAGGAGAATCGCAAACGCCCTGTACACGACCTTGGGTGTTAAAAAGTGTTTCCCCATGGCGCATCAAATAGATTGTTTTTACCATAGAACCTCCTAGTCATTCAAAATGCTTGCTCCATTACTTGCGATAAGGTCCTTATACCAGAAGAAGGAATCCTTCCGTGAACGGTCAAAGCTGCCATTTCCTTGGTCATCCGCATCTACATAAACAAAACCGTACCGTTTGGACATTTCTGATGTTGAAGCTGAAACCAAGTCCGTGCAACCCCACCAAGTGTAACCCATGAGTTCTACCCCATCTTCGATGGCTTCATACATTTGTTCCACATGTTTGCGAAGGTAATCAATCCGATAATGATCGTGAATGGAACCATCCTTCTCAACCGTATCCAAGGCACCCAAGCCATTTTCCACAATGAAGAGAGGAACTTGGTAACGGTCGTAGAGCTTATTGAGTGTGAGACGGAGGCCGACAGGATCAATCTGCCAACCCCAGTCAGAGGCTTCCAGATATGGATTTGCTTCGCCTAGAATCAAGTTTCCTGCTGTCGCTTTTTGCTCTGGCGTTTGATTATTTGGATGGCGGGTAACGGAGGTCATATAGTATGAAAAACTCATAAAATCCACGGGATATTGTTTCAAAATCGCTTCATCGCCTGGTTCAAAGTGAATGGTGATATTATTTTCCTTGAAGAAGCGATTCATGTAACGCGGATATTCCCCACGCACTTGAACATCCGAGTAAAACAGGTTAGATTGGTCTTTTTGTAGCGCGTACATCATATCATCTGGATGACAGGTTGCTGGATAGGCTTCCATACGAGCCAGCATACAACCAACCTTGTTTTCTGGATCAATCTCATGAGCAACTTTTGTTGCTAAACTAGAAGCGATAAACTGATGGTGGACTGCTTGGTACATTTCGTCCAAGTGCAACTGACCATCTTCAAATAGCAAGCCGCCAACATGCAAAAAAAGAAAGCCACGTGGACTTTCTTTTCATTTATTATATTATTTCCGTTTTGGTGGGTTGTGAATCGCTACACCAAGAACATCTAGGAAGGCTTCATACATAACCTCTGAGAAGGTTGGGTGACCGTGGATTGATGCTGCTACGTCGTCAACTGTCAATTCAGATTCCATGATAGTTGCTGCTTCGTTAATCATTTCAGCTGCAACTGGACCGATGATATGAACACCAAGGATTTCATGGTATTTTTTATCAGCAATAACTTTTACGAAACCATGTGCTTCGTTAGAAGCAATAGCACGACCGTTACCAGTGAAGCTGTTGCGACCGATAAGGATGTTTTCTTTACCGTATTTCTCGATAGCTTGGTCTTCTGTCAAACCAACCATAGCGATTTCTGGGTGTGTGTAAACCGCTGCTGGTGTGAAGTCCAATTTAGCTTTATGGTGGTTACCGTGGATCGCATTTTCAGCTGCCACTTCACCCATACGGTAAGCAGCGTGTGCCAACATCTTAGTACCGTTGACATCACCTGGTGCGTAGATGCCTGGGATAGAAGTTTCTTGGTATTCGTTAACCTTGATACGACCGCGGTCCAATTCAAGGTTAAGATTTTCAAGACCAGCCAATTGTGGTACACGACCGATTGAAAGAAGGGCTTTTTCAGAAACGATTTCTGAGCCGTCATTCAACTTGATAGTCAATTGGTTATTAGCTTCGATGATTTCAGATACACCAACAGATGTCAAGAATTTCATACCTTTCTTAGAAAGGACTTTTTGCAATTCAACAGACACTTCACGGTCCATACCTGGAATGATACGGTCAGCCATTTCAACAACTGTTACTTCTGTACCGTATGATGCGTAAACCAAACCAAGCTCCACACCGACTACGCCACCGCCCATAACAGTCAGTGACTTAGGAATTTCACGCAAGTCAAGGATATCGTCAGAAGTCAATACTAGCTTAGAATCAATACCTGGGATGTTGATGCGTGATACTTTAGAACCTGTTGCAAGGATGATGCTACGACCTTTGATAACTTTGTCGCCAATAACAACCGTCTTATCAGGGTTTACTTGACCAAGACCATTGAAGATTGTTACCTTGTTAGCTTTCAAAAGACCTTGAACGCCACCAGTCAATGTCTTCACAACCTTGTTCTTGAAGTCGACTGTCTTATCCATGTCAACAGTGTAGTTGGTTGAAGCAAGGTTGATACCACGCTCAGCCGCAATCTTCAAACCGTCAAGGATTTCAGCGTTTTTCAGATAGGTCTTAGTTGGGATACATCCCTTGTTCAAGCAGGTACCACCAAATTCTGATTTCTCAACGATAGCGATTTTACCGCCCAATTGAGCACCACGAATAGCTGCGTAGTAACCAGCAGGACCACCACCGACAACAACCATGTCGTACTCGTCAGCTGCCAATTCCGCCTTCGGAGCTTGTGGAGCTGCTGCAGGAGCTGCAGGTACTTCCAAACCAGCTGCTTTCAAGTCAGCAGTTGCTTGAGCAACTTCAGCTGGAGCAGGTGCAGCACCCACTTCAACTGTTTCACCTTCTGCACCAAGGTAAGCAATGACTTCTGTTACAGGAACTGTTGCACCGTTACCGTGAACGATTTTCAAAAGAACACCTGATTCTTCCGCTTCCAATTCCATACTTGTCTTGTCTGACATCATCTCCAAGATAACATCACCCTCGTTGACAAAATCACCCTCTTGTTTTTTCCACTCGATGATTTCACCTTCTTGCATATCTACACCAAGTTTCGGCATAATAATTTCAATTGCCATGTTTAAGATACCAAGAGCGAAGAGAAAGCGACTGAAAAATAGGAAATCGTAGAAAATCCTGATTTTCTAAACGATTTGTCTTTTTTCCGAGCTTTCCGCTCGGGTTCAATTGCTAAAACTCTCTCGCTCTTATTCCCTTTCTTTATTTTTTCTCTTTACCAAATTGAGCACAGGCTAAAAACCTATTGAAAAAGATAAATCGCCTCGTGCCTCAAGGCACATCGTTGATTTCCTATTTTCATACGGTTTTCTTAACGCCTTTTGCATCTTATCTCAGATCAACAATTCCAATGGGTTTTCCAGCAAGTTCTTCAAGTCAACCATGAACTTAGCACCATTCATACCATCAATGATACGGTGGTCGATGGTCAAGCAGAGTGCCATGATTGGACGGATTTTGATTTCGCCGTCGATGACAACTGGTGTTTGAACAGTTGATGCTACACCAAGGATTGCTGAGTTTGGTTGGTTGATGATTGGGTTAAAGGTTTTAGTACCAAACATACCCAAGTTGGTGATAGAGAAGGTAGAACCTGACATTTCAGCCCCCTTCAACTTACCAGATTGAGCCTTCTTGATGACATCTTTCGAAGCCACCACAAAGTCAGACAAGCTCATCTTATCTGCGCCGTGAACAACTGGCACCACCAAGCCATCATCTAGACCTACTGCGATACCAAGGTTGACGAACTTGTGTAATTCGATTTCTTGTGCATCGTTAATCAAAGATGCGTTCATGTAACGGTGTTCTTCTTTCATCAAAGTACGAACAACCGCAAGACCGATTAAGTCTGTAAAGGTTACTTTCAAACCAGTCTTGTTCATGATTGGCTCAAGGACTTGCTTACGAAGTGCCATGAGGTTGGTCATGTCAATATCGTAGTTAAGTGTAAATGTCGGAGCAGTCAAGTAAGAGTTGACCATACCTTTTGAAATCGCCTTACGCATTGGGCTCATCTTGATGATTTCAACGCCTTCTGGCAATTCTTTAGCTGGTTTTTCTTCTGCTTTTGGTGCTGGAGCAGCAGTTTCTACAGCTGCAGGAGCAAGTACTGCAAGAACGTCGTTCTTGACAATCTTACCGTTGACACCTGAACCTGTAATGGTTGACAAGTCAACACCTTGGTCTGCTGCAATACGGGCTGCAAGCGGAGTTGCTTTGGGAGCTGCTCCCTTGAAGTCTTCGACGTCAACCTTGTGGACACGACCGTTAGCACCTGTTCCTGGAACAAGACCCAAATCAATTCCAAGCTCACGCGCCAATTTACGTGCTGCTGGAGTCGCACGAACCTTGCCACCACCTTGTGGTTTGGCAGCAGTTGCAGGAGCAACAATCACTGGTGTACGACCTGCAGGTACTTCTTCAATAGCCGCTGCTGGTTCAACAGCAGGAGCACTTCCAGCTTCAACCGTCTCACCTTCAGCACCGATGTAGGCAATAACTTCTGTTACGGGAACGGTAGCACCGTTTCCGTGAACAATTTTCAATAGGATGCCTGACTCTTCTGCTTCCAGCTCCATGCTGGTCTTGTCAGACATCATTTCCAAGATGACGTCGCCTTCGTTGACAAAATCGCCCTCTTGTTTTTTCCACTCGATGATTTCACCTTCTTGCATGTCCACACCGAGCTTAGGCATAATGATTTCAATAGCCATAATTATGATACAAAGAACGTCCAAATGCGACCGAATTTTAGGAGTCCAACGCAGGATGCTTCACATCCAAGGCGGACTATCTAAATTCCGAGCATTTAGTTCGTGTTCTAATCCTTTCTTTCAGTTTCTTACCTTGTCAAGAACCAAACCAGACTTCGATAATCGAAGTGGCTTAATTCTTTTCCAAGCATTCTTAGTCATGCTAGAACACTTTATTTCTAGCATATTAGGGTTATCGTCTTTCCGATTGCTTTTCTGGCAAGTCAATTTGGTGCAGGCATAACCGACCTTAGGCAAGCCAAATCAATACAGCCAGAAAAGATAAGCGAATGACGATAAGATTAACCCTTGTTTACTTGCTTGTAGATTGCCGCTTTGATTTTCTCTACGTTTGGCAATACTGCGTTTTCAAGAATGTTTGCGTAAGGAACTGGTACATCGTCTGAAGCGATACGGATGATTGGTGCATCCAAGTAGTCAAAGGCTTCGCTTTCTGTGATGATTGATGCGATTTCACCGATGAAACCACCTGTTTTGTAAGCATCGTTGACCAAGATAACCTTACCAGTTTTCTTCACAGATTCGATGATCAATTCTTTATCCAATGGGATAAGGGTACGTGGGTCAACCACTTCTACGCTGATGCCTTCTGCAGCTACTTCTTCAGCCGCTTTCAAGGCACGTTCCAACATACGACCGTATGAAATGATGGTTACATCTGTACCTTCACGTTTGATTTCACCTTTACCAAGTGGAATGTAGAAATCTGGGTCCAAGTTCACTTCTTCTTTTTTACCGTAAAGAGCTTTTGGCTCCAAGAAGATAACTGGGTTATTGTCAAGGATAGATGATTTCAAGAGACCTTTTGCATCGTTAGCTGTACCTGGTGCAACAACTTTGATACCTGGGATGTGAGTCAACCAAGCTTCAAGAGATTGTGAGTGCTGTGCCGCTGAACCGATACCTGAACCAGATGCCACACGGAAGGTTACAGGTGTTTTCAAGCCACCACCAAACATATAGTTGGTTTTAGCCGCTTGGTTAACAATCGCATCAAGGGCAATTGTGATGAAGTCCATGAAAGTCAAGTCAACGATTGGACGAAGACCTGTTTGAGCCGCACCAACCGCAGAACCAGCGATTGCAGCCTCAGAGATAGGCGTGTCGCGAACGCGTTTTGGACCAAACTCGTCCAACATACCAACAGATGTACCGAAGTCACCGCCGTAGATACCGACGTCTTCACCCATCAAGAATACTTTTTCATCCTTACGCATTTCTTCGCTCTGAGCCAAGTTAATCGCTTCACGCAAGGCCATTACTTTTGTTTCAGCCATTTTTTACTCCTAATTTATATCAATTTATCTTTACTGTACTAAGGAAAACCAAACAATTACCACAATGTATCGTCATTTAGTTTTTCTTTTATTACTTCGTTAACTCGCCTTGCCTAACTTCAGTTATGCCTGCATCTCGTTGCCTAGTACTAAAAGCAAACTAAAAGACTATAATTGTTTATAGCCCCAGCTTGAGGCACCGTAGAATTGTACTCGAACTAAGGACTGTGCAAATTTCATGTTTAACTATTGCAGTTACTGCGTCGTAGACAACTGTACTTTCTTCGGTTTCACCTGTGAAAATACTAGTTGTCTTGACGAGGGTGCGTCTACGAAATCAAAGATTTCGGACTTACCGCTTATTTTCGCTGTGTCCTTTTAACGTTCTCGTTACTTACGACACGGAGACTATTCAGCCGATATTGCTGAATAGGCGAAGTTAGTGAGGTAAGTAGGTAGTCCACCATAGTGGCTACCGTAGTTTGACTTGCTCTTTAGAGCTTAGTCAAACTTCTTACGTTAGTCTACAAACACATCTTCGTAAGCTACTGAGATGTCTGGATCTGGGCTTTCTTGTGCGAATTTCACAGATGCTTCTACTTGTTCTGCAACTTGTGCTTCGATGGCATCCAATTCTTCGTCTGTCGCAATCTTGTTTTCTGTCAAGTATTTGCGGTATTTCTTAAGTGGGTCTTTTGCTTTCCACTCGTTAACTTCTTCTTTTGTACGGTACACACCTGCATCGGCAGTTGAGTGACCAAACCAGCGGTATGATTCAACCTCAACCATTGCTGGTCCGTTTCCTGCACGAACGTACTCGATGACTTCTTGCATTTTTTCATAAACGGCAATAACGTCGTTACCATCCTCAACATAGTGACCTGGAATACCGTATGCTGCTGCACGTTGGTAGAGATGAGGAATCTTAGTTGAGTAAGAAATATCTGTTGAGATACCGTAACGGTTGTTTGTAATGAAGAAGATAACTGGCAAGTTCCAAACTGCCGCCAAGTTCATTGATTCATGGAAGGAACCTTCGTTAGTAGCTGAATCACCTGAGAAGGCAATAACAATGTTATCTGTACCAAGGTATTGTTGCGTAAGGGCTGCACCAACTGCAAGGGCATAACCACCACCTACGATACCGTTTGAACCAAAGTTTCCTTTTTCAACGTTTGCCAAGTGCATGGAACCACCACGGCCTTTTGATGTACCAGTTGCCTTACCAGCAAGCTCAGCCATCATACCATTGATGTCAATACCTTTTGCAATAACGTGACCGTGACCACGGTGATGTGAGAAGATGATGTCCTCATCTGTCAATCCAGCAATAGGTCCAACAGCTGCAGCTTCTTCACCGACTGAGAAGTGAGTCATACCTTGTACGAAACCGCGACGCACTAATTTGTTTAATTTCATATCAACATCACGGATTTGTTGCATTTTCAAGAACATGTCCAAATGTTGTTCTTTTGTGATAGATACCATAATTTCCTCCAAAGGTTTTTCTCTTTCTGTACTATGATAGACCAATATTTCACAAATGGCAAGTAATTGAACCGTTTTCTTTTTACAGAAATTTTCGTGAAAACCTTGATTTAGTGCGTTTTTTCACAAATTCCAAAAAGATTTATTTTCCTTGTTTGAAACTTTTTTCACAAACTTTAAAATGAGCTTGCACGCCGTCTTTCTTTCTGTTAATATAGGTACGGAGGTTCTTATGGAATTCGATTTATTTCTGATGATTTGTAACTACGTAGGCACTATCGCATTTGCTGTTTCGGGGGCCGTAAAAGGATTTAAGAAAAAGTTAGATATTTTTGGAATTAGCTTGCTCGGCATCATTACCGCCGTTGGTGGGGGAATTATTCGAGATACGATGGCCAATCGCATTCCTACTGCTTTGACTGATCCTACAGCCATCTATTTATCTCTCGGAGTAGCGATTAGCATGTACTTGATTGTTATCAATCTAAAGCAGGACAAACCACTTGATAAGAAGATGATTCATTTCCTTTCCCAGACAAACCTTATCTTTGATGCAATCGGTCTAGCCATCTTCGCCCTCATTGGAGCCAGTACTGGCATCTCTCTCCAGCTAAACGCTCTAACCAGTGGTATTCTGGCAGCTTTGACAGGTGTCGGAGGCGGAATCGCCCGTGATTTACTCGTCAATGAAACACCTATTGTTCTTAAAGAAGATGTCTATGCTGTCCTTGCATTTTTCTCAGGAGTCCTCTATCATCTTTGCGTTGTAAATTGGAAATTACCACAAATTCCAACCTTCATCACTATTTTTACCATTTCTTTAGTCATTCGATTATTGGTAATTAAATACAAAATCAATCTTCCAAATATGGAAAGCAAACGAAAGGTCTGAGTTCGTCAACTCAGACCTTTTTGTATTATTATTGATTACCAGCCGCCGTGACCACCTGCACCTGGTCCTGTTGCTGTGATTTGAGTAATCTGCTCACCGTTAACTGTCACAGTACCTCCTGTCAATTCAGCAGTTCCATCGAAGTCAAAAGCAGATTGAGCTGTTACATCGATTGTACCACCGGAGATATAAATGTCTCCATTAGCATCAAAGGCATCCGTATCTCCACTACCTACAGCCACTTTCAAGTCACCGCCAGTTACCTTGATAAAGATATCTGATGACGTTGTACTTGCCGCATTAATAGCATCATCTGAACCGTAAACATCTAATGTACCACCATTAATCGTGATGTTAGTACCTTCAAGTGCCTCAGCAGATTCTGATACTGTAATGGTACCTCCGTCAATTGTCAAAGCCGTCTCCGCTTTAATACCATCATCACCTGCTTTTACAGTAATTTCACCACCTGTGATAGTTGTATAACCTTTGGTAGTATCTGTATCATTTGTAGACTTGATACCATCACCACCTGCTGTTACATTGATTGTACCACCATTGATTGTCAATGAATCCTTACCACGGATACCATCATCTACTGCAGTGACGGTAATGTTTCCTGAATTCACGACAAGGTCGTCCGTCGATACAATACCATCTTGGAAGTTCCCCTCAACTGTCAAGCTACCATTACCAGTGATGGTCAAATCTGCTTCAACATGGATAGCCCCCTCAATATTGGTATCTGTATGATTGCTGGTATCTTTCACTGTATTCGTCGTACCATCTTTGATTTCCAATTCAACATTATCAGCATTAATAACATTGATTGCTGCAGTATCTGAACTTGAAATCTCAGCACCTGCTAGAATGATGCGAACATTGGCATCTGTTTCAACCGTTACACCAGCTGTTGTTGAACCAGTCAAAATATAGGTTCCTCCCTCAGTAATTTTCAAGCCATCGTTTGAAAGCGTCACTTCTGTCGTTGGAAGGGCTGACCAGTCAATAGATGACGAGCTCGAATCTGATGAAGTGCTATTATTTGAAGTTGTCGCTACACTTGTCTGACTAGTTGCTGCTAAACTTGAAGTCGTCGTTGAACTTGAAGTAGATGAACATGCTGCTAAGACACCAAGACTCATAAGAGTAACACCAGAGTAAAGTAATTTTTTAAGATTTGTTTTCATAATAAAGATTCCTTTTCTTTCTTTAGGAAGTCGTATCCCTTCCTGATATGCTCCTAGTTTACCTTTCCTTCCTAAAAGAAAGATTAAAGATTGCCAAAAGAAAACTTAAAGTTCTATGAACTACAAAAGGCCGGGAAACCCAGCCTAGGAATAATCATTGATAAAATCTATAGCTTAACCCAATTCAAGCTTTTCAACTCAAGCAAGGGAGAAGTTTCAGGGTTGGTATCTGATTCAGAAATGCGTTTTAAACCTGGAATCATCGCATTGTATTGATAAATGCGAAAAACACCATCTCCTTCAAATAAGTATGTTCCATCCTGTAAAGGACGAAGTAGGGCGTCCGGTCCAATTTCAAATCCAAGATTGCGGAAATTATCCACCAAACGTAGACTCTCATTGGCAAGCTGAGTATAGAGATCAATTAAGACATATTCTCCCGACTTGTCCAAAGCTAGAAGCAGCTCCTCTGTACCATCATGGTTGACATCATACAAACTATAAAATATTCCACTGTATTCTTGCCCCTGGCTAGTTAATAAGCTCAGATAGCTACTGACCTCATCCTGATTGATTGCCTCAGCAGGCTGCCCCATATTCGCTTGATAACGATCAATAACTGATTGGTATACCTCACTTAGCTCAGGAGTGGTCACTGAGGATGCTTGCTTCTCGGAGCTAGATGCTATTGTTGACGCTTGCTGCAAACTAGAACTATCTGAAACTTGGCTTGAAGCACTAGAACTAGAACTCTCACCACCTTTTACCTGATTAGACTGACAAGCAGCTAATAGTACAACCGTGGACACTAACATCAGTTTACTAATAAATGTTTTCATAACTTCCTCCTGTGCTCTATCTTTGGTCTTAGTATAACATCTTTCCGAAGGCTTGTAAACGCCACCATATATGGACAAAGCATCCGAGCCAGAAAAAGCCGAATGTTTCCATCCGACTTTTATTGTTAATCTTTCTGATCAAGAGCACGCAGCATTTGGTCAATTTTATTGCCGTACTCAATTGATTGGTCTTTTTCAAAGACCAAATCCGGAATTTTATAAAGAGTTAACTTACGACCAAGTTCTCTCTTAATGGTTCCCGTCGCTTTTTCAAGACCCGTTTGTGCTTTTTGATTATCGGATGCCAAATTACTCATGATTGTGTAGTAAACCTTGGCCATTGACAAATCGCCGACCATCTGAACATCTGTAATAGTCACTCCCTGCACACGTGGATCACGAACTTTCTTTTGCAAAATCTCATTGACTTCGCGCTTGATTTCCATCCCGACACGGTCTGTACGAAAATGATTCGCCATATTCTTTCCTTTCTTAGATGATAGAAAAGCTGAGTTTCCCCAGCTTGAATAATCCAAGTAGATTAAAAACTATTGCTTTAAAACCTACTAAATCTATTAAATTATCACTTCCTCGACAAAATCACTTGTCTATGATTTTGACAATGAGAAAATATTATTTTTTGATTTCTTCCATGATGTAAGCTTCAATGGTATCATCAACTTTCAAGTCGTTGTAGTTCTCAATCATCAAACCACCCTCTTGGGCATTACCAACTTCTTTCACGTCATCTTTATAGCGTTTCAAACTAGCTAGTTTACCATCAAATACTACAACACCATCACGGATAACTCGAACACTTGAATCACGGGTAACTTTACCACGAACAACCATGAAACCACCGATCGTTCCAACTTTGGATACCTTGAAGGTTTCACGAATGATTGCCTCACCAATGATTTTTTCTTCATATTCTGGGTCAAGCATACCTTTCATGGCATCTTCCATCTCTTCGATAACCTTGTAAATGATGCTGTGAAGACGTACTTCAACATCATCTGCTTCAGCTTGGTTACGTGCTTCAGCTGTTGGACGAACGTTGAAACCAATTACAAGAGCATTTGAAGCTTCCGCAAGAGTAATATCTGATTCGTTGATAGCTCCGACTGCAGAGTGGACGATATTAACACGTACTCCCTCTACTTCAATCTTTTGAAGCGATGATGCAAGTGCTTCAACTGAACCTTGTACGTCAGCCTTGATAATCACATTAACTGACTTAACCTCACCTGCTTTAAGGGTATCAAAGAGGTTTTCAAGACTAACTCGTTGCGTTGCTTGACGCTGTTTAAGAAGAGCACGTTTAGCACGTTCTTCACCTGCTGCACGAGCTGATTTCTCATCCTCGTAAACTGCAAAGTGATCGCCTGCCATAGGAGCTTCGTTCAAACCAGTAATAGATACCGGTGTAGATGGACCAGCAGTTTTAACACGACGACCAAGGTCGTTTGTCATGGCACGAACACGTCCGAAGGTATTTCCGACAACGATTGGGTCTTGAACATTAAGTGTCCCTTGTTGAATGAGGAGGGTTGCAACCGCACCTTTCCCTTTATCCAAATGCGCTTCGATAACTGTACCAATCGCACGAACAGTTGGGTCTGCCTTCAGTTCTTGAATTTCAGCAACCAAAAGAACAGTTTCCAACAATTCATCAATGTTTTGGTTAAACTTAGCTGAGATTTCTACAAATTCAGATTCTCCACCCCAAGCGGTTGAGATAACACCGTGCTCAGCCAATTCACCGATGACACGCTCTGGGTTTGCACCTGGCTTGTCAATCTTGTTGATAGCTACAATGATTGGCACATTAGCGGCTTTTGAGTGGTTGATAGCCTCAATCGTTTGCGGCATGACACCATCATCTGCAGCAACGACTAGGATGGTCAAGTCGGTAACAGATGCACCACGTGCACGCATAGAAGTAAAGGCCGCGTGTCCTGGAGTATCCAAGAAGGTAATTTTCTTACCAGCTTCCTCAATTTGGTAGGCACCGATATGCTGTGTGATACCTCCAGCTTCCCCAGTAGCAACACGAGAATTACGTAGGGTATCCAACAAGGTTGTTTTACCATGGTCAACGTGTCCCATGATAGTCACAACAGGTGGGCGTTCTGTCATCTCTTCTTCATTGAGGTAGCCCTCTTCTACGAAGAAACGCTCAATATCTGCGTTATCGACCTCTACCTTTTCTTTCGCTTCAATACCATAATCAACCATGAGGAGTTCGATAGTATCTCCATCCAAAGATTGGTTTTGAGTCGCCATAACTCCCATAAGGAAGAGTTTTTTCACAATTTCAGCAGGTTCACGTTTGATCCGTTTTGCAATTTCTGCGACGGTCATGCCAGCAGTGTATTCAAATTCAGTTGGCAATTCGTGGAACTTGCGTTCTGTGACAGGTTTGGCAGGTTGGTTAGCCTTGCCTTTTTTATTTTTCTTGTTGTTATTCCAGTTACTTGTTCTTTGATTTCTCACTTGATTTTGACTATTTCGATTTCTTTGTTGTTTCCGTGGACCATCTTCTTCGTCACCATTAAAGTCACGTTTTTTATCTGGTCGAGCTTGTTTCTTACGACGGGTATCTACAGTAGTTTCTGCAACTTGCTCTGGTACCGATGCAACAGGTGCAGGCTTCACAAATGGTTTGCTTTCCACAACCGGTTCTTCAAACTTAATTTCTTTTGGCTTCTTAGGTTGCTTTTTAGCTTCCTGAGCCTGACGAAAACGTTCTTCACTGGTACGAGCATACTCCGCATTTTGTTCTGCTTTCAAAGCAGCAGCACGCGCTTTGAAGTCAATTTTAGGTCCTGCTGGTTTTGCAGCCTCTCTTTGTTCAAAGCGAGCTGACCGACCTGAACGATTGTCCTGACGACGGTTGTCTCGATTATCGCGACGGTCTCCAAATCGGTTGTCTTTCCGCTCTTCTGGACGCTGGTCACGACGATTGTCGCGGCGATCATTTCGCTCATTGTTTGAACGTCCCTGACCTAGTTGACGGTTGTCCCGACGGTCCTGACCAGATTTAGCTTGACCACCTTTTCCTTGATTCTGAGCTCGCTTAGCAGCCTGCTCTTTGGCCCGTGCTTCACGCTCTGCCTTAAAGTTTCGACTCTGTGGACGATGTGGAGCTGATTGTACTGCACTTGCCGCAACTTCTTCTTTTACTACTGGCTGTGTTTCCTTAGCTTTTTCTAGCTTAGCTGTTTCCACTTTTGGAGTTTCATCAACCTTCTCAGGCTTGCTAACTTTTGCCGCAACTTTAGTTGCCTCTGATTTTTGTCCCCCAAAGCTTTCTGCAAGGCGTTTAGCGCTTGCTTCATCTACGCTTGAAGCATGACTTTTGACTTCAAAACCCAATTCTTGAGCCTTAGCAACAACTTCCTTACTGCTTACGCCTAATTCACGGGCTATTTCATTCAATCTCTTCTTAGACAATGCCTTGTCCTCCTGTTCTATTCCATAATAGACCTCATCTTCTTTGTAAATCCAGCGTCTGTCACTGCAAGAACTTTTCTAGCCTTGCCGACAGCTGCACTCAATTCCAGTGTTGAAAACACTGTTACAACTTCTACTTGATAGGTATGACTTTTATCTGTTACTTTTTTACTTAAATTTCCAGCAGCATCTTCGGCTAAAAACACCAACTTTGCCTGCCCTTTTTGAATAGCTTCAACAACCAGGTCCTCACCCGAAACCAGGCGACCAGCTCGCTGGGCCAAACCTAATAAATTTAAGATTTTCTGTCTCTTATTCGAGTCCAAGTTCTCTCCTCTTGATCTTATGATCAACATAGGCAATTAATTCATCGTAAAATTCTTCGGTCACTTCCATACTAAAGGAACGATCGAAGACACGACGTTTCTTAGCTTGGCTTGCCTCATCATTATCAAGCTTGATGTAAGCTCCACGACCATTTGCCTTGCCTGTTGGATCGATAAATACCTGACCTTCTTTATTTTTTACAATACGGAGCAAATCCCGTTTGTCGATGATTTCACCGGACACCACAGACTTGCGCAAGGGTATTTTTCTAGCTTTTGCCATGGTTGCTCCTTTTGTCTTATTCTAGTTCTTCTGTGACTTCTTCTACAACTTCGTCTGTTGCATATTGAGCAGCCTCAATTGCTTCATATTCTGATGCTGACTTGATGTCGATACGGAATCCTGTCAAATGCGCTGCCAAGCGAACATTCTGACCACGACGACCGATTGCCAAGGACAATTTATCATCTGGCACAACAACAGTAGCATGCTTGCCATCTTCTGTATCAAACAATACTTGGTCAACCTCTGCAGGTGCAAGAGCATTGTAGATAAATTCCGCTTCATCTGCTACCCACTCGATAACGTCAATATTTTCCTCAGTAGGAATCATACGGTCATTCTTAGCATCATAACGAGCTGGGTGGAACTTGCTGGTGATTTTCTTGATATTTGAACCACCACGACCAACGATCGTACCGATGGCATCTACGTTTGGATTATGGCTACGAACAGCCACTTTCGTACGATCTCCAGCTTCACGGGCAACACTCATGATTTCAACTGTTCCATCGTATACTTCTGGAATTTCCTGTTCCATAAGACGTTTGATCATTTCTGGATGGCTACGGCTGACAAATACGTTAACACCACGACCATTGTCTTCTACCTTGTAGACATAGACTTCGATGCGATCATGAGATTGGAAAACCTCACCAGGAATTTGGTCTTGTTTTGACAATTGTGCTTCAATCGTACCAAGGTTGACATAGATAAAGCGATTATCAAAACGCTCTACCGTACCTGACATAATCTCATTTTCATGTTGCTTGTAGGTATTGAAGGTAATGGCACGCTTTTGTTTGCGCATCTTTTCCATGATGGTCTGTTTAGCTGATTGAGCAGCTACACGTCCAAATTCCGCTGGGTCTTCTTGGAATTTAATTTTGTCACCCATTTCATAAGCTGATGAAATAGCCAAGGCATCTTTTAGACTAATTTCTAGTCGGCTATCAAATACTTCATCTACTACTTCACGAACAGTAAATACATGGAAATCGCCTTTTTTCTCGTCAAATTCAATCACTGCTGATTCTGATTGACCATAACGGCGTTTATAAGCTGAACGAAGCGACTCTGTAACTGCATCAATGATATCCGCTTTGTTAATACCCATGTCTTCCTCTAAAATACGGAAGGCTTCTAGCATTTCTTTACTCATGTTGTTTTCCTTTTGCGCTCAAAAGGTCCTTTCTTAAAGTCTAATATCTTTATAAAATACTCATGAAAGAGCATTATAACTTAACAGCCAAACGGGCCTTAGCCACCGTCTGGTAAGGAATAGTCACTTCCTTCTTACGGGTTTTATCCATATACTCCATAATCAGGTCTGTTCCATCAAAGGAGAGCAACGTTCCTTCAAAAACCTTGATTTTATCAATTGCCTGATAGAGCTTGACATGGATGTACTTTCCAACCGCCTTCTCAACAGCATCTGCCGTTTTTAAAGGACGTTCCAAACCTGGACTTGTTACCTCCAGCATGTATTGGTCTGGAAATGGGTCTGGTTTGATAGTGTCCAAAATCGGACTGATCTTTTCGGATAAATCTGCCGTATCTTGAAGGGAAATTCCACCCTCCTTATCGACAAAAATCGATAGGACATAGTCACCGCCCATTTTACCATATTCCACATCTACCAACTCGTAAGGAGTTTGAATAGCGGGGGTAATTGCTGCTGTGACCAATTCAATAATTGATGACATAAACACCTCCTACTTTTACAGTCGCTAGAAATACATTACTCAAATAGTTCGCACTATCCAGGACTCTCTATTTCCTTTGACAGTAAACTCCCTTGTACTATCATTCATTCTATATACAGAAATCCGTGTACAGGGAAAGGGTTGACTGACGCCAACCCCTTTTCTCATTATTCACTTCCATTATTCTATCATATCTATCCCTATTTGTAAAGGAAAACGATGGATTATAGTCATTTAGTTTATTCGACAAAGGAAAAAGGTCTCTGCTAGACCTCTCCTCATTTTCCACTAAGAGAATTATTGAAACTGTGCTTCCACACGATAGATGACTTGACCCTTGTTTGAGAATTTCTCCTCATACTCTGTCATAACGTTGCCTTCCAAACCATCAGCATGCAAATCTAGCCAAACTTGCTTCAAGACCATGCCATATTGAGAAAAACTAGCCAGGCTATACTCAAACAGACCACGATTATCTGTTTTGAAGTGGATTTCTCCTTTCTCAGGCAAGATTTCCTTGTAGGTATCCAAGAATGACTTGTAGGTCAAACGGCGTTTCTCATGACGTTTCTTAGGCCATGGATCTGAAAAATTCAGATAAAGCTGATCTATCTCTGCCGGTGCAAAATAGTTGGTCAAACTCGAACCATCCACCTGCAATAATTTTATATTTGGCAAGCCAGCTTCAAGCACACGATCCAAGGCATAGCTTAACACGGTCATCTGAATATCAATACCAATATAGTTAATATCTGGATTTTGCGCAGCCATACCAGTGACAAAGCGACCTTTACCAGAACCAACTTCTATGTGGATAGGATTATTGTTTCCAAAAATCTCTGCCCATTTCCCCTTACATTCCTCTGGATTGGAGATAACATACTGGGGATTGTTTGCTAGAAGCTCACTCGCTCCCTTACGATTTCTAACTCTCATACTTCCTTATAGAAACTCTGACGGAATTGCCGTAGAGCGTAAATTTCTTTATTTGCAGCCAAAACATTGTAGCTTTCTACATGCTTAGCAATTTGGTTTAGATAGCCAAGCTGGCCATACCAATAAACCTTATTTAACACTGTGCTGTTATATTTGTAGCCGTAAGCCCGGAGCCACTCTTCCCAGGACTGACGAGGAATATAATGCGTCAAAATATAGGCAACATCCAACATCCGATCCGTTACACAAGCGGTCTCCCAATCTGTCAAATACACCAAACCAGACGTCGTTTCTACCCAGTTACTATGATGCAAATCTCCGTGAACAAATGTTGCCACCTCTTGACGGAATCTTGGTAGATTATTCAATAAATCTTGACAGATAGATTGCAGATAAGAATTCTGTCCCAATCTAGTTGGCGCCTCTTTTTGCCAACGATAAACCAAATCCTGAGGTTCCATATAGGTGTAATTCATCTGCAAAGCCTGATTGAGCAAAATGCGAGAATAGTGCATTCTCACCAGTATTTGACGAATCTGTTTACTAGTCATATCTTGACGCTCCAAGGTACGACCATTCAACCACTCCTGCTCTACACGATGCCCCATTCCTACTTCACGATTTGCTGACAAAACGGGTGGTGTAATTTGCTCACGCGCAAGAGCAGACACTATCGGAGGCATCTCATACTTCACAAAGACTGGCGTTCCGTCTGACCGTAGGCCTTTAAACGCTTTGCCACTATTTCCTGCAATAGACTGTAATTGTAGCCCACTGGTATCAAACTGCATGCCTTTCCTCCTTTAAAAATTCCTTACTATTTTACTAATTTTCGTCTATTTAGTCAATCAATTTTTTTAATTTTAGAGGCAAATATATTTCATGCAAGAAAATCCCCACGAGAAGTAAGACGACTACCATAGTATTCTCTTTAGAAAATAGCAGAGCAAAGCCCAATTCTACCAGTAATAGACTGTATAAAATCACTCTAAGCAAATTCTGAAGACCGATTTTCTTGGAATCTTTCTCCAAAGGATACAGTTGTGTTACAAATTGATAATCATAGTGCTTGTAAAGCCCCAACAACTGGAAGACAAGCAAATAATGAAAGACTAAAACTAGGCCGATGGATAACCACGATTCTTCGATGGCAAATAGAGACAAAATCGCCAACAACAGTAGACGTATCGTCAAGCCCAAGTAGTCTCCTGAACGCAAGAAAGCCCGTAAGTAGAGATAAAACCAAGTCTGTCTCGACTTGACAAGACGCAAGATTCCATTGAGATAGCTTCTCGGTCTAACTGTCGTGCTGATGCCTTTAACCGTCGTAAACAAGGCAAAGAAACGTAAAATAGACTGTTTCCTTTTTTGTTCATCTTGAATAGCCTTAGACCAGTCCAATACTCCCTGTGACTGATAAGCCACTAATTGGCGCTTGACAAGAAGACATTTTAAAACCAACAAAGTAAGAAGACCAGCTACAATCATCCACACCGGCAAACCCAGTTTCAAATAGATTGGTAACAAAACAAGCTGAACCACCACCTGTATAGAGGACCAAAACAAGACCGTGCGTCTGGCTGCAACCTCGAGTCCTTGCAGAATGTCTTTTTCCTTGGTCAATAAGAAGATTTGATCAGCTTCTTCTAAATAAGTCGCAATTCTTCCGGACAATAGCACCAGTAGACTGATTGCAATAACCACCAAAATAATCGGCAACGGATTCTCAGGTAATGACAACAATAATTGACGGTATTGCAAACTCAAAAAGCCTAATAAAACCATGAGAACCAAAACAAAATGGTCATTCAGAACATAGCGCAGATATTTGGAACAACGATTTAAAAAATCTAGTCGGCGTTGTTGAAACAATTCTTTCATCCAGCCACTCCTTCTTGCGTCAAGGCCAGATAAATTTCGTTCAAACTTGCACCATCCATACCAAATGCGCTTTGTAGCTCCTCCAAATTTCCAGTTGCACGGACCTGTCCCTGATGTAAAATCACAAAAGAGTCGCACATTTTCTCAGCTGAGTCAAGAACGTGAGTGGACATGAGAATGGAAGTCCCCTTAGATTTTTCTTCCTCCAAAAGAGCGATCAAGTCAGAGATAGCCACAGGGTCTAATCCCAGAAAAGGCTCATCAACAATCAGCAGACTTGGCTCCACCATAAAAGCACAAATAATCATGACCTTCTGCTTCATTCCCTTTGAAAAATTGACAGGAAACCAGCCCAATTTTTCATCCAAGCGAAACAGTTTTAACAAGTGCTCAACACGTCCCCAAGCTTGCTCCCAGGATAAATCATAGGCCATTGCTACCACTTCCAAGTGCTCTTTGAGGGTTAGTTCTTCATACAAACTTGGTGTTTCAGGGATAAAACCAATCTTCTTCCGATAATTTTCAGCCCCTTGTAGCAAAGTTAAGCCGTCAATTGCAATCTGTCCTTGATAAGGTGTCAAAAGACCGATAATTTCCTTAATAGTCGTTGATTTCCCTGCACCATTTAAGCCAATTAGACCAACTAATTGACCATCCTCAACGGTAAAAGATACATCTTTCAAAACCGGGATATTGACATACCCTCCAGTTACATTTTTTACTTCTAACATACATTTCTTCCTACAATTTGATATAATTATTATAACAAAAATCCCAGAAAGAGGTTGCCATTATGTCGGATTGTATTTTTTGCAAAATTATCTCTGGAGAAATACCAGCTTCAAAAGTCTACGAAGATGACCAAGTATTAGCCTTTTTAGACATCACTCAGGTCACAAAAGGACACACATTGGTCGTCCCTAAAAAACACTACCGAAACGTACTTGACATGGATGAAGAAGCTGCAGCCACACTCTTTTCTGTTGTGCCAACCATCGCTTGTCAGTTAAAAGAAAAACTTGGAGCTAGTGGTCTAAACATCGTTAATAACAACGAGGAGGCCGCTGGACAAACCGTCTTTCATACACACATCCATCTCTTACCACGCTTTAACAATCAAGATGGATTGAACATTCAATTTAAAGCCAACGCCCCTGACTTCCCAGCCCTGGCTCAACTGGCACAAGAGCTCTATCTAGGAGAATAATATGAAACTTCGTAATATCATTTTAGCCGTAAGCGCCGCTACCGCCAGCTTCCTTGCAGTCACGCATCGGGATAAAATTGCTAAAGAAGTACAGGAAACCAAACAACTTCTATCAGATATTCAATTGAGCAAGGACAATATTCAGGAACAACTTGCCATTATCCAAAGTTTTCAAGAACCCTTGCAGGAAATGGCTTCTGACTTACAATATAAGACTCGAGTCTATCAGCAAAGCATTGCAGGAAACTTGGAAGAAATCCAACAGATTCTCAAAAAATACCAGAATGAGAATAACACTCCCTAACATAGGGAATTTCCAAATATCGTCATTTAGTTTCTCTTTTATTACTTGGACGTAAGAGGAAACTCTGTTTCCTTATTTCCAACTTCAAACACTCCACTGGATTGTTTGAACTCGCCTTGCCTAACTTCAGTTATGCTTGCGGCTTTTGATGTGAACATCATTCACTTTATCCCCAGTCTCCAACTATCTCCCAGATAGTTGGAGCGAGTAGTAAAAGTAAACTAAATGCCAATAAAAATATTAAAAATTGAAGAAGTTTGCAAAAGATAGCAAGTCATTAAACTCTTAGAAACATTGATATTTCGGCGTTTCTGAGAGTTTTTTTATTTTCAACATAAAGAAAAAAGATTGAAGAAAATTGTCCAAAATGGACTTTTTCTTCAATCTGAGAGGTTGCAAACGCCCTCTATTTTTATAGGCTTTTAGTACTCGCTCGTCAAAGTAATAAAAGAAAAACTGAATGACTACATTATTGTGACCCGTTTTCATCACCGAGTACTGGCTCTGTTGAAAAATCGGTTACCTGCTCTTCTGTTGTCACAGTCGTAGTAGCCGATGGACTCCCTATTTCTGGATCCAAGCTTTCTGCCCATGGACTTGCTTCTAACAGCAAGAGATTTGTATATACATCATAAACGTTTATTGGACTTGGCAATCCCATCTGTCCTTCGTAGACCTTCACGTTTGTGACTAAGTCGGTATTTTCTTCTAAGCCGATAGATTTTTTCAGAATATTTTGCATTTCCAATAGATGTGTACTGGTTGGTAATTGATAATAGATTTCATCAACCATTTGGTCCACACCGCGCAACTGATAGGAATTCAACTTAGAGACCGAGTCTTTATAACCCAAAAGGCTTGGAATTGTCGCAGGACTAATCTCAATGTTGGTTCGCATATTATTGGAGATGGCGGTCAGAATCTTCTTATACTGGGTCAAACCATCTAACTGGAGGAGTTTTTTTATAATAGCCGTGATAACTTCTCGTTGGCGTCTCTGACGTCCGATATCCCCCTCAGGATCATCATAGCGCATCCGAGCATAAACCAGCGCCTGATCCCCATTTACCAACTGTTTCCCCGGCTGAACAATAGAGGTGTAGGCAGGCTCATGTTCCGAAATGGATATAGGGAAGCCAAGAGTATTGTTTACCTCAATACCTCCAACCGCATCAACAAGCTCAACCAGACCATCCATATTTATTTCGATATAGCGGTCAATGTTAATATCCATCATCTTTTCGATCGTGGCAATGGCCATCGGTGCCTGTCCGTAGCTATAAGAATGATTTAGTTTTTCAACCGTTCCTGAAGACTCCCCATTCGCTTCTGCAATCTCAACCATAATATCACGAGTCAAGCTCATCATATTGGTTTCCTTGGTCTTAGGATTAACAGTTACCAAAATCATCGAATCACTACGACCACCCTCCCAATCTCCCCCACGGGTTGCTTGGTCCATATCCACCCCCATCAGTAGGATGGTTAGGGGCTCTGTCGCATCAATAGGAGTGATTTCTTCTTCTCCATTTAACTGCTTAAAGGTTTTGGAAATAGCATCTGTAGAAAAATTTAACAAGCTGGCTCCATATATTAAGCCGGCACCTAGTGTTAAACCAATAATAGCCAAAGACATTAAGAATATTTTTTTTCCAATTGTCATACTTCACCAATTAACTTGCCCATATAATAAAGATCAAGCCATTCTCCTTCATCTGTTCTAGCCCCACGTATCTGGGTTCCTTCAATGTTGAATCCTAGTTTTTGGTATAAATGTACTGCCGCCTGATTGCGAACCTGAACCGTTAATTCCAAACGTTTCAATACATCCATTTCCTCTGCCCAATGCAATACTTCCTCCAGTAAAATCGTCCCTAGACCGTGACCCCAATAGGCTTTTTTTACTGCAATAAAAATATTTCCGATATGGCTAATGCGAAACTGCTTAGAGGACTTAACAGAAATTGCGCCGACGACTTCCGAACCAACCTTAGCCAACAGGCACAATTCACGAGGATTTTCGATTCCTGCTTCGAAGATGGTCCCCATTTCATCAACACTAAATCGAAAACCAGTCTCATCCATGACCAGATAATCCGTTTCTCTAGCAACTTGATTCATAAAATCAATAAAAGCTGCTGCATCAGCTGGTTCAGCTTCACTAAAATACACTTCTTTTTCAGACATTTTGGAACTCCTTCGCTAAATCGCTACTTTGAGCCCCATGAGATTCGACTGTCAATCGTCGACCATCTCCCTCTTTCTCTATACGAATGAGCAAATAGTCATCAAATAGACTGACATCCAGTAATTCTCCCCACTCGATAACCGTTAGACCACCTCCATAGAGAAAATCATCCAAATCAATCGAGTCAGGATCATCTCCAATTCGATAAACATCTAAGTGATAGAGTGGCATGGTCCCCTCATACTCTCGAACAATCGTATAAGTAGGACTCTTAATCATCTGTTCAATTTTTAAACCCTTGGCCAAACCCTTGGTCAGAGTTGTTTTCCCAGCACCCAAATCCCCTGATAATACTAGAACTTGATTTGGCTTACAGGCTTTTCCAATTCTCTCACCAATGGCAATCAATTCATTTTCATTCTGACTATACATGTCTTTAATTATACCATAGCCCCAGTAGTTTGTCATAGGTCTACTGGAAATTGTCGACAGAAAAAATCGCAAGCCAGAGCCTGCGATTTTGTTTATTCTACGCTGAAAAGATATGGGTAGACTGGTTGATTTCCTTGATGGATTTCGACCTCGACATCTTCAAATTGTTCTTCTAGCTGTTCAGCAAGAGTTTGAGCCAATTCTTCATTACCATCTTCACCGATATAGATTGTCACGATTTCGCTATCTTCATCAAGCATTTTCTCAAATGTAGCGACAAGTGTTTCCATCATATCTGGATTAGAAACCACAATCTTGCCATCAACCATACCAAGGTTGTCATTCTCATGGATTTCAAGACCGTCAATGGTTGTATCGCGGACCGCAGTTGTCACGCTACCACTTTTCACCTCTGCAAGCGATGCCGTCATCGCTTCAAAGTTGCTTTCCAAATCACGACTTGGATCAAAAGCAAGCAAGCTAGTGAACCCTTGTGGCAGGGTCTTGGTTTCCACAACCTTAACTGCAACTTCTGCAACCTCAGCAGCCGTCTGAGCCGCCATCAAGATGTTCTTATTGTTTGGCAACAAGATGACATTGCGGGCATTGACCAATTCAATAGCATTAACAAAATCTTCTGTTGATGGGTTCATAGTCTGACCACCTGAAATCACATAGTCAACGCCTTGTGATTTGAAGATTTCTGTCAAACCTTCCCCAGCAGCTACCGCAATAATAGCATACTCTTTTTGTTCAGCCGGTTTTTGGAAACTTTCTTCTTTCTCAACCTGAGCTTCATGTTGCTCACGCATATTGTCCACTTTTACCTTGACCAAGCTACCGTATTGAAGACCCGCTTGCATGACCAAACCTGGATCTTCTGTATGGACATGGACTTTAACGATTTCATCATCGTTGACCACAAGGAGGGAATCCCCAAGGTCGTTGAGGTAGTTACGGAATTCTTCATAATCAAAGTCCTTGACATAAGTAGGACCTTGGCGAAGAGCCACCATGATTTCGGTACAATAACCAAAGGTAATATCTTCAGTCGCTACATGACCCGCAACTGACTTGTGGTGCTCAGCATTGATCATTTCAGACATAACAGCAGGTGTTGCCTCAAAATCTTCCGAAGCAATATACTCACCTGTCAAAGCTGACAAGAAGCCTTCATAAATGTAAACAAGACCTTGTCCACCTGAATCGACAACACCAACTTCCTTCAAGACTGGAAGCATCTCTGGCGTTTTCTTAAGAGCACGATTAGCACCGTCAAGAGTGGCACGCATGACCTCAACCGCATCATCAGTCTCTTCTGCCTTTTTCAAAGCGGCAGTGGCTGCCCCACGCGAAACAGTAAGAATTGTACCTTCAACTGGCTTCATAACGGCTTTATAAGCCACTTCTACACCATGTTGAAAGGCTTGCGCCAAATCCTTACCGTCCAATTCAACCTTGCCTTTAACAGATTGACCAAAACCGCGGAACAATTGCGACGTAATAACACCTGAGTTTCCACGAGCTCCCATCAACAAGCCCTTAGAAAGAATTTGCGCAACTTCTCCAACAGTAGAGGCAGACTTATCTGCTACTTCTTTAGCACCATTGGTAATAGTCATCCCCATGTTGGTACCAGTATCCCCATCTGGAACTGGGAAAACATTGAGTGAGTTCACATATTCGGCTTGTTTATTCAGACGAGTTGATGCTGCCTGCACCATTTCTTGAAATAAACTAGTTGTAATTTTAGACACAATTATTCTCCTACGACTTTGATATTTTGGATAAAGACATTGACGGCATCTACAGAGATACCTAGTTGATTTTCCAAGTTGAACTTAACGCGTTCTTGGATATTGCGAGATACTTCACTGATTTTTACACCGTAGCTCATCACAGTATAAACATCGACTGCAATGCGACCATCTTCCAAGGTCTTAATCACAACACCTTTAGAATAATTTTCTTTTCTCAAAAGTGCTTGAAAATTATCCTTGATCGCAGACTTACTAGCCATCCCAACAACACCGAAAATCTCAGTCGTAGCACCGCCAACAACTGTGGCAATCACGTCATCAGTCAATTCGATTTGGCCGTCTTTAGTATTGATTTTAACAGTCATAATTCGTTACCTCAAATAGTTTTATCACTCCATTTTACCACATTTTCTGCTTTCTGTAAAAAACAAGCTTGTTACATCGGATTTTACAAAAAAAGAGTTCCCAGAGGAACCCTTTTCACAATTAACCTAAACGCTGCTTAGCATCTGCTGCACGTTGGAAAGCTTGTCCGACATAGTTGATACAGAGCATCATCACAAGGATGAAGATGGCTGCTGGCAACCAAATCCATGTCTTGTTTTCCAAAATATCTGCATTGCGGGCATTGGCAATCAAGGTACCCAAACTTGGTACTGTCGATGGTAGACCGAAACCAAGATAAGTCAACGAAGTCTCGATACCGATATTTCCCGCAAAGTTCAAGGTCAAGTTAACGATAATCAATGAACTTAAGTTTGGTAAAATTTCACGGAACATAATCATGAAGTCGCTTGTTCCCAATGTTTTTGATGCATTGACATAATCCAAGCTTGCCTCTGACAATGTCCTTGTACGGAATAGACGAGCCTTGGCTGTCCAGTAAAAGGCACTCATGATGAGAATGAAGTGATAGATCGTATAGTTCTTGATAACTGTCACGAACACAATGATCAACATAGTCACCGGCAAAATCATGATGAAATCGACAATACGCATCAAGAATCCGTCCAAGCGACCACCGTAATAACCAGAAATCAGACCGATAGAGATACCAACGATACTAGTAATAATCGTAATGGTAAAACCGATAATGATTGAGTTACGAGCACCGATAATCAGCTGACCAAAGATATCTTTACCACCTTCATCTGTCCCCAAGATATAGCCGTTAACACCTGGTTCCAAGTAACGTCCCAAAAGGTTGACTTTCATAACTTGTTCTTGATCCAACAGAAGCGCTCCGATAAAGACTGCCAAGAGAACCGTCACTAAGATAATTAATGAGGTCAATGCAAGTCGATCCTTCATAAACTCCCGCGCGATGACACGGAAGCCACCTGGAGGAGTTGAAGCAGATTGTGCTTGTTTTTTATTTTCTTTACTCACCTTACTCCTCCTTCTATTTCACACGGATACGTGGATCCACGATACTCATGATAATATCTGAAATCAATGTCCCCAACAAGGTACCCATACCAAATATCAACAACAAAGCCAAGATGACACTATAGTCACGACTAGAAATCGAGTTAAAGAATAACTGACCGATACCTGGATAAGTGAAAATATTTTCAATGAAGATAGAACCACCAATCAACCCTGTCAATTCATAGCCCAAGAAAGATGCAATTGGCAAGATAGAATTACGGAAGATATGACGGTTATAAACAACTCTCTCGGGAACACCTTTGGCACGAGCTGTACGAACATAATCCTGGCTCTTCGCATCGATAATCCCCGTACGAAGATATTGAATAGTTACTGTTGTTGACAAAATTGCCATTGTAATCGCTGGAAGAATCATATGGTGTAAGCGACTGAGAATGGCTGCAAATCCTTCTACACCACCGTCAATCGACCCACGCGTTGGGAACCAACCCAAACTAAAGCCAAACATCCAAAGCATAAGGATGGCAAAAACGAAAGTTGGAGTTGAAAACGTCAAGAAGTTATACACGCCAATGATTTTATCTGCAAGCGAGTTTTGGTAACGACCTGCAATCATCCCCAATGGAAGGGCAATCAAATAAGTCAACACCATCGTCAATAAAGACAACCAAATAGTGTTGTTTAAACGTTGCATGATAACATCAACAACAGGTTGCTTGAAGAGGATACTTTGACCAAAATCCCCCTGCAAAAGATTACCAATCCAACGGAAATACTGAACAGGGATTGGATCATAGTAACCTGCTGCAATCCGTTTTTGTTCGATGATTGCTGGATCGATATTTGGGTCAATCAATCCTGTAAAGGGATCCCCCGGCATCATCTTCGCAACAAAGAAAGCAATGATGCTCAAGATAATAATCTGCGGAATCATCATGAGTAAACGACGTAATACTGTTTTCCACATCTTAGTTCTGACCTCCTTCTGGAAGGGCTACTTGATGAGTTTCTGAGAAGGATCTCAAATCGTACACACGACCGTTTTCATCATAGTATTGACCTTGCATTTCTTGATACTCTTTTTCAGCAGCCAAACGTTTTTCTTTATTCTTCAAACGGTTGACTGGGTCAATCGTTGGAATCGCAGACAACAAACGTTTAGTGTAAATATGTTGTGGATTATTATAAATATCGTTCTTATTTCCTGTCTCTACGAAACGTCCGCGATACATGATAAACAATTCATCACACATGTGTTGTACAACACCGAGGTCATGGGAAATAAAGAGATAGCTAAGCTTGAACTCATCTTGGATACGTTTCATATAGTTCAAAACCTGTGCCTGCACAGACAAATCCAAGGCAGAAACCGGCTCGTCAGCAATAATCAAACGAGGGTTACTAGCCAAGGCACGAGCAACACCGATACGTTGGCGCTGACCACCTGAGAATTCATGAGGATATTTAATCAGGGCTTCTTCATTTAGACCGATTGTATCCAAGAGATGAAGAACCTTTTTCTTTTCTTCATCTGGAGATAAGCGGTCAAAGTTACGGATTGGTTCCGCAATGATGTCCAAAATACGTTTTTTCGGGTTAAAACTTGAAAGAGAATCTTGGAAAATCATTTGAACATCACGATTAAAGTTTCCTTTTTTACCACGTGATTTGTTGGTTACATTTTGTCCTTCATAGATAATCTGACCAGAAGTGGCACGCTCTAAACCGATAATTGCCTTACCAATGGTCGATTTCCCAGAACCTGACTCACCTACCAAACCATAGGTTTTTCCTTCTTCAAACTCAATATTAACGCCATCGACAGCATAGACATGATCCGTCACACGGTTAAAGAAGCCACTACGAATTGGATAATGGACTTTTAAATCTTTTACTTCAATAAATCCCACTATTAGGCCTCCCCTTCAAAATAGAATGTCTCATGGCAGGTACAACGAACAAAGTGATTTGGACCTACCTCGTGCATGCTCGGATTCTCTTCATGAGCCTCTGCTCCAATCCACGGAATACGTGGAGCAAAACGGCAACCCTTACGAACCATTTTTGTAATCGGCGGCACAATACCTTCAATAACATGAAGATCGCCTCCTTCGCTACCTGATTGAGGATTTGACTTCAAGAGCGAACGTGTATATGGATGTTTTGGATTGGTAAAGAGTTCTTCTACTGGCGCTACTTCGACAAACTGACCACCGTACATGACAGCCACACGATCAGCAGTTTCTGCAACTACTCCCAAGTCATGGGTAATCAAAATAATACCCGAACCTGTCTCCGCTTGAATATCATTTAAGAGATCCAAGATTTGTGCTTGAATTGTAACATCCAAGGCTGTTGTCGGTTCGTCCGCAATAATAATTGGCGGTTTACAAGACAAGGCCATCGCAATAATGATACGCTGACGCATACCACCTGAAAGCTCATGTGGATACTGTTTAAATGTCCGCTTAGGATTTGGAATACCTACCTGAGCCAAGAGTTCCAAAACTCGCTCTGTACGAGCATTGGCATCCAAATCAGTGTGATAGAACAGCGCCTCATCAATCTGTGCACCAATCGTCATCAATGGATTCAGAGAAGCCAAGGGATCTTGGAAAATCATACCAATATCATTACCACGTACCGTATTGTACTTAGCTTCATCCATACCAATCAATTCCATATCATTGTACTGGATGCTTCCTGTGATTTTGGTATTCAAAGGGTTATGCAAGCCCATAATGGTCGTTGCCAAAGTTGATTTACCACAACCAGATTCCCCTACAATTGCCAAAATTTCATTTTTTTGCAATGAGATGTCAACACCGTCAACAGCGTCAAAATAATCATCTCCAATACGGAAACCGACGTGTAAATCTTTAATGTCTAAAAGCGGTTTTTCGGTAGCCACGCTTTTTCCTCCTTTATGTGCCAGCTAATCAAGCTCAATCAATTCAATATCCTTACGATTATCAAGTTCATATAATGTTTGATTAACTGACTTTATGTAACTACTCTAGAATAACATATTTCTATCAATCATCGTTTGATAGCGGTTACCCAGAAGTAAAAAATGTACGTATATCCAATCATAAATCAAGACCATCCCTATTACTGACTCAATTAGCAATTGAGTAGGTTAATGTGATCCATCTTGAGTTTTTGTTAGTAGTGACTCATTTTTTGTGTACTGAGTCTACTATACCACAATTATCTGAAAATTCCAATAGCAATCTGAAAAAAGCCAACCAAGTTGGCTTTTTCAAATTCTATTGTCTTCTTGCAGACTATTCTGCTACTACACCTTTATCAGCTGTAAGTTCGATACCCTCATAAGCAATACCGTTTCCTGAAGCTGAACCATAGTTAGAATCATAGTTTTTCACACGTTTGTTAAGTGCTGTAACCTTTTCAGATTCAAATGTAGGAATAGCAAATGCTTGTTCGTAAGCATATTTTTGCCAAGCCTTATAGTTCTCAACATTTTTCTTATCATCAAATGATTCTGTTGAGCTGATTGCATTCAACAATTTAGTGTTTTCATCAGACACGAAACGTGACATGTTGAAGGCAGCGATAGGACCCCAAGTACCAGTTGGGTTTGGATCGTAACCTGTAGACCAACCACCAGCGTACATATCAATAGCAGGATCATTTGCTTGAACAGCTTCGTAGAATGTATTGATTTCAACTGTACGGCCTGTGTAAAGTTCAACGTTCAAGCCAACTTCTTTCCACCAAGCAATGTACTGTTGTACAAGCGCTTCGTTAGCTTCCGTACGTTTACGAGCAGCAAAGGTAATCTTGAATTCCTTACCGTCTTTACCTTCACGGATACCATCGCCATCTACGTCTTTGTAGCCAGCTTCATCCAAGAGTTTTTTCGCTTTTTCAGGATCGTATGAATAACCTTCCAACTCTGAATCATGAATATCGCCGAAGAATGAGATAATCAATGATTTTGCAGGGTGGTAAAGACCATTGTACAATGACTCACCAGCTGTCTTGGTATCAATTGCATAGGCAATCGCTTGACGAAGTTTCACATCATTCATCTTAGCATTTTCATCCATGACATTCTTCTCAGCAGACTCGTCATATTTACCAAGGTTGAATGAAATATATTCATAAGCTGAGTCTAACCGACCAACAATATTCAAGTTAGATGCATCTTTATAAGAATCCAACTGATCAACAGGCATCTCAGCAATGTCATAGTTACCAGCTTTCATCTCAGAAACGATTGTATCAGGAGATACAATATCAACCTTCAATGAGCTTGTTTTTGGTTGTCCCTTGAAGTAGTATTCGTTTGGTACGTAAGTGATAGACTCACCGTTTACGATTTCCTTGATTTTCCAAGGTCCCATACCAACAAGTTTAGCTGTACGTGAGTACTCGCTCTTTTCCCAGTCTGCAACAGGGATGTCTTTATAGATATGTTCTGGTTGGATATAGGCTGGGACATCACCACCCGCATACATCATTGAAGGTGACATTTCTTTTACAGTCAATTCTACTGTGTAGTCATCAATTTTCTTAAGACCAGAGATGTCAGAAGCTGTTCCAGCAACGAATTCTTTCATACCTTCAATGTTCAAGAATTTATCATCAAAACGAACACCTGTATAGTCTTTGCTTGCCATTGACTTGATAGTAAAGATGTAGTCGTTGATTGTGAACGGTTGACCATCTGACCACTTGTAGTCCTTACCTGTCAAGCTAACTGTGATTTTCTTACCTTCTACATCAAATTCAGCTTTAGCAAGACCTGAATCATCTAACTTACGATTTCCATCGAAACCGAACAGTGAGATATCAACAAAACCACCAAATGTTGAGTCAGTTGTATTTTCAGTCAACTCGTCAATCAAGAGACCTGATGAAGTCGTTGGTGATACCCATGCGTATTTCAACTGAGCATCAGACACTGCTGTTCCGTCTTGTTTTACCTCAGCTGGGAATGACAATTCCTGTTTTGCTGCACCTGATTGTTTTGAACCACATGCTGCAAGAACAGATGCTGAAAGGAGAGTCACACCTGCAAGTGCAAAAAGTTTCGTTGTCTTTTTCATAAAACACCTCTGTTTTCTTTTTGTTTGACACTTATTACTATGTCTTATAAAAAACATTATATCATAAAATTTTCTTAAATAAAGTCTTTTTGTCAGAAAATTTTGTAAAAACATAATTTTTCGGCATTTTCTCATTTTTTACATATTTTTTCCAAATTTTTCTCACATTTCTTGTGATATAATAGAATAAAATAACAGCCAAAGGAATGATTATGCGTAAATTTTTACTAACACTCACTACAGTTATTGCTCTTTTTTTCACTTCCACACCTATTTTGGCAGAAGATTTTTCTGTTGCAGCCAAGCATGCTATCGCGGTTGAAGTAAGTAGCGGCAAAATCTTGTATGAGCAAGATGCCGAAACCAAAGCAAGCATTGCTTCCATCAGTAAGACATTGAGCATTTACCTGGTCTACGAAGCACTGGCAAAGGGGGAAATCACTTTAGATACTATGGTAGATATTTCTGATTATCCCTATAGCCTCACTTCTAATACAGAATTAAGCAATGTCAACCTAGATGAACGTTCCTATTCAGTAAGCGACCTATTAAACGCTTCTTTAATAACATCATCCAATAGTGCTATTATTGCTCTGGCAGAAAAAATAGCCGGTAGCGAAGCTGCATTCGTGGATAGAATGAAAGCAAAAGTCCAAGAATGGGGAATTACTGACGCAAAGATTGTCAATGTATCCGGACTAGACAATACCGACTTGGGTGAAAATATTTATCCAGGTTCCAGTCCTGAAGATGTAAATATGTTTTCAGCCTTAGATGTTGCTATCATTGCTAGACGATTAATACTCGACTATCCTCAGGTGCTCGACATTACTTCGCTAAACGCCTACGACTTTGGTGGCTACACTTACTATAGCACCAACCAAATGCTGAGCGACGGCACTCACGCTCGTGGAGGGGTTGACGGCTTAAAAACAGGGACATCAAACTCAGCAGGTTCAAGTTTTCTTGCAACAACTCAACAAGCTGGTATGCGCATTATCACAGTAGTATTGAATGCCACTGATGGGCTGACCTCTCCAGAAAATCGATTTGTCGCGACAAATGATTTGATGAACTATGTTTATTCTAACTTTTCGCTTGTTACGCTAGTAAAAAAAGGGGAAGCTTTTGAAGGTAGTAAGATAAAGGTTTTCAATGGTGAAAAAGAAACAAGTCCTGTTGTTGCAGCAGCAGATTTAACTGTTGTTCAACGAAATCAAACTGATAATGTCCCCACCGCAACTTTCACAACGGATATAAAAGAAATTGATGCTCCCCTCAAAGCAGGGACCTTGGTTGGCAAACTGCAACTGAAAGATCAAGATCTCATTGGAAAAGGTTATATTTCCGAGCAAGCTAGTGTCGATATGATTATCCCTAGCGATATGAAAGAAGCATCCTGGCCATTCTCTTGGTGGAATCAATTTGTCCGCTATGTCAATGAAAAATTATAAAAAATAGTATGTCGGACGATTTTCGACATACTATTTTTATTGTAGACTAGCATTCGCTACTCCTTATCTCCTACTTCAGTGGGGAGTTTGACGGGCTTGAACAACTTTAAAGCTGTTTGAGTCACAAGGTTGGCCGAATTACAAAGAAGAGCGATTTCCATCGCTCCTCATCTCCTACTTCCTTGGAGAGAGTTCCTATGGAACTCCTTATTACATATCGCTTCCTTACAGGAAGCGACGTCAGTAGGGTAATCTAGCTCCCTAAACTATATTAGTAACAAAGAAGAGCAATTTCCATCGCTCCCTATCTCCAACGAGCGTTGGCATTACAATGTAGAGTAGCTTTCGCTACTCCTTATCTCCCACCTCGGTTGGAGATTTTTTGGCTTTTAGCAAACTCATGTTTGCTAAATTGCCAAAAATCTAACCAACCGAGCCCTCCATTTCATAGGCAATCAGTCTGTTGAGTTCGACTGCGTATTCCATTGGGAGTTCTTTGGTGAATGGTTCGACAAAGCCCATGACAATCATCTCTGTAGCTTCTGACTCGGACAAGCCACGGCTCATGAGGTAGTAGAGCTGTTCTTCTGAGATTTTGGATACTTTTGCTTCGTGTTCGAGAGCCACTTGTGAGTTGTGGATTTCATTAAATGGAATGGTGTCTGATTTAGAAATATCATCCATGATAATGGTGTCACACTCGATGTGGCTAATCGACTTGGCTGAGTTTTTCGCAAAAGTGACTTGACCACGGTAATTGACTTCTCCACCGCCACGGGCAATGGATTTGGACACGATAGAAGATGAGGTGCGTGGGGCATTGTGGATCATCTTGGCACCGGTATCCTGGACTTGACCTTTATTGGCAAAGGCAATGGACAACATGGTTCCACGAGCCCCTTCACCTTCTAGGTAAACCGCTGGATATTTCATAGTCGTCTTGGCACCAAGGTTGCCGTCAATCCACTCAACTGTGGCATTTTTCTCAGCACGGGCACGCTTGGTTACCAAGTTATAGACATTGTCTGACCAGTTCTGAATGGTTGTATAACGCATATAGGCACCTTCGTGGGCAATGATTTCCACAATAGCAGCGTGAAGGCTGGCCGTTGAATAAGTCGGAGCGGTGCAGCCTTCTACGTAGTGAACACTTGCCCCTTCATCTACGATGATAAGGGTGCGTTCAAACTGACCTGTCCCCTCATTGTTGATACGGAAGTAGGTTTGAAGCGGAATATCCAGCTTGACACCTTTTGGTACGTAGATAAAGGTGCCCCCTGACCAAACCGCTGAGTTGAGGGCAGCCAGTTTGTTATCTGACGGCGGAACGAGTTTTCCAAAGTATTTTTTGAAAAGTTCTGGATGTTCCTTGAGAGCCGTGTCGGTATCTGTAAAGATAATGCCGTGCTTGTCGTACTCTTCTTTCATATTGTGGTAGACCACTTCTGATTCGTACTGGGCAGAAGCTCCTGCCAGGTAAGCACGCTCGGCTTCTGGAATACCGATGCGTTCAAAGGTTTCCTTGATCTTGTCTGGCACATCGTCCCAGCTGCGTGCTGGCTTATCTGACGGTTTTTGGTAATAGACAATGTCATCAAAATCCAGCTCAGACAAGTCGGCTCCCCAAGTCTGCATCGGCATTTTCTTGAAGGTTTCATAGGATTTCAAACGGAATTCCAACATCCATTCAGGCTCGCCTTTGATACGGGACATTTCACGAATAACTTCTTCGCTCAAGCCCTTACCCGTCGAAGCCACCAGTTCCACGTTCTCGTCATGGAAACCGAATTTGTATTCCCCAAGGTCAATCGGGGTTGGTTCAATTCTTTCTTCTGACATAATATAAGATACTAAGCCCCTTAAGAAAGCAAATGAAAAATAGGAAATCGACTTCGTGCCACAAACACACGAGGAGATTTATCTCTTTTCAAAAGCTTGAGGGCCTGTTCAATTTCAATTCCAATCAGAAACTGAACAATCCTTTCTGTATGATTTTCGTTTTTTGTTTATTCGATGGTGCTCAGTCAGCACTTTCACTGCGTTCGATTGTCTTCTTTAGGGCATTCCATGGTAGTGTGGCACACTTGATGCGTTGGGGGAATTTGGCAACGCCTGCGAGGAGGGAGGCGTCTCCCAGTTCCTTCTGGCGTGCATCTTCTTGTCCTTGGACCATTTGTGAGAAGATTTCTGCCAGTTCTTGAATCTGACTGATTTCTTTGCCAAGGACTGCCTCGGTCATCATGGACGCCGATGCGGTTGAAATAGTGCAGCCAACTCCGTCAAAAGCAATATCGGTAATCACATCTTTTTCAATCTTGACTGACAGTTCAATCACATCGCCGCAGGTTGGGTTGTGGAGTTCTAGTTTTTCCACTCCATCCAAACTTCCGCGATGATGAGGCGACTTGGAGTGTTCAGACACAACTGCCATATAAAGAGAATCTAATCTAGATAGGGCCATTGAAAAACTCCTTTGTCTTGATGATTGCCTCAACCAACTTATCACAGTCGGCCTTGGTATTGTAGATGTAAAAACTTGCTCGCACGGTGGCTGGTACCTGCAAATATCTGAGAAGCGGTTGGGCACAATGGTGGCCAGCCCGCACAGCAACACCTTCATAGTCCAGAGCAGTTGCCACGTCATGTGGATGCAAGTCGTCCAAGTTAAAGGCGATAACTCCCGTCCGCTTGGACAGGTCCTGACTGCCATAAATGGTCAAACCTGAAATAGCCTGTAATTTGGGAAAGACATAGTCAACCAGCTCTGCCTCGTGGGCCTGGATAGCGTCCATGCCAATTTCCGTTAGGTAATCAATGGCTGCTCCCAGCCCAATGGCACCTGCAATATTGGGCGTTCCTGCCTCAAACTTCCAAGGCAATTCCTTCCAAGTGGCTGACTGCTCATAGACAAAGTCAATCATCTCACCACCGAATTCAACAGGCGACATGAGATTGAGCAATTCTTCCTTGCCGTAGAGAACGCCGATTCCTGTCGGTCCTAACATTTTATGACCTGAAAAGGCATAGAAGTCCACGTCTAATTCTTGCACGTTGACGGCCATGTGGGGAACTGACTGGGCTCCGTCCACCACCAAGTAGGCACCGACTTCATGCACCAGCTCTGCTATTTCCCCAATAGGAACCACGCCACCTAGGACATTGGATACGTGGGCTAGGGAGACGAACTTGGTCTTAGAAGACAACAGCGACCGCAGGTGGTCCATGTCTAGCTCGCCGTCTTTTAGGGTCACATAGCGGAGCTTAGCACCTGTTTGCTGGCAGGCTTGCTGCCAAGGGATGATATTGGAGTGGTGCTCTTGGACCGAGATGATCACTTCCTGGTCTGGCTGGAGAATTTCCTTTGCAAACTGAGCTACCCAGTTAAGACTGGTGGTCGTTCCTCTGGTAAAGAGAATTTCCTTACTAGACTTGGCCTGGATAAAATCTGCCACCTTCTGCCGAGCCGCCTCGTAGCGAGCAGTTGCCCGTTCCGAAAGGGTGTGAACGCCACGGTGAACATTGGCATTATCCCTCTGGTAATAATCCGCCAGCACATCTAGTACCTGCTGCGGTTTTTGAGTGGTCGCCGCATTGTCCAAATAGACCAGCGGCTCATCGTTAACAACTTGGTCTAGGATTGAAAAATCCTTGCGAATGCGTTCCAAATCCATATCTTATCTCTTTGTTAGTTTTTCTTCAATCACGGCAATCAGTTGGTCACGAACTTCCTTGACAGGAATTTCGGTAATGACTGCGCCAAGGAAACCGCGAACAACCAAGCGTTCAGCAGTTGCTCGGTCCAGACCACGACTCATGAGGTAGTACATGTCTTCTGGATCCACCTGACCGATTGAGGCTGCGTGTCCAGCTGTGACCTCGTTCTCATCAATGAGGAGAATTGGGTTGGCATCGGAGCGAGCCTTGTCAGACAGCATGAGGACACGGCTTTCTTGCTGGGCATCTGCACCTTTAGCACCACGAACAATGTGTCCGATACCATTGAAGGTCAAGGTTCCGCTTTCTAAGATAACCCCATGTTGCAGGATGTGTCCGACCGAATTATGACCGTAGTTGGTCACGCGCGTATCCACACCTTGTACCTGACGACCAGATGAAAGGCCGACAACTTTGAGGTTGGCATGACTGCCGTTTCCTTTTAATTCGCTGTCCAAATCGGCAACTACATTTCCTTCGTTGAGCAGACCAATCGCCCAGTCAATCGTTGCATCGTTTCCGAGATAGCCACGACGGTTGAGGTAGGTATCCAAATGCTTACCAAGGCGGTCAATGGCCGCAAACTTGATTTGGCTACCAGCAAGAGCAATTACTTCCACGACAATATTGGCTGAAGTCGCTGCTGCTCCGTCGCCCAGACTTTCAAAACGCTCCAGGTAATTAAGCTTGGCATTTTTTCCTGCGATGATGAGGACACGTTTGTTAAAGGCAACTGGAATAGTGCTGTCTTGGTAGAAAAGGGCCTCAACTGGCTGGTCGATTTCAACATTATCTGGCACATAGAGGACCGCTGTTGCGTTAAAATAGGCTGTGTTGTAGGCTGCTAATTTGTGCTCATCGTAGGCTACGGCAGCGCCGATGTATTTTTCAAGCACACCTGGAATGATGTCCATAGCCGATGCGAAGTCTGTAAAGACTACACCCTTCTCTACAAGGTCAACCGGCAACTGCTCTAGAACAGTTTGGCTGCCAACCTGTACCAACATAGGATTGTCACCGATGGCTGTAAAATCTGGAACTGCCCCGATTTCATCATTTGTGGCTAGGCTTCCGTCACCCAAATTCCAACGATGAAACTTAACCCGCTCGATAACCGGCAAGTCCAGCTCTGCTATTTTGTCAAAAGCCTTAAGACGCAGGTCTGTCAACCAAGTTGGTTCTGCCTGCAAGGCTGAAAATTCTTGAATTTTTTCTTTGGTCATAGCTTCCTCCAAAGACTTAAATGTCATCTTCTTTGTAGTCAATGCCAAGCTCAGCTGCAACTTGGACATAACCTTCTTTTTCCAAGCGTTGCGCCAATTCTGGTCCGCCTGAAAGCACGACACGGCCTTCCATCATGACATGGACAACGTCTGGTGTGATGTAGTTGAGCAAGCGTTGGTAGTGGGTGATAATCATGGCACCGAAGCCTTCACCACGCATAGCATTAATTCCTTTTGACACGACTTTAAGCGCATCAATGTCCAATCCTGAGTCAATCTCATCAAGAAGGGCAAAGGTTGGCTCCAACATGAGCAGTTGCAAAATCTCATTGCGTTTTTTCTCACCGCCTGAGAAGCCTTCATTGAGGTAGCGCTCTGCCATTTCCTCTTTCATGTTGAGGAGTTCCATTTTTTCATCCAACTTGGTAATGAAATCACGGACAGAAATCTTGTCTTCATCTTCCTTACCAGCATTCATAGCAGCACGGAGGAACTCTGCATTGGTGATCCCTGGAATTTCTGACGGGTATTGCATAGCCAAGAAGAGTCCCATGCGGGCACGTTCATCGACTTCTAATTCTAAAATATTGACACCGTCAAACAGAATCTCACCTTGGGTCACTTCATAACTTGGATTGCCCATGATAGCAGCTGAAAGGGTGGATTTCCCTGTTCCGTTCGGTCCCATGATGGCTGCAATTTCACCTGTTTTAAGGGTCAAATTCACACCCTTCAAGATTTCTTTGCCTTCAATCTCCACATGAAGGTCTTTGATTTCTAATACTGACATGCTGTGCTCCTTTTCATTTTTGTCCTCTTCAAAAACCACATTAACTGACCAAGCAAACTAGATACACCGACAAGACTCAACTTTGGCAGTGGGAAAGAACTCGACCATTCATAGAAGAGTTCGTCAACAAGTCTTTATTTCTAGTTGTTGAGCTCCACCGGACTGTTAACTCCAATCAACCACTGCATTGAGATGTTGACGCTAACTTTGAAAAGCGGTGCGGGGCTTGAGCCCAGCCTCTTTTCTTGTTAATGATGATTTTCAGAGAGTGTTAATCTATAAAATAGTCTTTTCTGACAATTTTAATTAACTATATCCACTATATTATATCAAAAAAAGAGCCTGACGGCTCTTATCTTGTTTAGAAAGATTCTTATTTTCTTTTTTTCTCTTCGTAGCACTTTTTATACTTTGCGATTTTTTCTTGACGGTAACTGCTATTACCAATAAAACGAAGAAGGTTGAGCAACGGAGTTCTATTGATACCAAAGATGCCAATCAATTCACAGAGAATCTCAATCCCCAGTCCCATGGTCACCAATAGGAGAATTCCCCCTATTCGACTCGAAACATTGAGCAAAAGAGAGGTCAGGGAGAATAAGAAAGAGATGGCGTAAATCACCAATACTGTGCCACGATGAGTAAGTCCCAGAGAGAGCAAGCGATGATGCAGATGCATCTTATCTGCTTCATAGATTTTTTGCCCAGACAATTTTCGACGAATGATGGCTACTACAGTATCCGTAATAGGCACTCCAAGAATAATCATCGGAGTAACCACTGCAACAGCTGTCGAATTTTTCAGTCCTTGAAGCGACAAGACTCCAATCATAAACCCAATGAAAAGGGCTCCTGTATCGCCAAGATAAATGATGGCGGGATTATAGTTGTAAGGTAAAAAACCAACAATCGCCGCAACCAAAACAAAGATGGTTAAGGTCAAAAAAATATTGCTATCATGCAAAAAGAAATAAGACACAATTCCCATCGTTGTCAAGGAAATAATCGATACTCCCGAAACCAGACCATCCAGACCATCAATCAAGTTGACTGCATTCGTAATGGAAACAATCCAAAGGACCGTTAATAGAAAAGAGAGCCAGACAGGAAATTGAAGGAAAGGTCCTCCAAAAGGAATTTTAAAGCTATCAAAACGAAATTCCGTAAAAATCCAAATGATTGTCGCTGCAGCTAGAATACCAAACATTTTAGGAGCAGGCTTTAGCTCCTTGACATCATCAATGAATCCCGTAAGAACGATAATGCTGGATGCTAGGACCAGGGGCCAGATATAATGCAAGTAAGTGCCATGGTAATTGACACGGGTAACAATTCCTGGTAAAAACCATAGGACAGAAATGGTAAACGCCACAAAGATGGCCAGCCCTCCCGCTGAAGGCATGGGCACCTTATTTATCCGCCGTGCATTTGGATTATCGACTGCTCCAACCCTCAGGGACATAAAACGAACCAAGGGGGTCGCAATGGCTGATATGATCATGGTTGTAATAATGACCATTATGTATTTTAGAGCAAAAGGAATCATACTGTCGGAACCTTCCTAAGCTCCTCGATTGCCGCAAGCGGAAGCATCAAAGTTCCGTGTTCTTGTAAAGCAGGTCTGGTCAACTTCGTATCATTGGTAAATTCCAACATTCGTGAGAGAATGTAGCCTGGATACTGCTTGGAACGATTTTCTACATTGATAAGAACGGTCAAGTAGTAGTGACCATCCATTTTATATAATTCCGATTCTTCTACTGGATAATCAACCGTACCAACAAAAGTAAACAGATCCTCTATCGTTGGAAATTCCAAGATATAGTAAATATAGCGCTCCTGCTCCTCTTCATCTGCTTCTTCCTCTTGCTCTACCTCTTCCAAATGACGAACGGCTGTTGCATCCGGTGCACTTTTCTCACGAACGGTTTGCTCCAAACTCTTGAAAAACTCATCTGGAGTCATACTTGCGACATCACCAAGTTCCGACAAATCTGTAAATTCATCGAAATTCAAGCTCTGATCCAAATCAGACTTGGTAACAAAGATGTCCACCCGATCTGGCTTCGGAGTCACACGAAAACTCAGCATACCGCTTTCTCGGAAAGTCATTGGTAAATCCAATTCATCCAAAACAGTATAGAAGAACTCCTCTGTCTTTTCTTGCGGAATGAGAAAGTCCGAAAGTTCCATTCCTCTCTCTTCCAAATCATCTAATTTTATAGTGATTTTCAAGGTTGAATCACTAATTTGCTTTACTTTCATAACTACCTCATTCATTGATTCATCAATTTCTTAAAATTGATTGATCATTTTCAATACTCATACATATCTTCCACCATTATACTAAAACCAAGCTCGAAAGACAAAAGAAAAGCAGGTCTCCCTGCTCTTAAAATAAAAATGTGATAAAGGCATAAACCAATAAAATCGCCCCCAAAATGATACGGTAGTAACCAAAAACTGTGAAATCATGTTTTTTAACAAAGTCTGTCAAGAAACGAATAACAACTAAGGATACCAAGTAAGCCGTCACACTAGCGACTAACAAGAGCCATACCTGCTCCATATTCAGGCTATTGCCATCTAAGAAATATTTAACAGCCTTCAAGCCACTATAACCAAACATGGTTGGAATCCCAAGGAAGAAGGTAAAATCTGCCGCCACAGATCGGCTGGTCCCCAAAATGATTGCTCCCAGAATGGTCGCACCTGAGCGACTAGTCCCCGGAACGATACTTAAGACCTGGAAACACCCAATCAACAAGGCAGTTTTATAAGACATTTTCGCTAAGTCCGTCACCTGTGGCTCTACACCTCTGTTACGGTTCTCAATCCAAATAAAGGCAATACCGTAGACAATCAAAGCAATCGCAATCGGTACCATAAAATTGAAGTGCGCTTCAAACCAATTATCCAACGGGACTGCAATTAGGATGGACGGAATACAGGCAATGACAACCTTGGCCCATAATTGCCAAGTCAATTGAATATCACGCTTGGTTTTTCCAGGCTGAAATGGATTCAATTTTTTAAAGTAAATAGTCATAACTGCTAGAATTGCTCCTAGCTGAATGACAATATTAAACATTTCTAGAAAGTTCTTACTTTGGTTTAATTTCACGAACTCTTGAACCAAAATTAAATGCCCAGTTGAAGAAACTGGCAACCACTCCGTTACCCCTTCAATGATTCCTAAAAATATAGCCTTCAACAATTCCAATAGCATAAAAAGCTCCTTTTCATCAATTCTCTACATTATATCATAAAAAAACTCCCTATTCATAGTACAAGGATATTGAAATTTGTCAGAATTTTTAATAAAATGGTGTAATAGCATTTTAAAGGAGACATTATGAAACGTAAACTCAGTATATTTCTGCTGACCCTAATCGCTGTTTTTTCTGTAACAACAGGGGTTCGGGCAGACGAATACCTGCGGGTCGGTATGGAAGCCGCCTACGCACCATTTAACTGGACCCAAGAAGATGATAGCAACGGTGCCGTTCCTATTGAGGGAACCAATCAATTTGCCAACGGATATGATGTTCAGGTTGCAAAAAAAATCGCTGCATCCATGGACAAAGAACTCTTGGTTGTTAAAACCAAGTGGGAAGGGTTGGTCCCTGCTCTTACATCTGGTAAAATCGATATGATTATCGCCGGTATGAGCCCGACAGAAGAGCGCAAGAAAGAAATCGCCTTCTCAGATAGCTACTACACTTCAATTCCTACCCTGGTTGTTCGTTCTGATAGTCAGTACGCAAACGCAACCAGCTTGGCAGATTTTGCTGGCGCAAAAATCACTGCCCAGCAAGGGGTTTACCTCTATGATTTGATTGACCAAATTGAAGGGGCTAACAAACAGACTGCCATGGGAGATTTCTCCCAAATCCGTCAAGCTTTAGAATCTGGCATTATAGACGCCTATGTTTCTGAACGTCCAGAAGGTCGTACAGCAGAAGCTGCAAATAAAGCTTTCAAAATGGTTGAATTGGCAGACAGTTTTGAAACCAATGCCGAAGACGTGACCATTGCTGTCGGTATGCGCAAAGATGACGCTCGTATCACTCAGGTCAACGAAGTCTTAGCAACTATTTCAGAAGAAGAGCAAATCGCACTTATGGATGATATGATTGAAAACCAACCCGTTGAAGAAGCCAGCGAGGGCGAAACACCTAGTTTCTTCGCCCAAGTTTGGAATATTGTTGTTAACAACTGGCAACAACTTCTGCGCGGAACTGGGATGACATTACTCATTTCCATCCTCGGTACAATTATCGGTACTGCTATCGGTCTCCTCATCGGTGTCTTCCGTACAGCTCCAAAAGCAGCAAACAAGGCGCTTGCTATTGGTCAAAAAGTGCTCGGTTGGATTATCAATATCTACATCGAAATTTTCCGTGGTACGCCGATGATTGTACAATCCATGGTTATTTACTATGGTACCGCCCAAGCATTCGGACTCAATCTTGACCGCACACTTGCCGCTATCTTCATTGTATCCATCAACACAGGTGCCTACATGAGCGAGATTGTCCGCGGTGGTATCTTTGCCGTCGATAAGGGCCAATTTGAAGCTGCTACTGCTCTCGGATTTACCCATAATCAGACCATGCGTAAGATTGTCCTTCCACAGGTTATTCGTAACATCTTACCAGCGACTGGTAATGAATTTGTCATCAATATCAAAGATACTTCTGTATTGAACGTTATCTCAGTTGTTGAACTCTATTTCTCAGGAAATACTGTCGCAACTCAAACCTATCAATATTTCCAAACCTTCACGGTTATTGCTATTATCTACTTCATTCTAACCTTTACTGTGACACGTATCTTACGCGCAGTTGAAAAGCATTTTGATACAGATACATACACAACAGGTGCAAACCAAATGCAAGTCGAGGTGCCACATGACTAAAAATGTAATTCTTGAAATCAAAAATCTAAAGAAATCATACGGACAAAATCAAGTCCTCAAAGACATCTCTATTAGCGTTGAAAAGGGCGAGGTTATCTCAATCATCGGTTCATCTGGTTCGGGAAAATCAACCTTCCTCCGTTCTATCAACCTTTTGGAAACACCAACAGAAGGACAGATTCTATACCACGGACAAGATGTTTTGGCTAAAGGATATGATTTGACGACTTACCGTGAAAAACTAGGTATGGTATTCCAATCCTTCAACCTTTTCAACAATCTAAATGTATTGGAAAATGCCATTGTAGCACAAACTACGGTACTGAAACGAGATCGAGCTGAGGCAGAGAAAATCGCCAAGGAAAACCTCAATAAGGTTGGCATGACCGAACAGTACTGGCAAGCCAAACCAAGCCAACTCTCTGGTGGACAGAAACAACGTGTGGCCATTGCACGCGCCCTATCTGTTGACCCAGAAGTTATCCTCTTTGATGAGCCGACTTCTGCTCTCGATCCAGAGATGGTCGGGGAAGTTCTCAAAACCATGCAAGATTTGGCAAAATCAGGATTGACGATGCTTATCGTAACTCACGAAATGGAATTTGCCCGTGACGTATCTGACCGCGTTATCTTTATGGATAAGGGTGTCATCGCCGAAGAAGGCAGCCCTCAACAAATCTTTGAAAATCCCCAGGAAGAACGCACACGTGAATTCCTTCAGCGTTTTCTTGGATAAACTCAATCTGTTCCATAGAAGACTATTACTTACCAGTTTCAAAGCTGGTAAGTTTTTTTAGACTAAAAAAAGAGGAATCGCAAAATTCCTCTTTTTGGACATCTCTAAACGAAACCATTTAGATTAGTTTTCAAATTTCTTGTGGTTTTTGTCGTAAAAATCAATCAAACCCAAGGCAGTTGCAAATGAAATATTGTCAATCTTAGCGCGACCTTGTGCAAGAGCGATAACTGACATTTCACGAGCATTTGTTTCCTTACTGATACGGTAACCTGTGATTTTCTTTTCACGAACCCAGCCGACAACAGCGGCTACTTTTTCGTAACTAGTCATTAGAAACCCCTTTCTTTTTTATTCGTGCAATTAAGTATAATACAGATAAACCTATTTTGTCAAGCAAATTGTTCGGTTTTTACTATGATTTTACTTTAAGAGACGATAATAGTTGTGTTCTGATATCTTCTACTCCTTCCGGATTCGCAGGAAGGAAAATGGTTTGATTACCTCCTTGTGCAAAATTATTGAGAGTATCCAAGTATTGGTTGGTCAGCAAGATAGACATAATCTGCTCTTCAGATAGGCTAACATTTGATTCTTTCAGTTCACGAATCGAATCTGCCAAGCCATCTACAATTGCCTTCCTTTGTTGGGCAATCCCCACACCATGTAGACGGTCTTTTTCAGCCTCTGCTTCTGCTGCTGTGACAATTTTAATCGTGTCAGCTTCTGCCAATTCCTGGGCCGCAACCCGTTTCCGCTGAGCTGCGTTAATTTCATTCATAGATTGCTTAACCTCGGCGTCTGGCTCTACCTTGGTAATTAAGGTTTTGACAATAACATAACCGTAGGTTGACATTTCTTCTGCTACTTGTTTTTGTACCTCAAGTGCAATCTCATCCTTTTTCTCGAAGAGCTCATCCAGGGTCAATTTAGGTACAGATGAACGCAGGGCATCTTCAATATAGGACTTAATCTGTGCTTCTGGGTGCATGAGCTTGTAATAGGCATCCGTCACATTATTTTCATTTACTCGATATTGAGTTGCCACATTCATTGTGACAAAAACATTATCCTGCGTCTTAGTTTCTACCACAATTTCACTCTGCAACATCCGCAATTGAATGCGGGCTGCGATGACATCAACTCCAAATGGTATTTTAAAGTTAATACCTGAAGTAGATGTTTTTTGGTATTTCCCAAAGCGCTCAATAATAGCGACCGTCTGCTGCTTGACAACGTATAGCCCTGAAGCAATCAAAATCAAAGCAATCAGTACAAAGAACAAGAAACTACCAATAAAAACAATTGGACCAAGCACCATAATGACCTCCTAAACTAGCATTTTATAAAGCGAATCATTTTCATGAAGATTGATGTACTGGGGATCAAACTCTTCCAAGCGAGAAATAAACTGTATATAATCTGTTTTATCTCCTAGGGCAATACCGATTAGAACCGGCCCTGTTCCCTTATTGGCACGTTTGATATATTCAAAACGAGTAATATCATCATTTGGCCCTAGAATATCATTTACAAATTCACGAAGAGCCCCTGGACGTTGTGGAAAATTAACAACAAAGTAGTGTTTAATTCCCTCGTAGATAAGCGCACGTTCCTCCATTTCCGGCATCCTGTTGATGTCGTTATTACCACCAGAAATGATACAACAAATGGTTTGCCCCTTGATTTGGTCCTTGACTACCTCAAGAGCTGCAATCGTTGCTGCTCCTGCTGGCTCAGCAACAATACCCAGCTTAGAATAGAGGTCTAAAATAGTCCCAGAAATCCATCCCTCATCCACACCAATCAGGCGATCTACGTATTTCCGAGCCACTTCGTAGGTCGACTTACCAACTTTCTGTACCGCAATACCGTCAGCAAATTTATCAATTTGGTCTAATTTAACCGGACGACCTTTATCAAAAGCCGCTTTCATTGACCGTGCCCCACTTGCTTCAACACCAACAATCTTAATTTCAGGTGCATGTTCTTTCAGATAGGCCGAAACGCCTGCAACCAGACCACCTCCTCCTATGGGAACTAAAATTTGGTCAAAACTAATGGTTTGCTCTTCCGCTTCTTCCAAGATTTCATAGGCTACTGTTCCCTGACCAGCCTGCACATTTTCATCATCGAATGGGTCTATAAAGGTTTTCCCACTTTCCTGAGTATAATCTTGTGCCGCCTTGGCTGACTCATCGAAGGTATCTCCTACGAGCCGAATCTCTACGTAGTCTCCTCCGAAAAATTTAACCTGCCCTATTTTTTGTTGCGGAGTTGTAATGGGCATGAAAATCGTAGCAGGAATTTGCATTTCCTGACAGGTGTAGGCCACACCTTGAGCATGGTTCCCGGCCGAAGCACAGACCACTCCGCGTGACTTCTCATCATCTGTCAATTGTGAAATAGCATAATAGGCTCCTCGAATTTTAAAAGATCGAACACGCTGTTCATTTTCTCTTTTTAAATAAATAGTTGCACCATATTTTTCCGACAAGTATCGACTATAATCCAAGGGGGTACGTACTACCACGCGCTTAAGAACGGAGTATGCTTGTTCTACATTTTTTGCTGTAATCATAGTTCCATTAATTTCTTTCTATATTTATTGTATCAATATTCCCTGAAAAATCCTAGCAATTAGACTTATATTCAAGCTACTAGCATGTTGTTCAACAGAAAACGAATGTTTAATTTTATAAAAATCTATTTATGAACAAAATGGGCAAAAGAGCTGGGAAAACCAGCTCTTTTATTCATTTTCGGAGATAGGGAAAAAGGGAATGACATCCCCTCATCTGCCAACTCAAACCTTAAATGTATTGCCATCACTCAAAGTAAAGCTGACTATCACCCTATCTACCTTGATAGTGTTTAATTATAGATTTTGAATGCGTCGTCATCATTGCGTCCGACAAATGGCATTGCTTTGCGGAGTTCTGCACCTACTTTTTCGATTTCAAGATTCTCTGCTTCTTTACGATAAGCTTCCATACGTGGACGACCTGCTTTATAGTCATTTACAAAGTCATTTGCAAATTTACCAGATTGAATATCTGCAAGGACTGCCTTCATGTTTTCTTTGACTTGGTCTGTAATGACACGTGGGCCTGATACATAGTCACCGAATTCAGCAGTGTTTGAGATAGATTGGCGCATTTTCTTAAAGCCACCTTCGTAGACAAGGTCAACGATAAGTTTCATCTCGTGGAGAACTTCGAAATAAGCCAATTCTGGTGCATAACCTGCTTCTGTCAAGACTTCAAAACCTGCCTGCATAAGGGCTGTCAAACCACCGCAGAGAACAGCTTGCTCACCAAACAAGTCTTCTTCCGTTTCTTCCTTGAAAGTTGTTTCCAAAAGACCAACACGGGCTGAACCAACACCTTTTGCCCAGTCCATCGCAATATGTTTTGCATTGCCAGTTGCATCTTGGTAAACAGCATAGAGGGCTGGTACTCCAAAACCTTCTTCAAAGGTACGGCGTACCAAGTGACCTGGACCTTTTGGTGCACACATGAAGACATCCACATCTGCTGGTACCTTGATAAATTCAAAGTGAACGTTGAAACCATGGGCAAAACCAAGGGCATTGCCCGCTTCCAAGTTTGGAGCGATTTCGTCATTGTAAAGGTCTGCTTGGATTTCGTCTGGAGCCAAGATCATGATGACATCTGCTTGTTTTGCTGCTTCTGCTACTTCAAAAGTTTCAAAACCGTCTTCTTTTGCCTTGTCAAATGACTTACCTGCACGCACACCGATGATGACATCGTGCCCTGTATCACGCAAGTTTTGAGCATGGGCATGACCTTGTGAACCATAACCGATAACGGCGATACGTTTACCGTCAAGTGCTGCTACTGTTACATCTTTTTCATATTGCATTGTTACTGTCATAAGATTCTCTTTTCTATTTTTTTAATTATAAGGTTGGATGTTCAAAGAAAACGAAGGCTAGACTAGGCGATGTAGGCGAAGATAGAACTAACCTCCATCAAGCCAAATCAACGCAGGATAGGTCTTATTATCGAAAAGGATTAGTCTCTACTAAAGCCAGTCGCACCCGTTCTTGCGATATTCTTGATGCCATAAGGCTGAATCACACGCAGGAGGGCGTCAATCTTATCTCCATCACCTGTCATTTGGATGGTAATGGAGTGAGGTGCCACATCGACAACATTTGCTCTAAAGGGTTGGATAATCGCTAAAATTTCTGCTCGTTTTGTTGGCGGAGCTGAAATTTTGACAAGAATCACCTCACGCTCTAAGTGGGGTATGTCCGTTAAGTCACGTACTCGAACCACATCAATCAAGCGGTTCAGCTGCTTGATGATTTGTTCGACCTCATCGTGACTGGCCACGTCTACAATTACCGTCACACGTGAGATGCCATCTACTTCTGTTGGGCCGACGGAGATGGACTCAATATTGATTTGGCGACGAGATAGAATACCCGTAAAGCGGTTAAGGACGCCTGATGAATTTCGTAATTTAGCTGTTAACATTCTACGCATTGAACTTCACCCCCAACATTTCTGCATTGCTCTTACCTGCTGGCACCATCGGTTGAACATGTTCACGATTAGAAATATGAACTTCTATGAGCATTGGTTTATCTTCTAAGATAACTTTCATGTCTTCACTTAGAGTCGCTGGATTGTCAAAACTATAATGACTAATGCCATAAGCTTCTGCCAACAATTGGAAATTCGGTTCATCGTCAAATACAGATTGGCTACGACGCTTTTCATAGAAGGATTCCTGCCATTGACGAACCATTCCAAGAGAGTGGTTATTGATCAATACAACCTTAATCGGTACACCATAGCCATTCAAAATAGCCAATTCTTGGTTGGTCATTTGGAAGCCACCATCACCAACAAAGATGATTACTTCTTTATCTGGATTGGCTAATTTGGCGCCGATAGCTGCAGGAATACCAAAGCCCATGGTCCCCATGCCACCAGATGTTACAAGTTGACGTGCATGTTTGTAGGGGTAGAATTGGGCAGCCCACATTTGATGCTGACCAACATCTGTCACGACAATGGCCTCCCCTTGCGTCAACTGACCAATTAATTCAATTGCCGCCTGTGGCTTAATAACCTTTTCATCTTCATCATACCAAAATGGCGCCCGACGTTTGTTTTCCAATACTTGTGCCGTCCAATCAGCATAGCCTGTTTCGACTGTTTCTAAAGCAAGTAGAGCTTTCAAGGTTGCCTTAGCATCGCCCACTACTGGAATAGCCGTTTTGACAACTTTACCAATTTCTGCGGGATCAATATCAATATGTGCTACCGTCGCATTTGGCGCATAGGTTGTTGGATTTCCTGTTAGGCGGTCATCGAATCGCGCTCCAATATTGATAATGTAATCAGCCTGATCCATAGCCATATTGGCAGCGTATGAACCGTGCATCCCCCCCATAGCCAAGGATAATTCATGCTCAATGGGCATTGCACCTAATCCAAGGAGGGTTGAAACTACTGGAATACGGTAGCGCTCTGCAAAGGCAACTAATTCTTTATTGGCATCTGCATAATTGACACCACCACCAGCCAATATAACTGGTTTTTGAGCTTGGCTAAGCTGTTTCAAAATTTTCTTAACCTGCAAACCATTTGGTTCAATCGTTGGCTGATAACTTGGTAGGTGTAGAGTTGGGTCATGATAAAAATCAACAACTCTTTCTTGGATGTCTTTTGGAACATCAATAACAACGGGACCCGGTCTCCCCGTTGTTGCAATATGGAGAGCTTCTGTAATGACTCTAGGAATATCTGCCGTATCCCGAATTTGGTAATTGTACTTGGTAATCGGCATTGTCATCCCCAAGACATCTGCTTCCTGAAAAGCATCTTTACCGATACCACGTGTTGCGACTTGACCAGTAAAAACTAAAAGAGGAACACTATCACCCATTGCGTCCGCAATTCCAGTAATGGCATTGGTAGCTCCTGGCCCAGAGGTTACAATGGCTACGCCCACCTTTCCTGATGATTTAGCGTATCCTTCGGCCTCGTGGACCGCTCCTTGTTCATGACGAGCCAAAATATGCTGGATTCCCTCATATTGATAGATAGCATCATATAGAGGCAAAACTGCCCCACCAGGATAACCAAAAACAAGGTCTACTCCTAGTTGATGCAGGGTGTCTAAAATGAGATAGGACCCCGAACGCGGTTGGTCTAGTTGAATTTCTTGCACGAATATTCCTCCTCTCTGCAAATTTGTTATCTACTATAATATCACAAGGAAGTAGAATGTCAAGGAATTTTCTGAAAATTCCTACATTTGTTCGTTTTCTTAACTATTTCCTAACATTTTCTTAAGCAAAACTTAAGCAAATCCCTTGACCGGCTTGGTTTCAGCTTGCTTTTAGAAAACTTCAGTATAGTAGTCCTAACAAGAAAAATAAATGAGGTTTAGGATATGTATTATGTAGTGATACCGGCTTACCAGCCAGATGAAAAATTAATCCAACTATTAGAAATAATGAAAAACAGGCTAAATTGTCAGGTCATCGTTGTAGATGATGGTAGTACTGGCGCATCCAAAAATATTCTTGAAATCGCCAAAACCTATGCGATTGTTCTACACCATGATGTCAATAAAGGAAAAGGCCAAGCCTTGCGAACAGCCTTTAGTTTCATCCAAGATTTGAGAAAACCAGGTGTTATCGTAACTGCTGACGCAGATGGTCAACACGCTGTAAATGATATTGACCGTGTCGCACGCGCCGCCATGAATCTACCAAGCCGCCTCATCCTTGGCGTCCGTCAATTTACTAAGGACATCCCGCTCCGTAGCCGATTTGGTAACAAACTAACCAGAGTATTGTTTAGACTGCAAACTGGTGTCAATGTGTCCGATACACAAACAGGCTTGCGTGGATTCCATACTGACTTAATTCCATTCATGTTAGATATTGAAGGCGACCGCTATGAGTACGAGATGAACATGTTAACTCAGGCAAGTCAACGCTATAAAATTACGGAAGTTCCAATTCAAACTATTTATATCGATGATAATGCCAGTTCGCATTTTCGTCCCATAAAAGATGGGCTGCTCGTTTACAAAAATCTCTTCAAATTTGCCCTGACATCTTTTGGTGGATTTCTAGTTGACTACGGAGTATATGCACTTGCCTTATTGCTACTCACTAGCTTACCAACTGCTGTACGCTTATTGGTCGCAAACACGATTGCTCGCATTTGTAGCGCTACCTGCAATTTTGCACTTAATAAGAAATTAGTCTTTAACAATGAAGAGAGCATCGCACGAACAGGCGCAGGCTACTTTACACTAGCCTTTGTCCTCTTCCTTTGCGATACAGCCCTCCTCTATCTCTTCCACCAAATTCTAGGACTCAACCTCTACATTGTCAAACTTGCAGTTGGTATCTTCCTTTTCCTAGCCTCTTGGTTTGTTCAAAAGAATATTATTTTTAAAGAAAGGAAATCATTTTCCCATGAAATTGCTTAAAAACCCCTTTGCCTACGCATCCATCTTCGGAATGCTTTTGACAGGAGGTTTTACTTACTCCATGTTAAAAACCTTCGTGCTTTCCGAGGCTATCACAACGGTTGCTGCAAGCAATGCTACTTCTACGAGCGAGCAAAATACGACTACAGCTTCGTCTTCCACTACTGCCACAACAGCAACGAATGTCTCTACAACGGATACTAGTTACACTGATGACAATATCCAAATCAACCTAGAGACCATCACTACCAACAACACAACTGTTTACGTCGCAGATATTCAAGTCAGCTCTCCAGAGTATTTAAAGACAGCTCTAGCCCAAAATACCTATGGCACGAACGTAACAGCTAAAACTTCTGAAACTGCGGCAGCAAACAATGCCATTCTAGCGGTTAATGGTGACTACTACGGAGCCAATTCAACTGGTTATGTTATTAAGAATGGGGTTCTGTATCGAGACACTGTTCGGGACAATGCAGCTTATGGCGACTTGGCCATCTACGCAGACGGCTCATTTGAGGTCATTTATGAAAATGAGATTACCGCCCAAGAATTGATTGACAAGGGTGTCGTCAACCTCTTAGCATTTGGTCCATCATTGGTCGAAAACGGCGAAATTGTCGTCGATACTTCAACAGAAGTCGGACGTGCAATGTCATCCAACCCTCGTTCTGCTATCGGGATTATCGATGAAAATCATTATATCATCGTCGTAGCAGATGGACGTACGTCTGAAAGCCAAGGACTCTCTCTCTATCAATTGGCAGAAGTTATGAAACAATATGGTGCTCAAACTGCCTACAACCTTGATGGCGGTGGTTCATCTACTCTTTATTTTAACGGTCAAGTTATTAACAACCCAACAACAAATGGAAATACTATCTCAGAAAGGGCGGTGAGTGACATTGTCTACATCGGTTACTAATTCAACTACAAGAGTTTCAAGAACATTTATCTCCTACTTAGCAATAACAGCTTTCCTGTTTATTTTCAGTCGAATCTATGAAAGTCTCAGCTATGGCGAAGTCTCTGTCTTTATGCATTATATGTTCTGTATACCATTAATAGGCGGAGCTGTGCTACTCGGTCTGCTGCAACTTATACCTACCCTTTCACGTCTCTCTTATAATTTGTGGAATTCTGGCGTTGCAACTATTACAGCTGGGTGTCTTCTCCGAGGCATTATCAACCTATCTGGACGTTCAACTACCTTAGATCAACCTTATTGGTACATCGGCGCAGCCTTCCTAGTTCTATCTTTAGTCAGTCTTTTTATCAATCCATCCGCAAAACAATCGTCGAAAAACGACCACTTAATCTACAAATAAATTGTAATGGCACTTAACATTCTTAGGTGCCTTTTACTGTGGAATGAATTGTTGAAAAATTCGGAAATTTCCAATTATTTATCAAATCTTTTATCGTTTCTTTCATATCTATGATATAATGGGTAAAATAAGATAGGGAGAAGAAAATTATGATCGATACAAACAAACTTAAAGACTTTCGACATCGCAGCTCTGTTTACGATTCGATGGTCAAATCGCCCAACCGTGCTATGTTGCGTGCCACAGGCATGACCGATGATAGCTTTGAAAAGCCTATTGTTGGGGTTATTTCGACATGGGCTGAAAACACACCCTGTAACATCCACCTTCATGACTTTGGAAAATTAGCCAAAGAAGGTGTCAAGGAAGCAGGTGCCTGGCCTGTCCAATACGGTACCATCACCGTTGCAGACGGGATTGCCATGGGAACTCCCGGTATGCGCTTCTCCTTGACTTCACGTGATATCATTGCAGATTCTATTGAGGCAGCTATGGGAGGACACAACGTGGATGCCTTTGTCGCAATCGGTGGCTGTGATAAAAACATGCCTGGTTCCATGATTGCCATCGCCAATATGGACATTCCTGCCGTATTTGCCTACGGTGGAACCATCGCTCCAGGAAACCTCAATGGTAAAGATATTGACTTGGTTTCTGTCTTCGAAGGAATCGGAAAATGGAACAATGGCGACTTAACTGCTGAAGAAGTTCGTCAGATTGAGTGTAATGCCTGTCCTGGACCTGGTGGTTGTGGTGGTATGTATACTGCCAATACCATGGCTACTGCCATTGAGGTAATGGGCATGTCTATTCCTGGCTCTTCTTCTCACCCTGCTGAATCTCCTGAGAAGAAGGCTGATATTGAAGAAGCTGGTCGTGCTGTTGTACGCATGCTAGAACTCGGCATCAAACCATCTGACATTATGACGCGTGAAGCCTTTGAAGATGCTATTACAGTCACAATGGCTCTAGGCGGCTCAACCAATGCTACGCTCCATCTTCTAGCCATCGCCCATGCTGCTAATGTTGAATTAACACTGGAAGATTTCAACGATTTCCAAGAGCGTGTACCTCACTTGGCAGACCTCAAACCATCTGGTAAATATGTTTTCCAAGACCTCTATAATGTCGGCGGTGTCCCTGCGGTTATGAAATACTTGCTCAAAAACGGCTTCCTTCATGGCGACCGCATCACATGTACAGGTAAAACCGTTGCTGAAAACCTAGAGAATTTTGCAGACTTGACTCCAGGTCAAGATGTCATCATGCCACTTGAAAATCCAAAACGTGCAGATGGCCCACTCATCATCCTCAAAGGTAACCTTGCTCCTGAAGGTGCCGTTGCCAAGGTTTCTGGTGTGAAAGTCCGCAACCATACAGGTCCAGCCAAGGTCTTTGATTCTGAAGAAGAAGCGATCGAAGCAGTCTTGACTGACGAAATCGTAGATGGCGATGTAGTCGTTGTCCGCTATGTTGGACCAAAAGGTGGACCTGGTATGCCTGAAATGCTGTCCCTTTCTTCTATGATTGTCGGAAAAGGCCAAGGTGACAAGGTAGCCCTTCTAACAGACGGTCGTTTCTCTGGTGGTACCTATGGACTGGTTGTCGGACACATCGCACCTGAAGCTCAGGATGGTGGACCAATTGCCTACCTCCGTACAGGTGATTTGGTGACGGTTGACCAAGATACCAAAGAAATCACCATGCACGTTTCTGACCAAGAAATCGAAGAACGCAAGAAAACCACTGTCATTCCACCACTCTACTCTCGTGGTGTTCTCGGTAAATACGCCCACACCGTATCCTCTGCCTCAAAAGGAGCCGTTACCGACTTCTGGAGACCAGAACGTACGGGGAAAAAATAAGGAACTCAACGACCCTGTCCTCGTGGCAGGGTTTTCCAAAAGGAGAAAAAATGAAACTAAACGTCGAACTCTCCCGCTTTCGAGTCAAAGAAGGGAAAACTGCCAAAGTAGATGAATGGATGGCCTTTCTCAACGAGCACATGGAAGACACTCTCCTCACTCTTGAAGGAGAGAAAATGTATATCGAAACCATCTTCCGTGAAGTACTGGACGACCGCGAATACCTCTACTGGTACTCTGTCCAAGCCGAAGGAGGGATTGAAGTCAAAGATTCAGAATCCTATATCGACAAAAAACATTTAGAATACTGGGAAGAATGTATCGACCCGAGCTATGGCATGGTCGATTTGGATCCGCAAGTTATCATGATTCCAAAGCCTGTTTATGAAACCATAGAAGAACTAAATAGACAATACGATGAAACATTTAAAAAGTGAGGCTGGACAGAAAGTCCAGCCTCACTTTTCAGAGTTCGTGTCAACATCTCAGCGCAGTGGTTGATTGGCTCTAACAGTCCACTGGACTGTTAAAGGTTGGAGATAAGATTTTGCAAAGCAAATCTCAGCAATTCGTGTTTTACACTCCAAATCCGACCATTACGACTGTTGCGAACAGAGTTCGCTTTATCTCCAACCTCAAACTGTCTCCCAGACAGTTTTGTAGCGAACTCTGTTCGCCCTATCTCCAGCCTCCAAAGATTCCCCGAACCTTTGGAGCTATGCGGAGGTGGGAGCGAAATAGTCCAGTGGACTATTTTAGCCCGAACCAACATATTTGGAAGCGAGGGGAACTCTTTTGATCGTCAAGTTCTTTCCAGCTCCCATTTTCTTTTTATTTCGGACTGATACCAAGCGTAATGCGTCCAAGACGACTGATGCGGGTCATCTTCCAAGCAGGAGACCAGACAATCTCTACCTGTGCATCGTTTATACCATCAATCGTTTTCAAGGCTGCAACCAATTCACCAGGCATAGTATCCGCACAAGAACAACCTGAATCTGTAAAGGTCATGATAACCTTACAAAAACCAGCTTCATCTAAATGAATCTCATAAATCAAACCCAAATTGTAGATGTCTAGTTCAATTTCAGGATCGTAAATGGATTCTAAAACCTCTATCAACTGTTCTGATACAGTTAAGGCTCGTTCATTAATCTGAATATCTTCTCTCATTAGCTTTCTCATCTTTCTAATTTGTATCATTTTCTCATATTTTTTATCAATTTTCAAGAAAAATTTGCAAATTCTGAATATTCAAAAAAGAGGTTTGAACGAAACCTCTTTTTAATGATTAGCCTTCTCTAGAATCGACGTAATAGAGAATAGAGAATGGCTAGTGTAACTAAGAAAATGATGGTTTTATAGAAAAGACCTCGTCTTTTCTTATCCGGTTTTGGTTCAACGTAACGAGCTTCTTGAATTTGTTGAGTGATTTCATCTTCTAATAGTTGATTTTTTTTTGTCATCAAAAGCCTCCCCTAGCCTAAGATAGCTACATAGTTTTCTACAAATTCATTACTTGTATGAGTGCGCTGTTCAACGACCTTGTCAGTCAGTCGCCCAGCATTCGAATTCAGTAGTTCTACTAATTTGTGTGGTTCTGCCTGTGGTACAATATGATCTTTAATAATTAACGAAGCATTATGAACAGTATTTTCAAAAGCAAAAATCAACATGTTTTGCTCAAAGGCTTTCCGAACCACTTCCATTACTTGACTTCCATGATTGATGTCCAAATAGATGTCACAGGTATCATATAATCGTTCAAGCGCCCTTTGTGAAATATTTGGGTAAAGTTGAACATTGTCCCTGGTATCAAAAGCCATCAAACGCTGTGACATTTCAGTCAAGGCAGCAATATGAAATTTGAAATTCGGCAGAGCAGTCGTCAAATAGTCCAGTTGCTCAATCTGATCCGAGTTTGTAAAAATAAAAATGTCTTGTCGGTTCTGATTCTCACGTCTTTGAGGGTAGATATAGCCAAGATATACTAACTTTTCAGCCTGTTCTGCAGGCAGAAGCGTCCGCATCTTGTCAAAAGTAGCCTTATCCTGAACCACGACGGTCTGGGTGCGTTGAGTAGCACTAGCCAGTAAAATTTTCATATTACCAGGAATGTCATCTCCTATCGTTTCCTGCCAGAAAAGAATATCCTGTCCTGGTTGTGGCATATTGTAAGATAGGAAAAAAGGAGTCGACAGGGAATTATACCAAATTTGCGAAGTGTCCCAGCCCATCTCTTTAAAGTAGTGTTTTAAAAATGCTACACGATTTTCAAAAAAATGAGTCTTTCCTTGCCAATTTAGGATAACATCGCCAGTCATAAAGTTTTCTACAATGACTTCCAAGCCTTCGCGAGTAAAATAACTACGCGTTGTTGCCTTTTGTTCTGCAGTAAAATAGGTCCGAGCATAGAGCCAGCCATATTGATTGTAATGGTCTGTAAAACGAACTTTTTCATTCTTATCCATCCAATCAACATTCTTCACATATCGTAAATGCTTGGGCTCTGCATAGAAAATTTTCGCACGTTTTTCGCTATATTCCCAGATTTCTCCCTCACCGTTAGTGCCTGTAATTTCCCAGAATGGTGGCACCTTTATCTGATTAAAATAAAGAGGTTTTCCGTGACCGGCTTCCATCTGGCAATAGTATGAATAAACGGATGTCACACCTTCTGGCAAAAAACCATCATCGTTGATGACAACAGTAGAGCCTGTAAGCCCTGCTTGCTTCAAGGAGTAGTACAAATCTTGACTAGCTGTATGAAAATAATCAAATAATAAAATCATCGCTTACACCTCCTCGATAAATGTTTGCCAAGCTTCTTCTAGACGACTGGTTAGAAATTCTTCTGCCCGCTTGTAAGAAGCCTGATGCCAGGCATCCAATTGGTTAGATTGATACAGTTGAATCAAGCGCTTCGCAAATTCTTGTGCATAGATAATGGCATCATCTGGGTCCTGTCTCGGAATAAGAGAACCATTTTTTTCATTTTCAACAAAGGTTTGGTTCCCGTACGGAACATCCAGACCAATAATCGGCAAACCTGAGCCGATAGCTTCCATCAGAGTCAAACCGAAGCCTTCACTGGTTGAGGCTGTCAGATATACTTGATACTGCTGATAAATATCAGTCAAATCATGGTGTCCCTTGAGATGAATATAACTTTGCGCTTGATGTTGCTCAATCATGCTTGCCAACTTCGATTGCTGACCACCAGCACCATAAATATCAAATGTTAGGTCAGGTAGTTGCTTCTGCGCTAAGACGACACCTTCAACTAACCAATCAATATGTTTTTCTGCAGCTAAACGTGAACAGGTAAGAAGCGAGAATGGACGTCTTCCTTCGGCTGAATGACGCAATTTATCTAAACTACCGACTGGCAAGACAAAAATAGCTGGATCTAAATTTGTATATTTTTTAAATTGAGCAGACAGCGTATCTTTCTGAGCCTGGGTGGATGTGATGAAGGCGTCAATTTTATCAGCATTGGTAAACTGATATTCATAATAATTATTCCAGAGAATGGTATCCTCTGTCATTGAATTAATATTGTAGTGTTCCGCATGAATCACCACAGCAACCTTTGCAGCTCCCTTATGACGAAGAATAGCTTGACCTGTTCCCGTCGCGCGATCCACAAGAATAATATCTTGACTGGTCAACTGCAAACAATCCAACATATAGCCAATCAATTCTTCTTTTGAAAATAAAATCGTATCCTTGAAACGGAATAGAGACTTTTCACCGTCACAGTTTTCTTCATAGGCTACACTGCCATCTTCATTGAAGAATGTCCGTTGATACAACTTAGGCTGATTGTCTACTGGTGCATAGTATTCAGAGAACATTTTTGTATAACTAAAATAGTCTTTACGAATAAGTTTCCCTTTGGATAGGTATTCGACACGTTGCACATAGTCTGGGTGATCTTTTCTCAAAAAACCAACGGCTACAATGCCCTTTTCCTTATCTTCATAGCGGATAGAGTCATTGTTTTGTGAGATTTTAACCATGCCAGATGATAAACTCGATTCAAACTGACCAATGGTATAGGTTGTCGATCTGGTTTTCACATCAGTAAAAAATCCATACAGCCATACTACTTCCTCATCTTGAAAACCAATATTAGCTGTATAATGTGCAAGGTTTTCACCTTGGAACATATCCGTAAAAATAAATTTACTGTCTTGCTGAATATTTCTTAGTATGCTCGCGCGATAGGCTTGAGCATACTCAACGCCACTACTGGCCCAACCGATACCTCGGTTGATATTGTAAATTGTCATTCACTTTCCTCACTTCACCTTATACAAAGTAAATAGAGAATCTTCCCTCTTTATCTACTTCGATAGTACTTAGCATGATATTACGTACAATTTTCTGCTGAATTTGTCGAGTCATTTCCTTGTAGGAGCGCAAAGATTCTTTGTAGTACTCGGAGACACTTCCTTTTTGTGCTGTTGAACGCGTCGTTATCACACCTTTCAACTGTTGCAGCGTATCTACCTCTTCAATCCAAGCTTCATCAATAGCCTTTAAAACTGCCAATCGATAAAATTCAGACATCCCCTCATGTGTTTGAACAATACGAGCTTTCTTCTTCATTTCCTTTTTAAAGATTAGAAAAAGTAGGTCCTCAATTTGGGTATCACTAGCAAGAAGCAAATCTTCAGGTATTTTTTTAAATTCGTAGGTAAAGTTGTCCAAAATATAGCGTCTCAATTGATGAGGGCTACGTTTGGGATGGGTCTGTAAGAAATCTCCAATGACTTCAAATACAATTTTCTCTACCTTAGCCGACAGATCCACGTCTTCTAACATGAGTTTATCCCTAAGAGCATATACCTTATTCCGCTGGATGCGCATGCTCTCATCATATTCGATCGTAAAACGACGGGAACTAATCGCCCCATCCTCACTTTTTGTTTGAGCATGCGTAAGTGCACGTTTGAAGCGTTTCGATTTTAAGGGCTGTCCATAATTCCTTCGTTCGGTGTTGTTATTTTTCTTAAAGTACTTTTTAACCCACTCAGGTCCATTATTGACTAGCAACTCATCTTCCAATGAGACAAAAAATTGTGACATCCCCGGTTCACCCTGACGTCCTGAACGACCTCGCAACTGCCAGTCCATACGACTGTTGGGCATCCGCTCTGTTCCGATAACTGCTAACCCGCCAAGTTCAGCCACTCCTTGACCAAGTTTGATGTCCGTTCCACGACCAGCCATAATAGTTGCACAAGTTACAGTTCCATATTGTCCCGCTTCTTGAATAATAAGCGCCTCTTTGGCAACATTATTAGCTGTAAGGGTACTATGCGGAATTCCTTCTTGCAACAACATCTTAGAATAAATTTGCGTGATTTCTACCGTTCCTGAAATTAACAATACAGGCTGCCCCTTCGCATGAAGTTTTTTTACCATCTCAATGGTGGCATATAACTTCTCTGGTAGGGTGGCATATATCTTATCAGGGTAGTCAATGCGCTGGGTCGGTTTATTTGTCGGAATAGAAACTACAGGGACATGATAAGTTTCAATCAATTCATCTTCAGCCTGATGTCCAGTTCCAGTCATTCCTGCGATTTTCGGAAACATGTTAAATAGACTCTGATAGGTGACTGAGCCCATCGCTCGACTTTCCTTAGTCTTCTTGACCTTTTCTTTTGTCTCGATAGCTTGGTGAATACCAGATTGCAAACGTGTTCCTTCTAGCACCCGACCTGTCCGATTATCCAACAGTTTGATTTCATCATCCTGCACGACATAATCAAAATTTTTCCGATAAAGATAATGAGCGCGGAGAGCCAAGTTAATATGGCGATTCAACTCCCAACTTTCGGATGAGTAGAGTTCAGCTATATCAAAGTACGATTCTGCATAGTCATTCCCTTTATCTGTCAGATAAACTTCTTTTTTATCTGGGTCAAAAAAGAATTCCTCCCCTTCTTTTAAGGTTAGAATGAACTGATTACAAATATCAAATAGGTTTGATTGCACTCGTGGAAAACCCGAAATAATCAACGGTGTCTGAGCACTGTCTAGTAAGACGGCATCCGCCTCATCAACGATTACATAGTTAAAGTCTCGTAGGAATTTGCCTTCTGCAGATGACGCAAGATTATTAGAGAGATAATCGAAACCAAGTGTTGCACTAGTTGTATAGGTAATATCTGCCATATAGACACTTTCCCTATCTTCTTCTGAATCTTGATTCGTATCAGTATCTTCTTCCTTCGCACCAATCCCAACAGTCAAGCCTAGAAACTGATAGACTTTTCCCATTTCTTCCCCATCACGAACAGCGAGGTAGGCATTGGTGGTTACTAGTATCGCTCCCTTACCCATTAGTGCATTTAGGTAAAGGGGCATTGTTGCAGTTAGGGTCTTTCCTTCTCCGGTACGCATTTCTGCAATACAACCTTGGTGGAGGGCGATGCCTCCCATGACTTGAACTTCGTAAGGAAACTGCCCTAGTATGCGGTAGCAGGCTTCCCTCGCAGTTGCAAAAGCCTCTACCAACAAATCATCCAAAGTCTCCCCTTGTGCAAGGCGTTCTTTGAATTTTATTGTCTGACCAGAAAGCTCTTCATCGGTCATTTGGCGATACTCAGATTCTAGTTTAATAATTTTTTTAGTGATACGCCTAATTTTAAACAACCGATATTTGTTTAAAATTGAAGTATTATTTCTTAACTTCATACCCCTTCCTCTTCTCTAGTATTTCGGATAAGGCCTGTTACAAATTCTAAATCCTGCGGATAACGATTTTGGCTGTAATACCCCCTCGCTTTTCTAGATTGGTAGTGGGTGTCAATCTCGTCCAAGACATATAGTGCAATATCAGAAAAATAAACACGCTGACAACCTGCACTAACTAAAGCCATATTGTAAGTGAAGGCATCAGCAGGGTAAACAAACTCTTGTTCTCCATTTTTCAAGATATCTAATCCAACAACCTCGCCTTGGCGATTAAAATATTGCAATTCAATGTAAGCACGACCTTCTGGTTCAACAGAATAGTTGTGTTCTATGCGATAGCGATAACCAGGACGCAAAAGCGGAAGATTCGGCGACTGACGATCCCCTTGATAATTGGTCCTTGAATGCCATCGTTTTATTGGTTTACCAGAAGCAAAACGAAGATTTTCAAACTGAACCTGTTTATCAAAATGATCAATTACAGAGCCATACAAATAATTTCCACCATTCGCTGTATCTCCCCAATAAATCTTTTGTATTAATCGTCCTTCCATTAGAGCTTCCTTCCAAAATCGTTCTTCAAGAATTTATGATACTGCGTCATGAACCACCTATTAATGGCTCTACTATTATCATTGTGACGTCCCTCATATCCCTTGGCATAGATATGTGTATCACTATCTGCCAGATGCTCTACTAAACGCTCCATAGCATGACCATCATAGTCATCCTGTTGCATGTAGGCAATGGCAAATTCCGTCTTATCAAAGTCTACCTTACCAAATTTATTCCAAAAATGCTGGTTAAAACGTTCAATCGCTGCTTCGTCTGATCCTCCAACGACATTTCGAATCATATCGCCACTTGTTTCAAACTCATCTGGTCGCTTCAACTTCAAGTTAGCAACTGTATCTCCTAAATTTGTAAATGGTTTCCCAACAATGACAGCGTGCGGTTTAAAGTGAGAAGCATAATAGAGACCACCAAATGCGCCCATCGACAACCCGGATAAAATCAATTGATCGGATGTGAAACCAAGATAGTCTAACGACTCCTGAATGGCATCAATCACATTCTTTTCCAATTGCTCTGTTCCAGAATAGAAACACCCACCTTCTAAACGCGGATCAGCAATTAACATAAATGGAGTTCTCATAGCTTTCATCATAAAGAACCCTTCGAAACCTTCCGCTCCACGGAAACCAGAAAAGTATACATTCAGTGGTGGTTTTAAATCTCCAGGATTGAAATAGGTAAAAATCTCTTGTCTTTTTTCATCAACGTGTCGCTTTCCACCTAAAACAAACCGCCCAAGCCCTTCTCGAGAGTATCTCCAGTGAGTTACACCAAATTTTAGCTTTCCACTTCCTTTTACACTAAATGAAATAGAATAATGGCCAACTTCCTCATCTGTCCTTAAAATATATGGCTCTTTTAAGTCACATTCGTCAATAATCAGAGTTTTATACACATCGCCAAGCGATCCCTTGCGAAGACAAACAATCTCCATTCGGAGTTGACAGTCGCCTTCTTTTATGAATTCTGGCCAAAGTTCCAATGACATAGAGAAAACAGGCAGATTATACCGAAATGTATATAGTGTTGTAAAGTCTTTACCAAAGTCTCCTTCAAAATTCACACCAACATTTCCATCGTATGATACTTGTCCTTTAAAGTGCGGATTTACATCAATTTCAGGAATCTTTAATTTTGCACCATATTGCCCACCAAATAAATTCCGATATAGATAAAGTATGGTGTCGTAATGTGATTCCTCAATAGGTAGTTCCCTCATTACCGCTCGTCGACAAATTCCATCTACTCGCTGATCGAAAATAGTGACTCCCTTATCCTTAAATAGAGAGTAAGCATCGACATTAGAGGTAAGTTGCTCCAGTACTTCTTCCGCAATATCCGAAGTAACTACCACACCTGAAAAATGAATATGAACTTTTGGAGGTTCTTCCATTTCAGCTAGTCTTTCCTCGGGTATCTTGGCAATTTCAGCAGCTTTTAATCCCTCTAAGTAATCTTGTAGTTTATCACTTGGCGTGTATAACCACTCTATTTGTTCGGGAAGTTCTAGGTCTTTCGCCCAGTTCTCATCCCCTATCTGCAATAGTTTCATTTTTACTTTCCAATAATTCTTTCCAATGGGCTATGATTTTTCCACTAGTATAATCACCCATTTTTTGAACTGTATAAATAAGCGAGTTATTCCAATTGCTCAAGCCATCAAAATAATAACGAATAGCTTCCGAAATCCCTGAAACCTCATCAACAATCCAACCGTTTTCTGAATGGGTCACATACTCAGTTTTTATCATATTAATTTGAGGCAAACCAGCACTAATGCTTGCAATTTGAGTATATATGTGAGGTTTTTCACTCAAATCAATCACTAATCTTGTTGTATCCAATTCTTTTATAATCTGATTTTCATTTGTAAAATGTTTGAACTGGATAGCAGTTAACTCTATTTCCTCATCTTCTTCCAGTAAGTTCTCGCTTTCATTTTCCACCAAATCAGTGAATCGTTCTAATGAATAATTTTCATTAATAATCTGCAAGACTTCTTCTGTTACCTGCTCTTTTTTTCTACCGTTCTCATAACTTATTAAATGAAGTTCTATCAGTGGATTCTCCATCATTGTTCCTAAAATTTCATCTAAAGCTAGACGATAACGGGTTTGATCTATACCATCAATTAAGAAATAGATAATTAGTTCTTTAATTGTCTGGCTACGCCCTAAGCGAAGACGAGTATCAAATGGAGTAACGCGATTAATAAAACGATGTGGTAACTGGTGTTGTTCGATTTCTGCCAAAAGCTGTTGTTCTGCTGCCTCAGTATCAATAATTACTAAACTTGCAGCCTCAACAACCAGCTTTAGCGCCTCAGTATTTTTTACATCAAAACGATCGCCAAAGAGAGAAAATACCTTTCGATACTCGCTAAAATTATTAAAGATAAGATCATTATGACGTAAATCACTAGCTACCACCAAAAAGTCATCTGGTTTCATCCACTCAGATTTCAGTAATTGTACACGTTCTTTAAACAATTCCTCCCAGGCATCATACTCTAATTTATGGAAGATTTGATCGGCCGATGGATTGATTTCAATCACACTATGCTTTCGAGTTAGATGTTCTCGAACCTGCCATACCCCAAATTCATTTAAGTAATCCTGATAACTAGGAACACCATCTTTTGAATATTGAATGCTAGATAAAAATCCTCTATCGTCAAAGTAATAGCGTCTAGCTTCTTTATTTTCTTCGTAAAAAATAACAAAGTGTAGATTACCATTTTCGGCAAAATGAATATCAGCAATCTTTTCGTTATCAACATATGCCAATACCATAAATGGGGAATAGATAAATCTAGTTCCTTCAGGCCATCCTAATTCTTTAAAAGGAATCGTCTTCGTTTCCTTTCTTTGAATATTTTGAATATCATCAAAAAATGACCAATAATTCACATCTAATAAGCCTTGTTTGTGTAAATAATAGCGAAGTTGCGGGTGGTAGCATGTCAAAATAAGCGCAGCTTCTTCATGAGCGGCTTGAAACATCTGAATTTGGTTGATTGTATCATCAAAGCTCATACGCTCAAATACACGGAACCATAGTGGCGTTTCAACAAACCACTTACGATTTCCGTTATACCATGACGGAATAAAATAATACATTTTTTCTCCTTTAAATCAAGTCATCGTACTGTTTCCAAGTTTGCATTACACTTATTTGCTCTACAATTCCTAACATCAGAGTGGTCATAATATAAATGTTTTGTATAAGAATAGCAAAACTTATCTGCCCTGATTGGCTCCAAATAATCAACATGGGAATACCCCCCATTAAACTTGTATAAATTGCACCTATAATTGCCAATTTCCACAAATACGATCCGATGTATTTCTTAGTAGCTTCTCCTGGACGAACTCCTTCAATATAATCCCCACCTTTTTGCATTCCTTCAGCAATTTCTCCTGGATCCAAATTAAAGAACGCAAAGCCAATTGCCAGAATAAATAACAGAATAAGATAGAAAATTATTCCTACTAGCTGTGACATTGAGAAATGTTGTGAAAGATACTGTAGTACTTCATTATCTGGGAAAAATCCGAGCAATATAGAAATAAATAACGGAGGTAGAGTCATCAAGGTCATCGCATACATAAACGGCATCCCACCTGCTGGGGTTAATTTGAGAGGGATGTACGTCTCCTCTGCAAAGGAACTAACAATTGTTATTCTTCGAATAGGGATTCGATATTCTGCTCTAAAGACCCTAATTGTAATCCAAATAAGAATTGATGCTCCACCTAGGACAAACAGAGTAATCAGCAACCAAATCCAAATATCAAAGCGATTCTCAGATACCAATCTAGCAATATTTACTAAAAATGTTAAGGTCATATTCGAAATAATGATGACTGATGGCCCACCAACGCCTTTTCTAGCGTTAACAGCCGCAAGCCATGCAAGAACATAGCTCCCTGCTATCAGGATAACAATTGAACTGATTCTCAAAAGTACTTTACTCTGTGGTCCTAATGCTGGAATTTCGAAATAATCACTAACACCACTATACCCGTATGCTTGAATAAAAGCAATTATAAACATCAGTGACATCTGCCATAACTGAGTTTGTCGCTTCGTTGCCACTTTTACCACTTTAAACAAACTCAAAAAACGCCACAGAATCATACTGGTCATCCAAGGACTTAAACCCAATGAAAATAGATTCTGCATAGAAAAATTCCCTCCAGATACCATCGCTAAAGTATCTAGAGAACTCGTTAAATCATACCCACCAGCACCTATTTCAGAATAAACTGGCAACGTCCCAATAGGAATATATTTCCCTAACATATAGACAAAAATTATACCAACTGACCAAAGTATCCTTTTTAAAATTAATGAACTTTGGATTTTTTTCTTCATTGATGCAAACATTTTATACCCTCTTTCTATCATGTATTGTGAGAATACACTTCTCACAATACATGATAAATCGAAGCTATTCAAATAAATAGCTTCGAAAATATCACTGTCGTCAATTACTGTTTTCCTCGACATCTTCCTCTTCTTTTTTACGGCGTTTATACAAACCGCCAAGAAGGAGACCTGCCCCAAGGATTCCTGCCCAAGCTGATGATTGTTCACCAGTATTTGGCAACGCACCTTGTCTACGCGGAGTTTGAGATTGACGAGACGGGGTTGATTCTGACTCTGAAATAGATTCAGAGACGGATTCTGAAATCGATTCGCTGACTGACTCGGAGATGGATTCAGAGACCGATTCGGAAATGGATTCGCTTACCGATTCAGAGATAGATTCAGATACAGATTCTGAAATCGACTCGCTGACCGATTCAGAGATAGATTCGCTAACTGACTCGGAGATGGATTCTGATACAGATTCTGAAATCGACTCGCTCACTGACTCGGAGATAGACTCAGAGACGGATTCAGAAATCGACTCGCTCACTGACTCGGAGAGGGACTCAGAGACGGATTCAGAAATCGACTCGCTGACCGACTCGGAGATAGATTCTGATACAGATTCTGAAATTGATTCGCTGACTGACTCGGAGAGAGACTCAGATGTAGATTCAGAGATTGACTCGCTGACCGATTCGGAAATCGATTCGCTGACTGACTCTGAGATGGACTCAGAAACTGATTCTGAAATTGACTCGCTCACTGACTCGGAGATAGACTCAGAGACTGATTCCGAAATAGATTCGCTTACTGATTCTGAGATAGATTCAGATGTAGACTCAGAAATTGATTCACTCACTGACTCAGAGATAGACTCAGAGACGGATTCAGAAATTGATTCGCTAACTGACTCGGAAAGGGACTCAGATGTAGATTCAGAGATTGACTCGCTGACCGACTCGGAGATAGATTCAGAGACTGATTCGGAAATCGATTCGCTGACTGACTCTGAGATGGACTCAGAAACTGATTCTGAAATTGACTCGCTCACTGACTCGGAGATAGACTCAGAGACTGATTCCGAAATAGATTCGCTTGCTGATTCTGAGATAGATTCAGATGTAGACTCAGAAATTGATTCACTCACTGACTCAGAGATAGACTCAGAGACGGATTCAGAAATTGATTCGCTAACTGACTCGGAAAGGGACTCAGATACCGATTCGGAAATTGACTCGCTGACCGATTCAGAGATAGACTCAGAGACGGATTCTGAAATCGATTCGCTGACTGATTCAGAGATAGATTCACTTACTGATTCTGAAATTGACTCGCTGACTGACTCAGAGACTGATTCCGAAATTGACTCAGATGTAGATTCCGAAATTGATTCGCTCACTGACTCTGAGATGGACTCAGATACGGATTCAGAAATTGACTCACTTACTGACTCGGAAATTGACTCAGAGACTGATTCGGAAATTGACTCAGATGTAGATTCTGAAATCGATTCGCTTACTGACTCGGAGAGGGACTCAGAAACTGATTCTGAAATCGACTCACTGACCGATTCAGAGATAGATTCTGAGACAGATTCTGAAATTGATTCTGATGTAGATTCCGAAATAGATTCACTAACTGACTCGGAGATAGACTCAGATGTAGATTCTGAAATCGACTCGCTTACCGACTCTGAGATGGACTCGCTGACCGATTCTGAGATGGATTCAGAGACAGATTCTGAAAGTGACTCACTTACTGATTCTGAGATAGATTCTGATACGGATTCCGAAATTGATTCGCTGACCGACTCGGAGATAGATTCTGATACGGATTCTGAAAGGGATTCGCTAACCGACTCGGAGATGGATTCAGAGACGGATTCGGAAATCGATTCACTTACTGACTCTGAAAGAGATTCAGAGACGGATTCGGAAATTGACTCACTCACTGACTCGGAAAGGGATTCAGATACAGATTCTGAAAGGGATTCGCTGACTGATTCAGAGATAGATTCTGATGTGGATTCAGAAATAGATTCGCTCACTGACTCTGAGATGGATTCAGAGACGGATTCGGAAATAGATTCGCTCACTGATTCTGAGATAGACTCGCTAACTGATTCTGAAAGGGACTCCGATACGGATTCTGAAAGGGATTCGCTAACCGACTCGGAGATGGATTCAGAGACTGATTCAGAAATCGATTCACTTACTGACTCTGAAAGAGATTCAGAGACGGATTCGGAAATTGACTCACTCACTGACTCGGAAAGGGATTCAGAGACGGATTCGGAAATTGACTCACTTACTGACTCTGAAATTGACTCAGATGTAGACTCTGAAATCGATTCAGATGTAGATTCAGAAATCGACTCGCTGACTGACTCTGAGATGGATTCAGAGACGGATTCGGAAAGTGACTCAGATGTAGATTCCGAAATGGATTCGCTGACTGATTCGGAAAGGGACTCGCTGACTGACTCGGAGATAGACTCAGAGACGGATTCGGAAATTGATTCAGATGTAGATTCAGAAATAGATTCGCTCACTGACTCGGAGATAGACTCGCTTACCGATTCAGAGATAGATTCTGAGACGGATTCTGAAATTGATTCGCTGACTGACTCTGAGATAGACTCAGATACCGATTCGGAAAGGGACTCGCTAACCGACTCTGAAATTGACTCAGATGTAGATTCTGAAATCGACTCGCTGACTGACTCTGAGATAGATTCTGAGACGGATTCGGAAATCGATTCGCTGACTGACTCTGAGATAGATTCTGAGACTGATTCGGAAATCGATTCGCTGACTGACTCGGAGAGGGATTCAGAGACTGATTCGGAAAGAGACTCACTTACTGACTCTGAAATTGACTCAGATGTAGATTCTGAAATCGACTCGCTGACCGACTCGGAGATAGATTCTGAGACTGATTCTGAAATCGATTCACTTACTGACTCTGAGATAGACTCAGATACCGATTCGGAAAGGGACTCGCTAACCGACTCTGAAACTGACTCAGATGTAGATTCTGAAATCGACTCGCTGACTGACTCTGAGATAGATTCTGAGACTGATTCGGAAATCGATTCGCTGACTGACTCGGAGAGGGATTCTGAGACGGATTCGGAAAGAGACTCACTTACTGACTCTGAAATTGACTCAGATGTAGATTCTGAAATCGACTCGCTGACTGACTCGGAAAGGGACTCAGATACCGATTCGGAAATTGACTCGCTGACCGACTCGGAAAGGGATTCTGAGACTGATTCGGAAATGGATTCGCTCACTGACTCTGAGATAGACTCAGATGTAGATTCTGAAATCGATTCGCTAACTGACTCGGAGATGGACTCTGATACGGATTCTGAAAAGGACTCGCTGACTGACTCGGAGATGGACTCTGATACGGATTCTGAAAGTGACTCGCTCACTGATTCAGAGATAGATTCAGATGTAGATTCCGAAATGGATTCACTTACTGACTCGGAAATTGATTCAGATACGGATTCTGAGATAGATTCACTTACTGACTCGGAAATTGACTCTGATGTAGATTCAGAAATTGATTCGCTAACTGACTCTGAGATGGATTCAGATACCGATTCTGAAATCGATTCGCTGACTGACTCGGAGAGGGACTCAGAAACTGATTCTGAAAGGGATTCTGAGACGGATTCAGAAATTGATTCGCTTACCGACTCTGAGATGGATTCAGAGACGGATTCAGAAATTGATTCGCTTACTGATTCTGAGATAGATTCTGAGACGGATTCGGAAATTGACTCGCTGACCGACTCGGAGATAGACTCAGAGACGGATTCAGAAAGAGACTCGCTGACTGACTCGGAGATAGACTCAGATGTAGATTCAGAGATTGACTCGCTGACCGAATCTGAGATAGATTCTGAGACGGATTCGGAAATCGATTCGCTAACTGACTCGGAAAGGGACTCAGATGTAGATTCAGAAATAGACTCGCTGACCGACTCTGAGATAGATTCTGAGACGGATTCGGAAATCGATTCGCTGACTGACTCGGAAATTGACTCAGAAACTGATTCGGAAATCGATTCGCTAACTGACTCTGAGATAGATTCTGAGACGGATTCGGAAATCGACTCGCTGACTGATTCCGAAATTGATTCGCTTACTGATTCTGAGATAGATTCTGAGACGGATTCGGAAATCGATTCGCTGACTGACTCGGAAATTGATTCGGAAATCGATTCGCTGACTGACTCTGAGATAGACTCAGAGACGGATTCGGAAATCGACTCGCTGACCGATTCAGAGATAGATTCAGAAACTGATTCTGAAAGGGATTCAGAGACAGATTCAGAAATTGACTCGCTGACCGACTCTGAGATCGATTCAGATACGGATTCTGAAATTGACTCGCTGACCGATTCTGAGATAGATTCACTTACTGACTCAGAGATGGATTCTGAGACTGACTCGGAAATTGACTCAGAGACAGATTCGGAAATCGATTCGCTGACCGATTCAGAGATAGATTCCGAAATGGATTCACTCACTGACTCGGAGATGGATTCTGATGTAGACTCAGAAATTGATTCTGAGACGGATTCGGAAATCGATTCGCTGACTGATTCTGAAATGGACTCAGATGTAGATTCCGAAATAGATTCTGATACTGACTCGGAGATGGATTCAGAGACTGATTCGGAAATCGATTCACTCACTGACTCGGAAATCGATTCAGATACGGATTCAGAGATAGATTCAGAGATAGATTCAGAGATAGATTCAGAGATAGATTCAGAGATAGATTCAGAGATAGATTCAGATGTGGATTCTGAAATTGATTCACTCACTGATTCAGAGATAGATTCAGATGTGGATTCTGAAATTGACTCGCTGACTGACTCGGAGATGGATTCAGAGACAGATTCTGAAATAGACTCGCTGACCGATTCAGAGATAGATTCTGAGACTGATTCGGAAATCGATTCACTTACTGATTCTGAAAGGGACTCACTTACCGACTCAGAGATAGACTCAGATGTAGATTCAGAAATAGATTCGCTCACTGACTCAGAGATCGACTCGCTGACTGATTCTGAAATTGACTCAGATGTAGATTCTGAAATCGATTCACTTACTGACTCTGAGATAGATTCACTTACCGATTCAGAGATAGATTCGGAGACGGATTCGGAAATTGATTCAGATGTAGATTCAGATACGGATTCTGAAATTGATTCGCTGACCGACTCGGAGAGGGACTCAGATACAGATTCTGAAATCGATTCACTTACTGACTCTGAGATAGATTCACTTACTGACTCAGAGATAGATTCAGATGTAGATTCAGAAATGGATTCACTCACTGACTCTGAGAGGGATTCAGATACAGATTCTGAAATAGATTCGCTTACCGACTCGGAGAGGGATTCAGATACAGATTCTGAGATCGACTCGCTGACTGACTCGGAAAGGGACTCAGATACAGATTCTGAAAGGGATTCGCTAACTGACTCGGAGATGGATTCTGAGACTGATTCTGAAATCGACTCGCTTACCGACTCTGAGAGGGACTCAGATACAGATTCGGAAATCGATTCGCTAACTGACTCGGAGAGGGACTCAGATACAGATTCTGAAATTGATTCTGAGACTGATTCTGAAATAGATTCGCTGACTGACTCGGAGAGGGACTCAGATACGGATTCGGAAATTGACTCGCTAACCGATTCAGAGATTGATTCAGATACAGATTCGGAAATTGACTCACTGACTGACTCGGAGAGGGACTCAGATACGGATTCGGAAAGAGACTCGCTGACTGATTCAGAGATTGATTCACTTACTGATTCTGAAAGGGACTCAGATATAGATTCGGAAATTGATTCGCTGACCGACTCTGAGATGGATTCGGAAATTGATTCAGATGTAGATTCCGAAATGGATTCGCTAACTGACTCGGAGATGGACTCAGATGTAGATTCAGAGATTGACTCGCTTACCGATTCTGAGACGGATTCTGAAATTGACTCACTTACTGACTCAGAAATTGACTCAGATGTAGACTCTGAAATCGATTCAGATGTAGATTCAGAAATCGACTCGCTGACTGACTCGGAGATGGATTCAGAGACGGATTCTGAAAGTGACTCACTTATTGACTCCGAAATTGACTCAGATGTAGATTCAGAAACTGATTCGCTGACCGACTCGGAGATGGATTCAGAGACGGATTCTGAAAGTGACTCAGATGTAGATTCAGAAATAGATTCGCTGACCGACTCGGAAATGGATTCTGAGACTGATTCAGAAATTGACTCTGAGACTGATTCTGAGACTGATTCAGAAATTGACTCTGAGACTGATTCGCTTACTGACTCAGAGACTGACTCTGAAACGGACTCTTTAATTGACTCAGAGACTGACTCTGAAACGGACTCTTTAATTGATTCTGAGACTGATGTTGAAGTTGACTCAGAATTAGAAACTGATTCAGAGTTTGAAACTGATTCTGAATTCGACGTTGATTCGGAATTTGAAGTTGATTCTGATTCAGACAAGGACAACGAATTTGAGTTTGATAGTGACTCTGATTCAGACGTATCTACAGTGTACCAATGAGTTGTTTCATTGACTGTATTAGCAGTTAATCCATTAGCCAGGGCTACAGATGCACCTTTTGTATTAGGGTTTAATGTCCCTGTAAATGTTTTATAATCTGGATGTGCTTCTTTCAGGATAATCTGAACCAACATACTCACAGGGTAACTTTTCGCTGCTTTTGCATAACCATCAAAACCAATACGGATTGTTTGGTAGTTATCTTCATAGATAACAGAGAAAATGTCATTCCCAGTTTTACCTGCTTGAGCATTAGCTGTAGCCAAGGCAGACTCTTCAGCAGAGATAAAATCTGTGACTGGAACTACAAGACTGGTATTGGCTGTTCCTGGAGCCATGACAGATGTTTCCATCACCTTGATGAAACCAGTTGTGTCTGTAGAGTTATAATCAACTGTACCAGTATAGGTAGGATCTTTTACCCAAATAGTCTTAACAAGGCTACCGTTCTCATCTACAACCTCTGCCAAACGCTTGATGTAGTTTGTAGCAATAGCTCCATCGTTATACACTGTACCTGGTGAGTAGAGACGTACTGTTGTACCACCTGTTGTACTTGAGTAGTCGTAACCAACAAAGTCACGCTTAGCTGATGGTGTTGCCATTTGTCCGCCAATACCATTGATGGTGTAAGTGGCAATTGTTTTTCCATCAGTTGTCTTATAGTAAGTTGTATATTCTTGATAGGTTGGTACCAAAGTGTTAGTAAGGGTACCACCGTTGTATTGTAATTGAAGCTCACCAGAAGTTGTACTTGATGAAGTACTGTCACCGTATGTAATTGTTAACGGTAGGTTGTTAGCACCAGCATAACTTTGGAAGTAAGTGAATGTTGCAGTATCACCCTTATCCAAAGTGTAACTTTCAACTACAGTGTTTGTCGTCTTATTAACTAATTCAACATAAGTTGTTGTAGTTGTTGTATCGTAGTCTAAAGAATAACGGAAATAGTAGTTATCTTTGACTGTTTGATCTGTCAGCTGATCACCAAACCAGTTGAATTTTGAATAGTTAAAGGTGAAACGTTCCGCATCTGAAGATGGTGTAAAACTTGTATTATTTGTCGGATTTGAAATTGCAGCACCGTTAGCATTATCCATTGATGGTGAAGCAGTTGACAAGGTATCAACCAAAATACCATATCCTTCACCAACTTTAGTCACGGTTGCTGTCGTTGAAGTATTAAGAGCAAAAGTAATCACTCCGTCTTCATCATTTTCCAACAACAAAAGACCAATTGCTTGGTTGCTTGCTTGCAAACTGCTGATAATGGTAGCAAGGTCCGCCGCAGTCGCATCCGCATCTCCTAAGATGGTTTGAGCCAACAGCAGCTGATCACGACTGGTTCCAATTGCAGTTAGTAAGGCTTGACTTGGTGCAGTTTGATTACTTGCGATTTGTACTAAAACCTCTGCTTCCGAAACAACTTGCTCTAAGACTTGTTGAGGAGTTTCTTCTGAAGTTGTCGACTCTGCAGTTGAACTCTCTGATAACTCTGATGCCGTAGATGAAGACTGACTATTTTCTGAAGCAATTGTCGACTCACTTGAAGAAGTAGATTCACTAAATGAAATCGATTCACTTTCTGATATTGACTCACTTGTCGAAGCTGATATGCTATCAGATTCCGAACTACTAATAGATTCAGAGTCACTGATTGACTCTGAATGACTTGTCGACTCGGATTCACTTACTGATTGTGAAGATGTATCTGATTCCGTACCAGCATCACTCATGCTAATAGTGTCTTCGTTAGCTAACACTGATGTGGTTACTTCAGTAGCAATTACCGTATCTTCGGCAAGAACTTGCTCTGCAGTAAGTCCTCCACCGACCACAGCACTTGCAGCTATCAATCCACGCAACATCTTCGCAGCAGACTCTTGCCGACTTGCAGAAGTTAATTTTATTTTTGGACTTTCAGAAGCGCTACGTTTCCCCAATTGAATAAGCCCAATCTGTGACATAACTGTACGTACCCAATGCTTCCCAGACTTGTGCATTTTCACTCGGCTTTTACGCGAGACCTCGGTATACCGCTTTCCGTTTTTTCTTTCCATAAATACCTCGTAATCTGTATGTTGATATATAATCTCTCCCTAAAAACATATTTATAAATATATTTTTAGGGAGGTTTATACGATATTTTACCTAAAACAACAAAGGTTGTCAACTCTTTATGCTCAGAACATTCGTTTTGTAATACATTTGTATAAATAATAAAACAATTGCTATTTTACAGCGTTTTCAGGCATATGAATAACCTCAATTAGTATTTTCATTTAGACAAATCATCGTATTTTCTTAAGTAAACACACACACACATATATATATATATATATATAAACCTACTTTTATTTAGCAATGTTTTTATTGTTTTTTTAAGTACAATACACACGTAACATCCTCGCAAAACTTTATCAAATTATTCAATATAATCGAATTCATTTTACAGATAATTAGGTAATAAATATATATTTGTTTGTACATTTTTATAAATAAGATCGAGATAAATATAGTTTTCTCTTAACACCAGTAAAAACACAACTCTTTTCGTATGACTAACACTCCAGCAGTCAATCAAAAGAAAGCCCCTACTTTTAATCCATCACTTCCCTCTCACTATTCAACTACCATGAATTGTATGTCTCTTATTTATAAGATTGATCGCAATAATAAAAGGGAACTATTCCGTTCCCTTTTATTATTATTTTTACTACTAGCATACGAACTCTAGTTAGATACAATTATTCAGTTTCTCCATTTTCTTTCTTCCGACGTTTATAGAAGCTACCAAGAAGAAGACCTCCCCCAAGGATTCCTGTCCAAGCTGATGATTATTCACTAGTATTTGGCAGCACATCTTGTTTACGCGGAGTTTGAGAGTGACGAGACGGAGTTGATTCTGACTCGGAGATAGATTCAGAGATTGATTCGGAAAGGGATTCGCTGACTGACTAGGAGATATGAAAACAAAAAAATCCCTGTTTTACAGCGTTTTCATCTACTTTGTTCAATTCTAGTTTATTTTTATAAACATATAAAGCTGTGTTTTTCTTGAACACAGCTTTATATCTATATATTGTTTTTGTTATAATACTTATTTAGAATGGCTATTTTTTGTAGGCATTTTTGATATTCTTGCATATGACCCGACGCCAAAAAACTATCCCTGTGAAGATCCAATCTCCACCGATAAGCTCTCAGCTCTGCGGCTATATCAAAACCAATCAGACTCAAAATAGTTATTCGCTCTTCGATACTTTTTAACGGAAAAACGTAAGTCGTCTCTACTGTTTTAGTCACACTAGTCTCGCGCTTACGATGATAGTACAACGCAGTATTGGTAAATACAATCCGATCAGCCATCAAATATAGCTTCCAGGTCGTATAGTCATCCTCAACTTTTTCATCTTCAGGATAGCTAATATTCTCAAACAAGGACGCCTTATATAATTTACACCATGGAACTGTAAAACACTGACTAAAGGAAAATCGCCCATCATATTCTCTAGTAAACCATTCTTGAGGAGTATAAACCTCTCGAAAATAGTCCTTTTCTGTTACATGAAAAGCAAAACTCCCTCTCTCTTCCATAAATTGCGTAAAATTAACTACAGCAATATCCGATTCCGTCTCCTTCAACGCTTGGTACAACACTTCTATATGGTTCGGTTCTAACCAATCGTCATTATCAACAAAAAGAACAAAATCACCCGTGATTAATGGAAGGGCCGAATTACGTGCTGCTCCTACTCCTCCACCACCAAGTTTTTTGTGGATAAGTCGCACACGACTATCTGCCTGTCGATAAGCTTCACAAACTTCTGCACTCGCATCTGTTGAACCATCGTTCACTAAAATCAATTCAAAATTTGAATAGGTTTGCGAAAGAATGCTATCTATACACTGTCGCAAATAGGGCCCCGCATTATACACAGGAACAATGACAGAAACTTTTTCCATCTAGTCCTCCCTCTTTTGATAACCTTCATACAAATCAATTTTTGAACAGATTGTACGATAGAGATTAATTTGACCTGCATAGAGGGCATCACCACGACATTTTTTCAAACGCTCAACATAGGATGTAATCTGTGCGGCCGGATTGTAACCAAGTGCAACCATCAAAGAAATCCGCTCCTCTGCATTGGAAACCATTGTTGCTATATCATCATGCATGGCTGTTCTAGACAATCCCTCCGCTCGCTGAGAATAATAATAGGTTCCTTCATTAGTAAAATGAATTTGGTTAGCTTTCAAGTATAACTTGTAAATTGTTGCATCGTCTTCGCGCAGGCGACCTACAGGATAGCGAATATCCCCAAATAACTCTCGCTTAAACAACTTCAAAGGTGAAAAAGTGAATGCCAGGTGCATATTATTTTTCATATCACCTTCCAAGTCCATCCATTCTTGCACCGAGTACACTTTCTGGAAGTAGGATTCTTTTGTATGATAAAAAAGAAAACTCTGTCTTTCTTCATTAAATGAAGAAAAGTTTGTCGCTGCAATATCAGAACCCGATGCAACCGCCGACTGATAGAGATGCTCTAAGTAAAAATCCTCTACAAAATCATCCGAATCAATAAAGGTGATATAAGAGCCTTTTGCTTCATCAATCGCACGATTCCTAGCAGCAGATACCCCCATATTCTCTTGATGTATCACACGAATACGGCTATCTTTCTTAGCATATTCCTCTAAAATAAAAGCCGAACCATCCTTCGAGCCATCATTCACCAACAGAAGTTCAAAATTGGTATGTGTTTGCTTCAGAAGCGAATCGAGACAACGTGCCAAATATGGTTTTACATTATATACCGGTACAATCACGCTGATTAAACTTTGATCCATTACTTCCTCCTCTTTATGAATCAACGACTTAGCTGGGACATCAACCCATTCCAAAACTTGATTGATATACTCCTCATCGACTACTTCCGCAATATTTTCATCATAATTAAACTCAGCTGTATGTTTGTGTTCCAATTTGACTTTAGACTCCGCCTTCATCTGGAACCATTCATATTCTGAATCAATATGACCTAAATCTATCGCTTGATAACCACGCTTTGTCAAATCATAAGAAAGCAGTTTAGCAGTCGGTCCCAACATCAAGATGACCAACCGTCCCTCAGCATGACGTAATATAGAGGAAATGATTCGATCATACGATGAGAAGGCATTTTTTGACGGGCAAATAATCCGTGAAACAGATTTGGCTTGCTCAAACAAATCATTTCCCATACCAGAACGTGATGTTTCTCCTTCAACAATTAGAATATCACGACCTGACCATAATTTTTTGATTGCCGCAAAATACCTATCAGAGTGACTCTTATCAACTAGATCAATATAAGGCCGAGACAGGAACGTCGAACCATACCACTCTGATTGGCATTCTTCTTCGTAAAAAGCATGGTACTGTTCAAAATGCTTACTCCAGAAATAACGAGCATTGCTATTGTAGCGCTCAAGATTCTGAAAAACATCTGGTAGGCACACCAACAGCTGTTCATTACTAGGCATCTGTAAAATTGCTTTCAATGCTCCAGCCAGTTCTTTATCATAAGCCTGATAAGGAATGCTATGCCCTAGAATTAGATCGATTTCACCATCACCGAATCGGACAACTGAAGCATTATTTTCTTGAATAAACTCAAGGCTTTCTAAAATGGGCAACACCCGAATATCTTCTAATTTTTTCATAATACCCTACTTACATACCGCTTCAAACACCGCTTCTGTCAACAATTTTCTTGTAAAGAAGCCTTGTCGAACCAAAGAGCTAAATGAGCGGACCTTCGCTACCATTCCTTGATATTCTTCGACAGACATAGTCTCGATTCGAGCAACAGCTTCCTCTAGACTATCTACAACCATACCCAAGCCATTTTTTTCTACAATTTCTTGATTGGCCAAACCACGCTGAACAATAACAGGAATCCCTGCAGCAACAAACGCACCTAATTTATAAGGACAGTATAATTTTTGATACTCTTTATCGTGATCATCCATCCAAACCAGCCCAAATCCACCTTCTGACATTTCAATCAACAATTGCTCATCTGGTCGATAGGTAAAATGCTTCACATTTGCAGGCAACTCTACTTCCTGACGTGCATACAAGTTCAATTGAACGTCGTACTCCCAAGATTTCACAAAACTAAATCTATCTGGAGACCCTGGAAAATGGATTTCTTTTTTGAAAATTGCTGGTAACTGCGGAACATTGGTTGGATGGTCCCACATTCCCTGTACAATTGTTTTTTCTACAGTTAGACCATGACGTCTTAAATTATCAATCATTTGTTGACTCGGAGCTACAACAACATCCGCTTGATTATAATATGCAATTGTACGGTCCATCAGATAGTAATTTCCAGCAAACATCAACGGAACAACATCATGAATGAAGATGACTATTTTAATCTGATATGCACGTAATTTGGCCATTATCTTTTCGTCAAAAGCCGTTGTATTCCAAGTCGGCGTTTGAAAAATAACCACATCCCCGTGTCTAAGTCCTGCGACTATCCCATCCAAGCGCTTACTCAGTTCCTCTGGTGTATCTGCATCCATACGATAAGCATGTATGCCCATTTCACGATAGCCTAGCGATGTCGCAATATCTGTGACCATATTCTGACAGATTTGTGCGGTACTAGAAGCCGCATGTCCATTCAAATTTGTAATATATACACGCATTATTTTTTACCATATTTTTCTAATAGTCGGATTCGATACTCTAAGTTTTTATAGGCTACTACATCACCTCTTCGCAATTTGCTATCGCGATTTAACTGAGACCTCCACTTAAAAGCCGCAATTTCTTTGGATAAATCAAAACCAAGAAGTCCCAAAACTTCCAAGCGTTCTGCAACAGGTACAGTTGAAAAAATTGTGGCTTGATCCGCAGTTTGTGTCATAGAACCTTCATTGACACGATAAATTAGACTTGAGCGATGCATGTATGCAATTTTATTGGCAGCGAGATAGGTTTTCCAGGTTGTACGATCATCTTCACCAAAACCATCTGTCGGGTACAATATGTATTCAAACAAGGATTTTCTATACATTTTTGACCACGGAACAGTGAAGCAAAGACTGATATTGTGACCAACTCCGTATTGATAGTTAAACCATTCCTCTGGGCTATATACTGCCTCATAGTAATCTTCTGGCCCAATATGAAGGTTATAACGTCCAGTATCTTCATAGTATTGGGTAAAATTTGAAATAGCCACATCGCTACCTGTCCGTTGCATCAAGTCATATAGGTCACTAACATGATTTGGATCTATCCAGTCATCTGCATCCACAAAGACGATGTATTCTCCTGTAGCAACATCAATCGATGTATTTCTAGCAGCACCAAGACCTTCGTTTTGCCGCTTATGAATAACCCTCACTCGGCTGTCCTGATGCTTTAACTGTTCACAAATAAGCGCAGAACCATCTTTGGAACCATCGTTTATCAATAATATCTCTAAATTTTTATAATCTTGAGCCATAATTGACTCTACACACTGTCTCAGATGTTTCTCTCCATTGTAAACAGGTACGATTACACTGACTTTTTCCATGAACGCTCCCCTAAATTTTTATTCTATTACTAACTATCATAGCATGCCCAACAAATATTTGCAACGTTCATAGAAAAAGGAGGCTATCCCCTTAGCGATAAATTCCGTGTTCTAGATGAGCAGACCACAAACCAGTCGCAAATGATTGTATCAAATCCGGGTCACTTAAAAAATCAACTACTGGTTGTCCGTTTAAATACCCCTGTCCCGAACAAAAACCTGTATACTCTCGACATATTCTTATCAACGATTCCCTGATTGGCAGAAAAGTATCAGGATTTTCTTTCGGACGATTGACATCATAAGCTCCAGCTAAAAATTCTTCCTCTGTCATAGAATGCACTAATTCTCTGAGACCGCTAAAGCGACCTTCTTCATAGCTAGGTAAAGAAATATTTAATACAGGTGTTCCCAATGCTAAACTAGGAAGCGTTCCATGCAAACGAGTTGTCACAACCAATCTTGCCGACTGATATAAATATAAATAATACTTCGCCAATTTCATACGACGTTCTGTGGACATGTAGATATGCGCTACGTCTACCATCAGTCGTACTACTGGCAATTTTGACTCCGACTTCATTTTTTCGTAAACTTCGTTCGACACATCTACAGCCAATATAAAGTCTTGTTTCGGAACATCCTTCTCACGTTGAAGAGTCAATGTTAAACAACCCGACCAGTAAGTTTCGACTCCTATTTTTTCAAAAAACTCCTTAGTCCCATAACTTCTCGCTCCTACCGGACCAAATTTTCGGAAGAACTCCACATTTTCTTTCGAAGAAAAAATAGGCTGAACCGGACCATCAATATACATAGAAATCAACAGAGGATGAATCTGAGGATGTTTCAAAGGAAAATTTTGTGGATGATGACTGTACCAACCATTCATAATTAGCTTTATCTCTTCGTCAGTAGAGTCGGCAATAAAATCATGAAGATAATCACGATTCAGATAGTAGTCTACCTGTGGTAGAAAACGCTCGGCTGCAACCGACTGTATTTCATCACCAATATTTCCAGTACTATAACATAATAAAGCAAATTTTGTCATAAGCCCTCTCTTTTCAAAAATTTTTCAATATTATAGCACAAGAAATATCTAAAACCAATTTATTTGACCATAAAAAAAGAGAGTAGGTTTTGCAACCTGTTCTCTTAATTTTTCATTATGAATTCTGCCATTTCTTCTGCCGTATCAAAAACAGCTTCTTCAAAACCATCTGTTTTTGTCGCAGTGAATGTCAATAGAGGTTTATTTCGATCTACAAGCATTTGCAAAATATCCCTAAATTTTGAACCATGATTAATATCCAAATACATATCGCAGTTATCAATCCAACGATCCGCTGTATAGTGCATAACATGTGGATAGAGCTTAACATTTTCATAGCTTGCTAATCGCTTCAATTCTGGAACGATGTCTGTAAACGCCATAATGTGAAAGTTACAATGTGGCACTAACTGCACCAAACTTTCGATCTGCTCCAATTTTGGAAATTCAAAAATAGTCAACAAATTCTTTTCAGCAGAAATCGTCAACTGGGAATGATGATGTAAAATATCGGCCCATTCTAGTTGTGAGTAACGCCACCAAACTTCTCTCAAACGACTCGTTGAATATGTCAACCATGGTTTTACCGGTGAAACATAGTGAATAATCGCCGGGAGTGGATCAAGTGGAATATCAAAAATAAATTTATAGCCAAATTGCTCTAATAATTTATCTGTCCCAATTTGGAAATTGTAGGTATCTTCAAGCAGAAGATAACGATCTTTAATGACCATATTCAAGACAGATTGATCCGCTTCTGTCAAGTTTTGATGTTCTTGACTTACTACCTCCAACAGGCGTTCCATAATTTGTTCATCTTTCCAACGTCTGTTATTAATCAACAGAACTCCTGCATTGAACCTCTCTTCTAGACCATAGCCAATCTTTGCAGCAGCAAGATAATAATCTTCAATATCTTTAGCAAATAATTCATCCAATGATCTCGTCACTACTAAGTCACTATCCAGATACAGAACCTTGTCTTCTTCAACAAATTTCGGAATAAAGAAACGAGCATACGTCATATAATTTATATGAGGTCCATTCTTAGGCAATGTCCAACCAAGCTCCACTCCGGTACCGATAAGTTTTACATCAATTAGCTGACTTCCAGTTTCTCGCATTCGTCTTCTGATATAAATAAACCATTCTTGAGGGATGTCCTGGTTAAATAGATAAATTTTTACATTGGCATTATGATAACAAATTGATTTAATAGTTGCCTCGATGTAGCGAATATAGCCATAATCTCCTGCCAATACAATTGCCTTTGTTTCCTTATTCATTCTTCTCTCCTGATACTTCAATCAACTTTCTTAATTTGTGGGATAAAAATCCGATGTTACAATTCCATTATACCATGAAAAGAATAAAATAACCGAGTAATTTACCACAGACTATTAAAGATACGGTTCTCTATAAACTTCTTGCTTGTCCTTCGTTGTCGCCTCCAATAGAAAATAAGTAGCGATGTCCTTGAGTTAGACTATGATAAAACCCATCTCCTTCATAAATTTGAAAAATCCTCATAGTCTTTTGACTTTCTTCATCTTTATAGACATGTTGAATATAGTCATTATCCGAAAACACCTTGTCCAGCAGTTCTTGACTTGCCAGTCTTGCCTTTCCCTCAATCCGAATAACCTGAATGAGATACTCTTCTTCAGACAAGGCCGACAATGCCACGCGACCATCTTCTATTAACTGTCTATAAAAATGAGTCTCAGAACCAGTCATAAAGAAGATACCATCTTCATTCGCAGCAGTAATATGAATAGGTCGAGCGTGGGGATTTCCTGCTTCATCTACTGTTGCAAAAATCCCCAATTTCATCTCTTCCAAAATCCCCATGATTTCTTTCGTCTTCATCAGTAGCCTCCTTGACATAAATTCTACCTAGATTATAGCAAATTCTATGCAGAAAGTTAAGATGAATAAATCTAAAACCATATTCCTATATCAGATATATCATTTTAATTACTAACAGTCCAATTATAGAATATATATAGACAGCCATTAATGATAAATACCACATCCGCTAAAAATAAATAGAATCCATTCCCGTAGAAACCACAAAAAAAGACACCCAAGATAAAAATCTTGAATGCCTTGAAACGTTGATATATCGCTGATAATTAACGTTTTGAGAACTGGCTAGCTTTACGTGCTTTCTTAAGACCTGGTTTCTTACGTTCAACCATACGAGCGTCACGTGTAAGAAGGCCTGCGCGTTTCAATGAATCGCGGAAGTCTGGGTCTACTTGAAGCAATGCACGCGCGATACCGTGACGGATCGCACCTGATTGACCACCGTAACCACCACCGTTCACGTTAACGAAAACGTCGTATGAACCTTGTGTTGAAGTTACTGCGAATGGTTGGTTGATAACCAAACGAAGGTCAGCGTGTGGGATGTACTCTTCTACATCTTTTTTGTTTACTGTGATTTTACCAGTACCTGGGACCAAACGTACGCGTGCAACCGCGTTTTTACGACGACCAGTACCTGTGTATTGTGCTTGTGCCATTTAGATTACGTCCTTTCCCTTAGATAAGACCTGAAATATCAAGTACTTCTGGTTGTTGTGCAGCGTGAGTGTGCTCAGCACCTACAAACACTTTCAATTTCATGCCTTGTGCACGACCAAGTGTGTTGTGTGGAAGCATACCTTTAACTGATTTTTCAATCAAACGAACAGCGTTTTTAGAACGCAATTCACCAGCTGAGATTGATTTCAATCCGCCTGGGTGGTTTGAGTGAGTGTAGTAGATTTTATCAGTTGCTTTTTTACCAGTCAATTTCACTTTCTCAGCGTTGATAACGATAACGAAGTCACCAGTATCAGTGTGAGGTGTGAAAGTTGGTTTGTTTTTACCGCGAAGAACGCTAGCAACTACTGCTGAAAGGCGTCCAAGAGGTACATCAGTAGCGTCTACTACATACCATTTACGTTCAACTTGGCCTGGTTTAGCCATAAATGTTGTTTTGTTCATGATTTCTCCTATACGAATCGTTTTTGTTTACTGGGCGGATGTTCCGGTCCGCGGGTATTTGGAAGGTTCCGGGGCCTTTCAAATGGGGTAAACAATACCGTCTACCATTTTATCAAATCTACTAGTCTCCGTCAAGCTATTTTACTTTACTTTTTTTATTTTTTGAAAGATAGCAGAGCTGCTGAGAATGAAAGCCTTATCAGGTTTACTTTTCCCACTGACCTAGCTGTCCAGGTAAGACCAGCTTCTCTTTATAAGGGAAGGTCTTATCAAATTCTTCCAAGACCAATTCATCCACCGTGTAACCCGGCGGATCTGTAAACCACCAGTCCCGGCCTTCCAGAACTTCTGGTCGGAACAACTTGACCAAGAAATAATCAGCTTCTGGGTCCGCCTGATAACGAATGCCGACCTCCTTACCCTTGACAAAACCAAATCGACTGTAGTAATCAGGAGAGCCTGTAATGGCCACCAAGACTGCTCCGCTATTTTCCGCCAAAGCCAGCGAATACTCCAAAAGTGCCTGACCGTAACCGCGGCCTTGCTGGTCTGGCGAGATGCTAAAGGGACCAAAGGTCAGACTGGGCAGGCGAGCGCCGTCCGCCGTAATCTCCGACGCCACATAGAGGATATGCCCCACCAGCTGACCGTCGGCTTCCGCGACAAGATTGAGGTCTTTTATGACGTGTTTTTGCTTTCGTAATTGATGCACAATCAGATGCTCAGTAGCACTCAGATAATAGGCCTTCAGTTTACTTTAGTACAAGGCAACGAGTTGCAGACAGTACTGGAGTACAGCAAAACGAGTTAACGATGTAATAAAAGATAAACTGACGGACGAAAGACATTCCAAAGGCGTCACGTGTTTGCTCCTCCACCGCACGCTGATCCTTTTCTTCTTCTCTTCTGATGATGAGTGACATCTTATCTCCTTTTGATTGTCCTATTCTGCAATAGTTCGCTGCCACACAAAAAGGAATACATCTTTGCAAGAAATATCCCTTAGAATCTAGGCTCTCATTTCTGTCCCAATTGATAAAATAGCTAGGACTCCTGTCCCTGTATGAGTGGCAATAACTGGTCCTAATTCTGTCAATAGAACATCAGAAACACGGTCGTCTTCCAATAAACTAGATTTGACGCCCTCTGCCGCCTCAATATCACCTGTATAGGCCACCATGACTGTAGAATGATCCAAGTTGTCCAAGGTCAGGTTCAGCATTTCTTTGATTCCTTTTTTACGACCACGGATTTTAGCAATAGGCACAAGTTTCCCTTCTACATCTAGCGAAAGCAGAGGTTTGATATTCACTAAGCCACCAATAAGACCTGCTGTTTTCGATAAGCGACCACCACGCACCAGGTGGTTAAGGTCATCGACCAAGAGGTAGGTCCGTAGGCGCGGCACCAAATCTTCTACGATTGCCTTAGTTTCTGCCAAAGTCTTACCCACAGCACGCGCCTCAACGGCCTTCATGACCAAGTAGCCTTCTCCAATGGTCGCTGCCTTTGTATCAACAATGGTGATGACTGCTTCTGGATATTGATCCATAACCATATCTCGTGCAATGACTGCACTCTGGTAGGTCCCTGAAAGAGCTGCTGAGAAAGCGAGATAAAGCACCTCTTGACCTTCCTTGGCTGCCGCCTCAAAAACTTCTTCAAACTGACCAACATTGACCTGACTGGTCGTAGGTTGACTGCCAGAAGCCATTTTCTCCAGCAAATCTGCTGAGGTCAAGCGGTTTTCACCGACTGTTTCATAAGTCACGCCGTCTAGGTTAATGGTCAAACCAAGCACGGTCACATCGTTTTCTTGGACCCAGCTGATTGGCAAATCCGATGTCGAATCGGTTACAATTGTAAATGTCACTCTTTCATTTCCTCCATCATTTCTTTTAAGGCTTGAAAATTCCCATCTGACCAGGGATTGAGCCGCGGGGTGTAGAGTTCTACCTGGTCCACAAACTTGTCCAAGTCCTTTTTGATGACCCTGGTTCTCTCCTCTAACTCACGCGCCGAAACCCGTAAGGCCCCTTGTGAAAAGACCACCCATTGTTCATTGAGGTCGCTGGTTGCGACGGAAACCTGTTTGCCACGGTCACTATTGAGCTGGGCACTGAGTCGTTCGATGTAGCTATCTGCCGTCTCTTCCTCCTCTGTAAAAATGACCGATACCTTAAATTCGTCATACTGTTGGCGAAGACCTGGCACATGGTGGGCATCGAAGACACAAATCACCTCGATTTGTTCAAAGGCTGCGTAGTGAGACAAGGTGCGAAGCAAGGTCGTTCTGGCCGCATCCAAGTCTCCCTTTTTAAAATCTTGCTTGGTGGCCTGCCAAAAGGCAATCATGTTGTAGCCATCTACAATGAGAACTTTTTCTTTCATTTAGATTTTCTTCCGAAATACTTCGTACATCAGCACGGCTGCTGCTACGCTGGCGTTGAGAGATTGGACATGGCCCTTCATAGGAATGGTAATCATCTCATCCACCTGCTTTTTGATATTGCTGGAAATCCCTTTACCTTCGTTGCCAATAATAAGTGCTAGTTTACCAGCTGTATTCCACTTGTGGCTTGGGGTTCCGTTCATATCGGTACCAAATACCCAGAAACCAGCCTCCTTGAGCTTATCAAGGGTTTGGCTAAGATTGGTCACTCGGGCGATTGGGACATGGGCCACCGCACCTGTGGAAGTCTTTGCCACAACAGGCGTCACGCCAACTGCTCGGTGCTTGGGAATGACGATGCCTGCTACCTGAGTGGCATCTGCAGTCCGTAAAATCGAGCCGAAGTTGTGGGGGTCTGTCAGCCCGTCCAAGATGAGAATGAGAGGATTATCTTCTGCTTCAGCTTTTTCCAAAATCACCGATAGGTCCGCATAGGCAAACTCAGAGACTCGTAGGACAAAGCCTTGGTGAACGGCACCTTCAGTCATGTCAGACAGAGTCTTCTTCGGCGTCCAAGAAATCGACACCTTTTTCTCTGCCGCCAGTGCCTTGATTTTTTCTACATTTTTTCCGCGCAAATCATCCTGAATGTAGAGTTTGTTGCCGGTGTTGGCCTCCAAACTCTCCACTACAGCATGTACGCCATATACTATATCATTTTGTTCCATAAGAGTATTATAGCATATTTTGGAAAAGGAAAAAGCCGAGAGTTTCTCAGCCTTCTTAGTTCACACTGTTTTCCAGATAATAATGTTGGGCAACATACCAGTTGACACCCCCTTGTTCCGGATCTGTATCATACTCACTGGCTTCCAACTCCCCACGACTATTGATCCGATAACTCCAATTTCGTGGCTCAAAATTAGGGTCTGATGGTACCGTTACATCTGCATATACTAGACCATCTTCAGCCATACGGACACTAATGACAACCTGATCTTTCCGATACTTTTCAATCATGACGCTACGACTAAACAAATCATCCATGACCCAAGCTTTTACCTGATCTGTTGTTAAGTTTTTGGTATCAACCTGCGGTACAGGATTATGCAAATCTGTCAACGAAATCCAGCCCTGTCCTGACTTCAACCTTCCCCAACTATGTCCTTCCTTTTGAGTCGTCTCAACTATCGTGTACGTTCCAGGTTCTATATTGGTCACAACTTCTCCAGATAAACTAGGTTCCTGACGAATAACTAGTCCTTGTTTTTTAATATCCACAGTAAACGATTGAACGGCGCTACCTACCTGAGACTGGCTAGAAGCTTGCGAACTTCCAGCAGTCTTACTAGTTGCTACCTCACTAGTCGAACTATCCTCAACTACGGTAGTATCCTTTGTATCCACATTTTTAGCAATAATTAAGTTAACCGCACTTCCCCGCTTTACCTTCTTCCCGCTACTTGGAGAAGATACACTAACCATCCCTGGCTGAACTGACTGTCCACCAACTTCTGTTATTGTACCAACTTTCAACCCCTCTTCATACAGTAAATCCTTAGCTTCAGATAGCTCAATACCATATAATTCAGGAACTGTAACTTGAGAAATATCTTGGTAGACAAAATATAAACCAGCCATTCCTAACACAGCTACAACACTTGAAATGACAAGCCAAATCTTTCTTCTTTTTGCATCTGCCAAACGTTTCTCAGCTCGCTCTCTTTGATAATCCTCATAATCTTCCTCAGCTTCGCTGAGCATTTGCTGGAGTACAAATCGTTGACTATCATCTGTAGCCTGTGCTAGATGCAATCGTAATTGAAAAATTCTGTCCTTAAACTCTTTTTCAATTTGACGCTCATGCTCTTTTTGCAAAATGTCATTTTGTTTGTGAAGTGCTATTGCCTGAGAGTTCATGGCAGAGGTTTGAGCATCCATTTTTCGTTTCAACTCATCATGTCTCTGCTGCTCTTCAAAATCTCGCATCCATTGATCCATAACAATCATCTCCTCATAAAATATTGGTTGATATCTATAAACGAAATCTATTTTATTTTAGTATAACATAACACCTAAAATTGTCAATTCTCATTTTCACCCCGTTTCAATCTAACTTTTGACAAATAGTAAAGCCTATGATATTCTAACGTCTATCATTTGTCCGTACAAACGGACACAAAAAGGAGATTTTATGACACTTATTTTGGGAATTGTGGCAGGGCTGATTGCCTTTGCTATTGGTGGTTTGTGGTATGGTTTGATTTTCCGTGATGCTTGGATTGAAGCCTCTGGCATTGACATGGCCAAGGTAGAAGCTGACCGTCAGGCTGGGAAAAATGGCCAGAAGGAAATGATGATTTCCTTAGCGATTGAAGTTTTGACTGCTGTTGTGGCGATTTTCTTCATCAAGACCCTTGATGTTTCACCACTCCACGCAGCTGGTGGCATGGGCGTGATTGCCGTGCTTGCTTCATTGAAGAACTACGTCTTTGAGCAACGCCCTCTTAAACTCATCCTCATCAACGAAAGCTACAAACTGGTCTGCTATTTGGTAGTCGGAATCATTGCCTTGTTTGCATAAAGTCAACCCTCCTAACCTTAGGAGGGTTTTATGGTACAATAAAAAGAAGACTAAGACCAAAGGAGCCCCCATGTCCCTCTCCCTCCGAACGATTAAACTGATATTTGCTACCGTACTGGCTATTTACCTAGCGACCGCCCTGGGTTTGTCCTATGCGACGGCAGCTGGCATCATCGCCATTCTCAGCGTCCTCGACACCCGCAAGTCCAGCTTCAAAATGGCCCGCAACCGCCTCTTTTCCACCCTCCTGGCCCTGACCATAGCCGTCCTGACCTTCGCCCTCTTTGGCTTTGGCATCTGGACCCTAGGCATTTACCTGACACTCTACGTCCCTCTAGCCTACAGATTCAACTGGGAGGCTGGCATCGCCCCCTCAACCGTCCTCGTCACCCACCTCTTGCTAGAGCAAGATATTTCGCTGATTTTTTTAGGAAATGAGCTGGCGCTTTTTCTGATTGGGGCAGGACTGGCACTCTTGTTTAACCTCTATATGCCCTCGCAAGAAAAGAAAATCGAGGCCTACCACGACCAAGTCGAAGACCTGCTCAAGCAGATTCTCCTCCGCTTTGAAGCCTTTCTGCTCAACGGCGACGGACGAAACGAGGCAGAATTGATTACGCAGCTGGATAAGACCTTGGAAGAGGCCCTCAAAGTCGTCTATCTAGACCGCCACAACCAGCTCTTCCAACAGACCAACTACCAGGTCCATTACTTTGAAATGCGAGCTGCACAAAACAAAATCCTGCGGACCATGGCAGGAAATATCAACAAATGTTTGCTAGAAGGCAGAGAAAATGTCATCCTGTCCAGCCTCTTCGAGCGAGCAGCCCAACAACTGAGCCGAGAAAACTCCGCCAAGGAACTGCTCCTGGACATCGAACTCTTCCATGCCACCTTCCGCGAGCGACCCCTGCCACAAACCCGAGAAGAATTTGAAACCCGTGCCACCCTCTTCCAACTCCTACACGACATGGAAGCCTTTATTCGCCTCAAGGTTGACTTTTATGAGGTTTATAAAGATGAAGATGAGGGTAGTGAAAAAGGAAATTAAAATGAATCGCAATTTTTACTTCTATCTTTCAAAATTGATGTGCCTCTGTAAATAAATATCTATGACTACTATATTATACGGAGGGACCATGACTATTATTACTTATGCACTGATTCTCGGTATTTCAACAAGTATCGATTATTTCCTAATTTTATTCCTTTTATTTTCACAGGCAAAAAAACCAGGTGAAAGACGCACAATCTATTTTGGACAACTACTTGCTAGTTTTATACTCATTCTCTTAAGTTCGACCCTTAGCCAAGTTGCCAATGTTTTTCTAGCTGACTGGATCCTTGGTCTGCTCGGCTTCGTCCCTATTCTACTAGGGGTTAGAATCCTTTTTGAAAACGAAGCAGAAACAGAGATTCCTGATAGCAAAATCGGACTACTGTCTATCATTTTTATTTCATTAGCATCGGGAGTAGATAATTTAGGAATATTCACACCCTATTTTACAACTTTAAGTACCTTAGAAACGCTCTTAACTGCTGGCCTGATCTTGCTAGAGACAGTCGCCATTTGCTACCTAGCAGAAAAATTTGGGAGTCTCCATAGCATTTCTGAATTCATAGAAAAATATGAAAAAATGATTCTTCCAACCATTTTTATCATATTAGGAATCTACATTTTATTCGAATTCGGAACAATGACCTACCTACTGCAATTACTAACATAAGAAAAAGAACCGTCAGTTTAAACCGACGGTTCTTCTATTTTCCCATGAAATTCATCCAATACTTGATTGTGCAAATGCAAGAAAGACAAGCCCATCATGACCGTATTCCCTGCGACTGCAATGATAAATTCCTCCTTTGCGGACACCTTCCCTAGCCAAAAACCGCCAGATTTTCATCTGACGGTCAGGTGTTTTATGAACAAATTATAAAAGATTAAACAATGGCTTGATCTGTTTCATCATCAAAGAAATGAGCTTTGTTGAGGTTGAAGGTCAAGCGAACCTTGTCTCCTGGATTGTGGTAATCACGCGCATCTACACGAGATACAAATTCTGTATTTCCTACTTTAGAGTAGAGCATGGTTTCCGCACCAAGAAGCTCTGAAACGACAACTTCTGCTTCCACGATAGAAGATGGATAAGTGTCCAACTCCAATTGTGAAGCTTTAATGTCTTCTGGACGGATACCCAATGTAAATGATTTACCATTGTAGCCTTTTTCTTCCAAGTGCTTGCGACGACCTTCTGGAAGATCTACTTTGAAACCATCTCCAACAAGCACACCCTCTTGAAGAGTCACTGTAAAGAAGTTCATTGCAGGACTACCGATGAAGCTGGCAACAAATTTGTTTACAGGTTTATTGTAAAGCTCTTCTGGGCTACCAATTTGTTCGATACGACCGATTGTACCTGTACCTGCTTCATTCTTAGTCGCAGACATGATAACAATGCGGTCAGCCAAGGTCATAGCTTCTGTTTGGTCGTGCGTTACGTAGATCGTTGTTGCACCAATACGGCGGTGGATTTTAGCAATCTCTGTACGCATGGATACACGCAATTTGGCATCCAAGTTTGACAAAGGCTCATCCATCAAGAATACTTTTGCATCACGGACAATAGCACGACCCATGGCAACACGTTGGCGTTGACCACCAGAAAGGTCAGCAGGTTTACGTTGCAAGAATTCAGTCAAACCTAGAATTTGTGCTGCTTCTTCCACACGTTTTTTGATTTCATCCTTGCTGTATTTACGCAATTTCAAACCGAAAGCCATGTTGTCAAATACAGTCATGTGTGGATAAAGGGCATAGTTCTGGAATACCATGGCAATATCACGGTCTTTTGGTGCCACATCGTTCATCAACACGCCGTCGATGTAAGCTTCACCTTCTGTAATATCTTCCAATCCAGCAATCATACGAAGAGTAGTTGATTTACCGCATCCTGAAGGACCTACGAAAACAATAAACTCTTTATCTTTAATATCTAGATTAAAGTTTTCAACGGAATAATGCTCGCTATTTGGATATTTTTTATAAATATTTTTTAAATTAAGTTGAACCATGTTCAAGCCTCACTTTCTTTGATAGTTTTATTGTAAATGAAAGCGTTTTATTTTTCTAGGTCAAGGTGAACAAAAAGAACACAATCTTTTGTACAAGTTGCACAAAAGACTGTGTTACTGAAATAGTCTACTTTTCAAAAATTCAATGAGCCCTCTGGGATTTTCAGAAGAAAAGGGACGAAGTGATGGGGGCATTCTCAAAGGCTACAACGCTTTTCTCATCATTAGCTCCTATTAGATACTTAAATCCATGATAACCATGTAGCAAACTGCTAAATCCGTCAATTCCTTGAGCTGTAATCCCGTCCAATCAAACCATTTGTCCAAGCGATACTGCAACGTATTTCGATGGATATAGAGAGACTGGGCTGCCTTGGTTATGACCGCACCTTCTTGCCAAAGAGCTACAATTTCCTTTTCTAGCTGCTGGTGGGCAATCAAACTAGCAAGTCCTTCTCTCAAAACGGGGTGGAGTTGACCTGCCCAAAGATAGAGCTGACCGAAGTTAAGCAACCGTGATTGGTGGTGGCTGCTTCGCCAATGGTGAAAAAGGGATTGTTCAGCTTCGATTAATTGTGGCCAAGAGTGTACCAATTTGGCTGGCCAGATTTGCCCTAAAAACAATGTAATTCTCAGACCAAAATCGAACTCCATGGTAGCAAGGGTGTCACGCAGTATTTCTTTGACATCAAAAAGAGGTGCCTGATGTAGAATGAACAGGTAATCCTGTCCATTGCCTGTATAGTAGCCTTGGAGATTGGGGAGGAGTTTGGCCATCATATCAAGCCAGGCTACCTTTCCATCTTCATCGGATACGTGGCCTACATGAGCATGAATAACCTGTAGTTTTTCCAAGGTTTGTGGAAGAGGACCTCCCCCTTGGAAATAGCGTCCCCAAGGATGACCTTGTTCTGCGCTCGAGTCATTCATCAGCAAGTCAATCAGTTCGATTTCTCGATCTGTCAAATCCTTGCGATCGACGGAAAACCAAGTATGATCAGCCAGAGGCAACTGGATACTTGCTCCGTTTTCTGTCTTTTCAAATACAAGCCTTCCTTTTGGAAATAGGTGTTGCAATTCTTCCCCTTTGCTCATCTCGCCTCCATCTCATTCTGTCTGTAATTGACCGATTTTCTGTCGGTAATTTTTGGGAGATTCCCCACAAATGCGTTTAAAAATCTTATAGAAGTAGCCCACATTCGTGTAACCAACTTGAAAACAAATTTCTTCGATTCCCAACTGACTGTTCAAAAGAAGCTGCTGTGCTACCTTGATTCGCTGATGATTGAGCAATTCTGCAAAAGTATGCCCAGTCTCTTTTTTGATAAGTTGACCTAGGTAAACCGTATTTAGGTAGAGATGGGCACTCATATCTTTCAAAGACAGTTCCTCTGCAAAGCGTTCACGAACAATCGTAACAACTTCCTGTACATGAGGACTGTAAGTGGAACTCTCGGAAAATTTTTTCAGATAATGACAAAAATACTCCATTAGTTGATGTAAATCTCGACTAGCTTCTACCTTTACATAGAAATCTTCTAAGCGCTGATGGTCTTCTTCATTAAAATAGTAAAACACATCCGACATCATCTGATTAAAAAATTGTTTTGTTAGGTAGACTGCCGGAGTGGTTTCTCGCAATTTATCAGCCAAATGTGGTAAAACATCAACGATTTTTGCCAATCTTCCTGCACGTAGAAGCGGTTCCATATCTTTATAGAGTTCTGTGGTAGTAGCCGTTAAATCTTCTGATAGTTGCCTATAAAATAAGCGCCTCTCTACCTTGTCAATCAACTGCCGTATGGTCATCGTCGGGGTAACTTCTTCTGTATATAGACTACCCTCTGGTCGACTTTCTGTCAACTGAAAATAGTAGACTTGATGTAAAATATTTTTTTCACGACAGTAGCCCATTGGGTTTGGTGTCTCTTTAGCGGCAAACCATGTTTTCTGGGAGTGACTTAATAACTCACTCGCTGTCAGGGTTCCTGCCAAGAAGCCCTTGATATATTCCCTATCTGTCTCTTTCTTCAACATTGGTAGCTGTTGGAGCAGCTTAGCCAGTTCTTGTTTATTGATGGGCTTAAGGAGATAATCCATTGCCCCGAGGGAGATAGCTTTACGGGCATATTCGAATTCTTGAAAGCCTGACATGATGATAATGTGGGTATCAGGCGATTGTTCTTTCATTCGTCGAACCATTTCTAGGCCTGTCATATCTGGCATGCTGACATCGGTTAGGACAAGGTCCACAGTATGCTGTGAAAAATAATCCAGCGCTTCTTCGGCGTTCTCTGCCGTATAAACAATCTCGACATTGTATTCATGATAAGGGAGAAGATGCTTCATCCCTTCCAAAATCATATATTCGTCATCAACTACTAACATCTTATGCATCATGCTCATCTCCTCGGGGGAAGACACCTTCAAATAAGATTGAATAGGTCACCCCTTCCCCTTCTTTAGAATCTAATTCTATCTGGTAACGGTCTCCAAAATAGAGAAGTAACCGCTCGTGAACGTTTCGTAATCCGATTGATTGTGACCGATTTTCTTGCGACAGTTCTCGACTTGCCAAGAGGTGTTTGTAGGCTTCTAGGGTTTCTGCGTCCATTCCCTTACCATTATCTCTGATGAGAATTTCCATATCCTGTCCATGCTTGAGAGCTTTGACACTAAGCGCATTGTCTTTTCGTTTGAGGTCTACTCCATGGACAAAATAATTTTCTACCAGAGGCTGGATTACAAAACGAGGAATTTCAACCCTTTCGCACCCAGGATCCATTTGATAGGCATAGGCAATGGAACGAGGATAGCGGATTTGACAAATGTAGCTATGTTTTTCGCAAAATGAAAGTTCTTCTGCCACCGTTGTCATTTTTGCCTGGGTCACACTACTGCGAAGCAAGCTTGAAAATTCATAAATCATATCCCCTAGCTCATCCATCTGCTTGCTGACTGCATACATACGGAAAAATTCCAAGGTATTGTAGAGAAAATGGGGGTTAATTTGGGCTTGTAAGGCTCGCATATTGGCATCTTTCTGAGCCAACTGCAAGCGATAGATGTCTTGAATACTCTGGTCCATAGCATCCAGCATCTGATTGATTTCTGATGAAATGAGATACATTTCCTGCTCTTTATTGTCCGTCTGTAGACGAAGATGCCTGTCTTCGCCACGAATCTGTTGCATGGTATCAACAATGTCCAGCACTTGGACTTCATATCGTCTAAACACCCTTCTCAGGACCAGTAGTAAAAGAGCAACGAGGCAGCTACTTCCTAGAAAAATGATTCCGACTAGGCTGCCAACTTTTTCAATAGCATGTTGCTGGTCAACTCCAACTGCAATTTGCAAATCCCCACTCATTCGATAGGAGAGCGGAGGCGAGGCAACATCTGGTCGCAGACTATAAAATTCCCGATCTAGAGAATCTTGAACTCTAACAATCATGGGGAGATCCGTCTTACGTTGGATATACTGTTCGAGCAAATCCGCATCGATGGTGACATAGATGGTCGCAATACCTTCTGTTGTCGACGGAGAAAATAAGGTCATCGAGATACTATGTTGCGGAGCCTTGTAATTTTCGGCCGTGACCTTTTTACCAGACTTTAAGTCAGAGGTAGAAACAAAGACAGTATTTGCATCCATCGGAGCAATATCGACTCCTTCTACGAAGGGATAATAGAGATAAAGAGTGCGAACAGAATCCTGCAAAGAAATCCGTTTGACCATCAGGTGAGGGTGACTCAGTAACCAGACCTGGTACTGAGAAGGAGATAATTGAAAATAGTGATAAAGACTGTCTAGACGATCCCTGTCCGTAATGTAGTCTGCTAGATAATTCCCAACCCGTCCTTGATAATAATCCAACTCCTCTTTTAGACCATCTGCTACTTCCTGTTGAATGCGGATGCGATTGGTGTCATACTGATACCAGCTGATGTAGGAAAGAATACTGGCAAAGAAAATGACAATCCCAATCACTAATAAAGAATAACTTTTCAAAAGAGTATGAATTAAAACTTTTTTCATAAGTAATCCTTGTCAACTTGCTTGTACACTGGATCAAAGGCATCATAGAGAAATAAGAGCCATAAGACCGGTAGTAAGAAGAATAAAATCAAGGGAAGTTTGAATAGCATGAACCCACAGACGAGACTGCCTAACAAAAATTTGACCAGGGCTTTCCAATCAAGAAAAAGCGAGACAGCCGCCAACTGTAAGCCTGTTGTTAGACTAAATTCAAAATGTACTTGAAGTTTTAAAAAGAGAGCATAGAGCGCAAAAACATAGAAAAGACCAAAAGCATTTGTAATAAGAACTGCTGGCATCCACCAGGTCTGGGGCAATTGAATCAGGAGCCAAATGCCGCTAAATAAAAGACCAATCAATAAGAGGACAAGACCGAGGCCAAGGTTAAGCCGAATAAAATGCTCTTTAAAATAGCCAAACGCCTCTCGAAAATGGTACTTAGATGCATCTATATGATAGTTATCGTAGAGGTAAAGTATCGTTCCATTTGCTGGTGAAATGCCCAGCACTACGCCTCCTAGCAATAGAAGAACCAAATAGATGGCACTCAATTTCATGAGGAAGAAAAGAAGAGTAAAAAGCCTGTCTACCCACCCTAACATTGTATATTCCTCCTTTTTTATCTATTTTATCAAAAATCGGTGCTTTTTGTATATATTAACATAAAACAAATGCGAAAAGGTTGGATGTTGAACCCAACCTCTTTTCACACTTCATCACCTGTATCGAATTATTTATTTGCTAAAAACGCATCGTATTGTTTTTGCATTTCTTCTTTTACTTTTTTGTAGGATTCTTCTGCTTCCAATTTTTTCAGCATTTCTGGAACAGCAACATCAGGATCCACAGTACCAGTATTGATACTTGCTGCATATTGGCTCATGATATTTTGGATACTTGTAATTTCAGTCTTAACTGCATCAGCATTGAAGTTGAAGCCAAGAAGCGGAGACTCTTCTGCACCTGCCAGCAATGCTTCTGCTTTTTTCACATCTTCATCTGTTACCTTGTCAGTGATGTACAGAATTTGGCTGTTACCTGTGTTCCAAGCTGACATACGAGTATCGCCTTTGTAACCATCCAGCAACTTGATACGATTTTCAGCACTTGGGTCTTTTTCCCAGTTGACGCCCTCTGGACCAAATACCAAGCCGTTCAGCAATTCTGGATTTGTATTGATAAGAGTCAATACTTCCATAGCTTTTTCTTTGTTCTTAGATGTTTTTGAAATGACAAAGTTTGCTACTTGGGTAGAGCCGCTTGTCTTATAGGCAGATGTGATTGGTTTAGAAGTAATCTTATAGCCTGCAACTGTTGAAAGGAGGCTATCGCCAAAGTCAGCTGGTCCTTGTGTTTCTTCACGAACAAACCAGTTTGCTACATCAAGCGAGAAGGTTGCGTCAGTAGTCGCTGCATCTGCCATAATGTAGCCAGCCTTATAGTATTTGTGAATGGTACGAAGGTTATTCATGTGGCGGTCAACTTCAAATGGGTTTACCACTTTTGTAGTGTCGCCTTTCAAGTCGATAGCAAATGGTAACTCATTTCCAGCGGGATATTCCAAACCGTCTGTTGATGGTTTGCTAGATTTCACCCAGGCAAATGGTGTCACATCTGCTTCTTTTTCTTTGATGGTTGCTAACATGCTTTCCACATCATCGTAGCTATCTACTTTAGAAATGTCAAAACCATACTTATCAACCATGTCTTGGTTGAAGGAAAGCATCTGTTGACTAGCTACGTTACCGATGACAGGGACTGCGTAGATTTTTCCGTCGATGGTATTTCCTTTGATGTAGGCAGGGTCAATAATGTCATAGAGAGCCTTGCCTTCTTTCTTGTAAAGTTCTGTTAAATCAGCATAAGCTCCTTTTTGCGCATTGATAATATAGTTGTCTGCAAAGGCAATATCATATTCCTCACCAGATGAGGTAATAATGGCCATTTTATCCTTATAGTCACCCCATGAGATATACTTGATGTCTAGATGGGCACCTGCTTCTTTTTCGATAATCTTATTGGCATTTTCCAAAAGAACATCGATGTTTTTCGGTGCGTCTCCGATTTGATACATGAGGATGTTTGTCAATCCATCTTCTGTTGTAGCGCTACTTGATGCGGTCTTATTTCCAGTCAGACTACCACAAGCGGCAAGGGCAGCTGCGGACGCAAGTGTCACGCAGGAGTAGGCAAATTTTTTCCATGTTTTCATTTGGCTGTTCCTTTCTATTTTTTTAGATAATGAAGTATGGAATACGATTGTTAAGATAGAGTGATGTCTCTACTCCTTGACTCCGCCAATTGTCAAACCTTTGACAAAGTAACGTTGGAAGAAAGGATAGAGACAGGCAATTGGTAGAGTCGATACGACCACAATAGCCATACGTGTTGCTTCTTTTGGAAGGGCACCTGCAACTTCTGAGGACATGGCCGCTGCCGCGGCAGCATTTTCAGAGAGATATTGAATGTTTGCTTGAATTTTCATCAGCAGGTATTGGAGAGGGAAGAGGTTATCGCTCTGGATATAGAGGAGAGCGTTGTACCAGTCATTCCAAAAAGCAAGGGCTGTAAAGAGAGCGATGGTTGCGATACCTGGCAGGGTTAGTGGCAAGCAGATTTGGAAGAAAATCCGAAATTCACTGGCCCCGTCAATCCTGGCGGATTCGATAATAGACTCAGAAATAGTCTTTCTAAAGAAGGACCTCATCACCATGATATTGAAAGGAGATAGCAGCATGGGTAGAATCAAGGCTGCCACTGTATCTTTGAGATTTAAAAACGAGGTCATGACGATATAGGTTGGAATGGTCCCTGCGCTAAACAGCATGGTAAAGAGAGCCATCAGGGTAAAAAATCGTCTGTATCTGAAACTGTTTCTCGAAATGGCATAGGCGTAAAGAACAGTGAAGAAGACATTCAAACTCGTCCCTACAATGGTCACAAAGAAGGTGATAAAGAGGGCTTGGAGAATCTGATCTTTCAATTGAAAGAGGTATTCATAACCCGCCAAACTCCATTGCTCTGGCCAGAAAGAATAGCCGTTGATAGCCAAGCTTGTCTCATCTGTCATAGAAATGATGATAACAAATATGAAGGGAAGGGTACAGGATAGGGCAAATATCCCTAGTAAACTTGAGAAAAATAGATCTGTTTTCTTACTAAATGAATGAATAGAAACAGAAGTGATTTGTTTCTTTTTTTTCATACTCCCCTCCTAGAATAAGGCTGATTCCTTATCAAAGCGACGAACAATCAGGTTGGTCACTACCACCAAGATACAGCCGACAACAGATTGATAGAGGCCTGCCGCGATAGCCATACCGATGTCCCCTGTTCCTGCAATGCCACGATAAACGTAGGTATCAAGGACTTGAGTCACATTGAAGAGAGGACCTGAATTTTTCGGAATTTGATAGAAAAGGCCAAAGTCTGCTCGGAAGATATTTCCGACAGCCAGAATCGTTAAAATAGTCATCAGAGGCATTAACTGAGGAAGGGTGACATAGCGGATGCGTTGCCACTTGGTCGCCCCATCCACAATCGCAGCTTCATAGTAGGTTGGGTCAATGCCCATAATAGTTGCATAATAAATAATACTGTTGTAGCCCAAACCTTTCCAAATTCCTAAGAAAAGCAAGATGAAGGGCCAATAGGTCGGTGTGCTGTACCAGTTGATAGGATCCATCCCCATTCCTTTGAGAATATTGTTTATCAATCCTTTATCTGGACTCAAAAATGCGTAAACGAAGAAACTGATAATGACCCAAGAAAGGAAATAAGGGAACAAGGTTGTGGTCTGGTAGATCTTTACCAGCTTCTTCGACCGCATCTCACTAAAGATAATGGCAATACCTACTGCAAAAATCAGTCCGAGTACGATAAAACCAAGATTATATAAGATGGTATTTCTTGTGATGATATAGGCATCGGATGACTGAAATAGAAATTTAAAATTATCCAATCCTATCCACTTACTTTGTATGAGGCTATCCCAAAAGCCGTTTCCTGTATGACGATAGTCCTTAAAAGCAATCACATTGCCAAATACTGGAATATAGAAAAATAGAATGAGCCAGATGACTCCTGGCAATACCATTAGGAAAAAAATGGCATTTTGTTTTAGATTTTTTATGAGGTCTTTCATCATAGCTCCTTTCTATTATGAACCTTTACATGATTAGTTTACTCCTGATTGGGCCAACTGTGAATTGCCACATTATAGGCAAAATTCTACAAATTATAGGTGTATATAATAACCGATATATCTTCTGTAAAAAACAAAGAAAATCTGGTTTGCCAATCAACATTTGCATAAAAAATCGAGCCCTTTCGAGCTCGAACACCACTAGGTTGTGTAGATGGTTGAAGCCGTCGCAATAATCTGCCATTGGTTGGCAGTTGTCGCACGAAAGCCCTTGTCCTGATGGAAGTCATCGTAAGGGAGAATAGGCACTTCTAGTTCATCTAGTTTAGGTACTTCCTTGTTCAGATAGGCTTGCAAGCGCTGGATTGCTCGGCAAATGCGGGCATCCAAGCCCCCTAGACGAATGTCCACCGTATCCAGACCAAACACCTTCTTCTCTACCATCCATTGGTAGCTGAGCGCTTGATAAAAGCTTTCTAGGTCTATTCTTAGTTGCTGCAAACCGTCAACTTGCTCTGCCAAGACCTGACGATTTCCTTCCTGATAGGCCTGACGAATATCTGCCGAAATTACCGCCTTGGTCGCCAAAACCTGACACAACTTAGCCTGAGTATCAAAGAGATAGGCATAGCCCTTGGCTCGGCTTCCAACCTCTGCCAATCTAGGCGCTAATTCCTGATAAAAGGCACTGTCTTTTTCGGCATCAATATGCTCTTGCAACAAGGGGCAGAGAATATCTTGATACAAGATATAGCGACTAGGGTTGAAACCGTGATGACCTGGACCTGGGTGGCTAGGTGTCTTATTTGGTAAATCCAGTTGCAGGAAGTCATCCAGGGAAACTTGGTGTAGTTGATAGAAATGCTCAGCCAGACAGTCCAAATTTCCTCGGTACTGGAGTTCTGCCCAAGTATGAAGACTCGGCAAGATCGAGAAGGTGGCGCATTCCCCACCATTATCTCCCCAAGCGGTCACCGTCACTTCTTGGACACCATATTCTTGGCAGGCAGCATGGGCTTCTGGCGCAATCCGCATACTGAAATCATTATCAGGAGTAAAACCAATCCACTTCCAGGCACCACTTGCAAAGGCAATCTGTTCTCCCAACTGCTGATGACTTGCTAGTTTTTGAGCATAACTCTCACGACTGGTCTGATAGTAATCCCAATAAATCAAGGTCACTCTGTCCTTGAGACGATCCAAATAAGCCTGAATTTCCGAGTCAATTTCCAACTGACCAGTATAATCCTTACTCGCTGTCAACAACTGGAAGAACATATCACTCCACATACTACAATGGAAGCCATACTTGTCAGCAATATCCAAAACCCGTTCCAAGTGTTGACACATAATGAGACTTCGTTTCTGATAGCCATGTTGATTGAGGTATTGCCCCAGCCCAACCAAGTGAGCCTCATCCATACCGATGTTAATGGTCCGTGTTTTCAGATGGGACAAGGCCTCAAACATCTTATCAATCAAGGCATAGGTCCTCTCATCTCCAATCAAGAGAATATTGTCCACATCTCGAATGGCCTGAATAGATGATATATTCCACTTGAGGTAGGCAATCAGATGGGCTAAGGTCTGGATGCAGGGGATAAATTCCATACCGTAACGGTGGCACTCCTCCTCAATAGCCTGCAATTCTTCTCTTGTATAGGCCCCTCGGAAATAGCCAAAATAGGGTTCCTCACGCAGTTGGTAGGTATCTTCCATATAAAGTTGGAAATGGCTGTAGCCCATCAAGGCCAGTTGTCTAATCAAAATCTTACTGGCTTCAACCGTCAGGACAGCATTTCGAGAACAATCTTCCATAAAACCGAGTTGACGGTAGGCAGGTCTTTCCTGGATCTGTATATCAGTCTCGCCCTGAGCCAGCTGACTGGCCAAAGCAAGCAAGCCTCGATAAATCATGTGTTCTTTGGGCGCACGGATACGGTAAGAACCCGCTGAACCTTCAATCCGCAAACTCTCCTTGCCATCGACTTCAAGTTCTAACTGGCAATCCAAACCCAGCCCAGAACAAATCTCTTCCAAGACCCTCTCCGACTGCTGTAACGAATGGTTTATCTGTAACATCATCATTTCTCCTTATTGTAGGGTCTTCATATAAGCACCCATGAGATTGGCATCCTGCTGATAGTGACAGGCACGAATAGCAGGTAGATAAGGAAATTCTTCTGGATATTCCCTTTGTATAGCCTCTAGTTGCTCCTGAATGGCTTGGATAAAGACTGGACTCTGGCTGATAGAGCCGCCGATTGCCAGCACTTCTGGTTCCAGGAAATAGGAGATATTCAAAATGCCATAGGCCAGATTGCGTGTCATTTCTTCAATGGCTAATTGACATACCTCATCTCCCTGTTCTGCTAGTTCAAAAATCCGCTTCCCGTTCCAATCTTCCACAGCCTCCTCATACTGACCAGCAACCTGTCTGACCAAACTACCAGTCGAAGCTAGTTGAGACCAGTTTTTGAGAGGTCCCTTTCCAATAGCAATCAGCATATAGCCAAATTCGCCACCGAAACCTTGTTTCCCACGGATGAGTTTTCTATCCACAATCAAGGCACCACCGATACCCGTCCCACAGACGACACAGGCAAAAGTCGATAACTGGTCATCAACAGCCAATTCACTCAGACCGACACAATTGGCATCATTTTCCAAATATACAGGACAGCCATACTGACTTAATAACTCATACCAAGATACACCATGGATATAAGGAACGGCACTCAGCCCCTGGATAACACCTGTTTCAAGGTCTACCGCTCCAGGTATACTGAGGGAAATGGCCTCCAAGCCGTCTACCGGCTGAATAACACTGTCCATAAGCGCCAACAATTCTGCTAAGCTGGCCGGTGTTGGCCATTCCTGTCGATGGTTGATCTGCTTATCTGAACCGATCAGGGCCGCCTTTATGCCCGTACCTCCAATATCAAAACAAGCTACTACCATATTCTTTCTCCTTTTCAAGATAGCCAATGACCTCTGTTCGGATTGCCTGAGGTTCAATCCTAACCGGCAAAACCTCTAGTGGTTCTTCTAGCAAATCAACCCCTTCAGTCCACTCGCTCCAGCCTGCTAACTGCTCCTGGCTCATATTATAATAACGGAGTAAGATGCGATCCGAAGTTTCTGCTACCTTCAAAGAAGTCACGCATAAGCGGTCCTCTTCCAGTGCTGGATGAGTCAAAAACTGATGATCACACGGCAGATGCCCACTATGGCTGGTCAGTTGTTTGGTTAGCAGGTTTCCTTGGAAGGCTTGCGCTCTTTGGAAGCTGGCAAAACCTTCCTCTACTGGGCAAATTTCAAGGGCATAATCCAACTGACATTCCCTCAAACACTGGGCTTCTGGTGTTGGGAAGTAGCCCCAATCTCCCAGCTCTCCAGTCGCACGAAGTAGTGTCAAAGCTATCTTGCCCCTGTCTAGGATTTCATACTCATGTAGGCCCTTACTCGAAACGGTCATGGCTTGTCGACCATCTGATAGACAAATAAAACTGCGGTGACGTTGAGGATTGGATGGATTTTCCCAGGCTGGATGTGGCTGATTTGGACGTTCAACGACTTCAAAGATGGAATCCGCCAAGTGGTTCTCAGCTTCTATCCCAATATCAAAGACTGCTCGTAAGCGATGGTCCTTGATTTGGTTGTGGAAATTGGTCTGGATGCGAATGTGTGGTTGATGGCGGTAGAGGGTCAGATAGGTGGTAAGGAGCAGGTCTTTCTTTTCCTGACTCCTTTGAGAGGTTCGATGTTTAAATTCTACCAGGCACTTCTGTTCATCTTCCAGACTTGTTTCCATAGCTATAGGCAGTCGCAAACGATGAATGACCTTGGCAATGCTGACTGTTTCTGTTTGGTAGACAAGACCGAAGTCCTCTATCTGACCATAGATCGGTTGATCATTTTTAGGCGCCATAAAGATGTATTCATTACCCAAATCTCCACAATCTTCAAACCCTAGCCAATCTTTATAGGCTTGACCAGTTCTCTTGTCTTCCAGTAAGAGCTGACCATCCACCACGTCGATACGGTAGTAATCATTCTCAAACTGTTCACTTAAACTGCTATTCACTCTAGCTTCTCCAATCGGCTTGACTTGATAGGTCTGCCATGAAAATGGTGCTTGATTTTCCACTACAAAGCGGACACGAATCTGGCGGGCAAAATTGGCAGAGCGAAAAGCATCTTTTGGTAAATCGTAGCGGAAGTTGACACCTAGATCTTCAATGGTTGCTTCCAGCTCTTGCCCTTGACTGGTAAAGAGGCCCAAGGCTGGCAGAGAAATAGCTGCCATGGATTGGAAGTGTTGTTCTAACTGCCCATCTCGGAAATCTTCCTGTTCAACAAGCAAATCAACCTCCACTAGCTGGGTTTGTCGGCAGGCTGTAGTATTGAAAACCGTAAATAGGAGGCCGTCTAGTTGGCTAGAATCCACCTGCTTTTCCCACCTGTCTAGGGAGCGCTGGCTCAGGAAATGAGCGACTTGCTTGACCTTCTTAAAGCGAGTTTCCATCTCACTATGCACCTGGTCTACGCTACAGCCACAGATGCTATCATGGGGGGCATTCTGCAACAAGAGTTTCCAGGCATAGCGCAACTCATCTCTGGGCACCTTATCTCCTGTCATCACCACCAAGGGTTCTACAACTTGTTCCAAGAGCTGACTGGCTTGGTCATTGGCCTGCTTGAGATAGATTCTCGAAGAGGCCGTATTTGCCAAGGTGTACCAGCCATCTGTTTCCTGGCTAGTCAATTCTCCCTTGACGCGGCTAAGGTCCTCGGGTAACTCTACCTTGACAGCAGCTATGTATTCTTCAATGCTTGAATGAACAAAGTCTATATCTGGGTACAGTTTTCGGGCCAGTCGTAAAGCTTGGCTGAGATTTTTCTGGACAGGCTGGTGATCACAGCCATTCATCAGCAGATAGTGGGAGGTTGAAGCGTATTTGCGGACATCTGCCAATTTTTTCTCCCAGAAAACACGCGCTTCCTCCTCATCAACTGGGATTTCATTGCCATTGCTGTACCAGTTAGCAAATAAAATTCCCAGAACCTGACTGCCATCTGCCCCCTCCCAAATCATCTCCGAGAAAGTGGACTGGAATTGGTCATCTCCCAGAACCTGATTATCAAAGCCAACTGGTTTGACCCCACGACCAAACAAGGCCACATCTATACCAGCCTGACGCAGTAGCTGAGGAGCCTGCCCCATATTTCCAAAAGTATCTGGATAGTAACCAATCTTTGGAGCCCGTCCCCACTTCTTACTTTCCAAGTGGCCCAGAAGGGTATTGCGCATATTGGCCTCGCTGGTGATGAGGTAATCATCCTGCAAGATGTAAAAAGGTCCAATAATCAGCCGACCGTCTTGAATGTATTTCTTCAATAACTCTCGATTCTGCGGACGAATTTCCAGATAGTCATCTAGGACAATGGTCTGACCATCCAAATGAAAACTCCGAAACTCAGGATCTGTTTCAAATAAGTCAAATAGGTCATCAAATAGCTCTACTAAGCGCATCCGATGTTCTTCCAAAGGAAGATACCACTCCCTATCCCAGTGGCTATGTGAAATAATATGAACCGTTTCTTTTCCCATTTTATTCCTCCGGTCGTATATCATAATAATCTAAAACCAATTCGCAAAACATCATATTTGCCCAGGAGAACCACTCTCTAGAGTAAAGCGTCGGATCATCCACATGGAAACTCTCATGCATCAGCCCAGTACCGCCATCACAGGCCACCATGGTATCCAATAAGCGCGCTTTTTCTTCCTTGTCATCCGTCGTCAATCCTTGAATAGCCAAGGCAATCGGCCAAATATAGCGATAGAAGGTATGACTGGAACCAAGACCCGCAGCATAGTCTCCCTCATAGTAATAGGGATTTTCTTGACTTAAAATGGTCCGACGGGTTGCCAAATAGATAGGATCATCTTTGGAACAATATCCTAGATAGGGAGCCGCCAACAAGCTGGGGACATTGGGATCATCCATGATCGACTGATTGCCCAATCCGTCCACTTCATAGGCAAAAATAGTTTCTCCCGCCTGATTCTTGGTCAGCCCGAAGGTCCGAATCCCCTGGTCAATTTCCTGCGCCAACTGTCTGGCACCTTCAGCCAAATCTGAGAATTCCTCACTGGCAAACAGCTCTGCTATTTCTCCTAAATAGCCCAAGACGACGACCGCAAACATATTTGAGGGGATGAGATAAGGGTAGATACAGGCATCATCACTTGGACGAAAACCAGACCAGGTCATCCCTGTATAGGCGCAGGGAGCCCCTTTTCCTTGGTGCGTGAGGGTATCCTCTAGCCGGTCAGTATCCCGTTCAAAGCTATAAGGGGAGTTTTCATGGTGCTGCTCCAATTTCCAGACTTGAACAATTTTTTCAGCTGCTCCAAAGAAGGTCTGGTTAAAATGGCTAGTTTCTCCTGTCGCTTTCCAAAGTAGATAGGCTAGTTGAAGGGGGTAGCAGAGGGAATCCACTTCATATTTCCGCTCCCAAATCCATGGTCCCATCTGAGTTTGGTCAGTCTGGTGCCCATGCCCATTGGCTGCCTGATTAAAGGCATTGGCATAAGGATCCATCAAAATAAAGGCCATTTGTCGCTCTACCAGACCTACAATCATCTGGCGCAAGGTCGCATCTTTTCCTGCTAGGGCTAGATAGGGTTTGACCTGGGCTGTCGAGTCCCTCAACCACATGGCTGGAATGTCCCCTGTTAAGACAAATGTAGTCCCATCTTCCAACTGACTAATGGTCCTATCAAGCGTATCCGTATAACACCTTTCAAATACACTCCCCCAACTTGGGTGGTCTGCTGTTTTCTTCTGAATGTCCGTTAGCCAGTGCTCTATGATTTCTTTTGTGTAAAACATGATTTCTCCTTTTCATCCGTTGCTCAGACTTCTTCCAACCTCTATCTGGCAAGTCCATATCATTTTCATTAGACACAAGGTTCCTAGTATCAGTCTATACAATTCCAAATGCAAATCCTATACACAAATTAAACGCATTTTTACACAAATATTGCCAGTTTTAGAAAACGCTTTCTTTTCACTCGCTTTCTCTATATAATAAAGTGACACCACTTATTATCAATATCGTCTTTTAGTTTACTTTTAGTACTCACTCCAAAGGTTCGGGGAACCTTTGAAGGCTGGAGATAGTGGGAGTGGGAAAGAACTCGACTGGTCTAAAAAGAGTTCGTCTTCCCACCCCCGCACAGTTGATTAGGTCGTATTTGGAGTGTGAAACACGAACAAATCTGCCAATCAACCACTGCGCTGAGATGTTGACACGAACTCTAAGAAGTGGCACTGGGCTTTTTGCCCAGCCGCTTCAAAAGCCGTAGACATAACTCAATGCCTTCTTGTTTCTAGGTGACCAGCTGATGTACTTCGCTTTTTTGTTTTCAGGATCAGGTACGAATAGTTCACCGAACTATTCGTATCCCCCAGACTGTTTCAATCAGGCAAGGCGAGTTCCAACACTCCAGTGGAGTGTTTGAAGTTGGAAATAAGGAAACGGAGTTTCCTCTTATGTCGAAGTAATAAAAGTCAACTAAATGACGATAAAATAAAAAAGAAAAGGATAACCTATGCATACCTCCATCGTTTCAACCATTGACACCCGCTATGGTACTTATAACTCACATGCCTTTTCAAATGGAAACACCCTACCATTGACAGGTGTCCCTTTCGGCATGAATTATTTTGCTCCCCAGACCAGCGACCAGACTGGAAACTGGTGGTTCAATCCCTATGAACCTGTCTATCAAGGCATTCGCTTGACCCATCAACCCAGTCCTTGGTTGGGAGATTTTGCCTCCCTCCTATTGACGCCTGTCACAGGCGAATTAAGCCGAGATAGCATCTTTCACCGTCAATCTAGCTACCAACTGGATCAGGCTATTTTCCGACCTGACCTCCTTCAATTACAATCCAACCGCTATCGCTTGATAAGCCGTTTAGCTCCCAGCCGATACGGAGCCAGTTTTGAGATAGCGTCTTTTGCTAACCAGCCTGTCGGAATAGTCTTCTATTCATCTGGAAAATCCATTTATCGACTGCTCAATCCTCATCAATTGCTCATTCAGATTTTTCAGGTCAGCGCCTGCCAATCCCCTGATTTCTGCATGTATGCTCTCCTAGAATTTGAAGAGGAAATAACAGAATGTTACCATCTGGTCAAGGATCGCAAGATTGCTAAAAGGGAAGTGGTGGGAGAAGATTTGCACCTTCGCATCAACTTCTCAAACACTTCTATCAAGGGGCGTTTGGCTACCTCCTTTATCAGCCCTGAGCAGGCCGCCTTTCTATTGAAAGATGTTCCTGACTTCCCCCAAGCCCAAAAACAGGCGGAAAGCACCTGGAACCAACTACTGGGCCGTGTTCAGATTCGTGACAAAAAAACAGAAGACATCAATTTCTTCTACCACTGCCTCTATCGTTGCCTACTTTACCCACAGACTTTCTACGAACCTAGTCCTGATGGACAAGCCATTCATTTTGACCCTATCAGCAATCAGGCCAAACTAGGCAAATTTTTCACCAACAACGGCTACTGGGACACCTTCCGTTCCTCCTATCCCCTGCTTTCACTTATCTACCCAGACTATTTGGAAGAGTTTCTCCACGGCATTCTCCAACACTATCGAGATACTGGATTTTTACCCAAATGGCTATCGCCAGACGAGCGCGGTATCATGCCAGGAACTCTTGTAGATGGAGTCATTGCTGATGCGGCCTGCAAGGGACTTGTTCCTCATTTGATGGAAGAGTTTCTCCAAGCCATGATTGAAACCAGTCAAAAGACCGATGCAGATCAACGTTACGGTCGACACGGTAGTCAGATTTACCGCCAGTTAAACTATCTCCCTCTTGATTTCAACGAATCTGTGAGCCATTCTCTTGATTATGCCTACAGTGATTGGGCTATCAGCCAAGTAGCAGAAAAACTGGGGCAGGACCAACTGGCTAAGCAGTACGCTCAAATGAGCCTGGGCTACCGACAGTTATTCGATAGCCAAACAGGTCTCATGCGTGCCAAGGATAGACAGAAACAATTCCGATCAGACTTTTCTCCTCTAAGCTGGGGAAGAGACTATGCCGAATGTTCTGCCCTACAAGCAACCCTGTCCGTCTTTCATGACATCGATGGACTGATCGAATTGATGGGCGGAAAAGAAGCCTTTACCACCTACCTCATCCAACTGTGCAATCAGGAAGCTTATTTCTCACCTGAACAGTACGGCTACGAAATCCACGAAATGTCGGAAATGGCACAAGCCAATCTCGGTCAGCTGGCTATTTCAAATCAACCGAGCTTCCATATCCCTTATCTTTTCCAATGGTCCACCAAACCAGAATACACTAGTCTGCTCATTCACAAAATCAGACAAACAGCTTTCAAGACAGGTTTTCAAGCCTATCCAGGTGACGAGGATAATGGCAGCCTTTCAGCCTGGTACATTTTCTCCTGTCTAGGCTTCTACCCTGTCTGTCCTGGAAAAGCTGACTACCAAATCGGGCTTCCGCATTTTAAGGAAGTAGACTTGCTACTTGCAGATCAACACAAGCTGACCATTTCTACTCCAAAGAGCGATGCAAATTTCCAGTTTGTCAAGCAAGTTTCATTAGACAAACAAGTCATCCAAACCATCAAGCATGATCAGTTAGTGACAGCTAAGTGTCTGGAATTTGACCTATCTATACTTCCAAGCATAGAGGCATACTCTTAGAATAATAAATAGTCAGGGTTTGCTCCCTGACTATTCATTTTATTCACCTTGCTTTCTGAGCTTAGCTAACTGAGATAGGCCAGCCAGAGCCATACCAACTAACCCAAGAAGGACATACTTCTCCTGATAGGTATCACCAGTTTGTGGAAGACCGCTCTTCTGCAGAGAAGCATCTCTGATCTGCTTTTCAACCTGCGGGCTATTTTCTACCATTAAAGTCTTCTCCTGCTGGATAGGCAAACCGCTGCCGACCTCCACTATTTTCGGCTGACTCTCATTAGCAACTGTTCGTGAATACAGCTCGCGACGGCCATCACTATAGACTAGGTGAGCTACCATCATTTGACCATCCGCCCCCTCCTGAACAATTCGCTCTTTGCCCAGTGGCAAATCAGTGCTGATCCGTTTGATGACTTGTCTCGGCACCAGCTCATAGGTCAAATCCATCCTCGGTTTTTCAGGAGCCAGTAAATTCTTAGGTTCCATCGAATCTCTTGTACCGACATGCGTTACCAGACTAGACTGTTCAAACAAATCAGTCCATTCATTGAGCAGCTCCTTCATCTCATCTGGACGAATACTATCCGAACCCAAAATTTTCTCAGTTTTTTCAAGTAAAGAACTCAGCTCAGAAGAATTTATAGGCGTATCTATTCCTTTCACCTCTTGGATTAGCTGATTGAGACGTCCAAGATCTGCTTGGTAAAGTTTCTCCCCATCCAGCTCTCCTAACTGTTTCTCTAAAAGAGTTTGAACGGCTTCAACCTGCTCGACTGTCCGATTGGTATCTGCTACCACAGACTTAGCTTCTTCCAAGGCAGTTTGCAAGGCAAGTTGTGTCTGCTCACTAGAATAGAGATAGGCTGTTTGGGTTTGTAGAGCCTCAATTTCTGCTATTTTCTGCTTTAGATACTCATCATTGACGATTGGCTTCGGTGAAACAAGGACATCAAATGAAGTCTCCAAACCAGCATACCGTAAACCTAGGCTCTGACGCCCCTCTTTACGGGAATCGAAACCAACAATTTCTACTCCAGCTTCTGTCAAAGAGAAGGACTGAGTTGACTCATCGTCATAGATAATAGCAAATCGACCATTTGTAACATCCAAATCATCTCCTACAACATACTGCACTTTTGGTAACTGTTGGATTTCTAGACCGACTGCTTTTTTCTCACCTTGGGCTATATCTTCAACAACATATACCGTCAGTGGCTGAGCAAGTGTTTCGCCTAAATAGGAAACGGTCAATATTTGTTCACCTAATTTTTGCGGATCATATCCCCTTACTGTAACTGCCGGATTGGTGGTATTCACTCGTTCAGCAGGCCAATCTCCTTCAAAAGCTACACGGAATTGTGCTCCTGCAAGCGATAAAGGACTACCTTGTCGGTAAACTTTTTTCTCTAGGGGAGCTATCCATTCCATCGCTTTCACGACTTTTTCACCTTGCGGTACGCGAATGGCCAATAGATTGCTCCAATCCTTTCCTTCCTCCAGAGTACGGTAGTAAATGAACTCAGGCAGGGACTCAAAGCGAATCGGGTCGAATATAAGATTTCCTGACTCTGTCGATTCCAATTCTGCCAGTGGTTTTACGGCATCTGGGCTAGAATAAAGCGCTATTTTCCGATTGGCAGGGACATCCTTGAAACCTACTTGAATCTGATGATTACCGAGATGGCGAGCAACAGCATGGGTCATCGGAATGTTTGGTGTCTCCATGTCCAATTCTTCATACATACGCCAATTATAAATACGAATGGCCTTCCAAGGAGTGCCATTATCAGAAGTCAAGACATCCAAACGCCATTCCTGCGCTCGAATTGGCTTGTCCAATACGATGTCTGTCACATGATCACGATTGCCACGAACTTCTTTGGCTAACACCCAATCACCATTCTCATTTTTATAATAGAGATCGAAATCCTTGGTGTTCATTAAGCCATCATTGACCGATTCACCACCTGCACCAGCATGATCCATAGCCCATCGCACGACTGTCCGAGGTTGGGTCAAACGAATATCTACATGGCCACTCAACTGATGGGAAGACCATTTATCTGACAGACTGGTGATGGTCCCATTCAACATGCCCTCAATGCCTTCTCCACCTTCTTTTTTTGCAAAACTTGAACCGATGACTTCTGCTCCGAGAACAATGTTTTCTGCCAATGGTTTAGGAAGGCTAGTATCTTTCACCGTCATTTCCCAATCAAAGATAAACTCCCCTGCTTCCGAACGCAAACCGTTTTTCCCAACGGCATGAACTTTCAAAGCTTGGGTTCGACCTTCTGCCTGAGCAGAACGAACTAGCTGAGGGAGGTAAATCCTTGTATTAGAAGAACCTGTCAGCAATTTCCACTGTCCGTCAACCTGCGCATAGACTTCATAATAGTCTGCATCATCTGTCCCTGTAAAGCTAATCACAGCTTCAGCATCTTGGGCATTCTTCAATCGCTTAGCAAGGACTTGGCCATCTTTCGGTGCAGTAGGTGAAGTTTCTTGGTCATAAATAGCCAACTGCCCTAAACGAAAATCAAAATCCGACAGCGCTGCTTCATTTTCAACAACCACTTGGATACCGTACACTGTCTTTCCTGCCAGACTAGATAAATCAAAGGTCTGATCTTGCCAATCTCCTGATAGTTTAAGCAAGCGCCACGCTTCTTTATTCGCAAATTGATAATCTGGTTCAAGCGCTAGAGCTAGGGAGATATTTGCACCTTGCCCTCCTTTGTGCGCAACCCTTAAACGACTTGTTTCTGATAGAGGAATCTTGGTGGAATACAACTTAACTTCCTGCTTGCCATTTTTTTCCAAATCGCCTGTAAAACGAAGAGAGTTGCCCCCATTATAGGCATCATCAAAATCATAAGCCGCAGCAAGCTTTTCACCACTTGCTTCAATCCACCACCGCCAGGTTGGTAAAATACCAGACACAGAGCGATAATTCCATTCCCCATCTTTGGCAACCTTGCCATCTACAAACCATTTTTTCCCATGCCCTGTATTAAAGGAACTATTGAAATTACTGCTTGTAATAGCCGTCTTATCCGCAATGAGATTGGCCAAGCCATACCAATTTTTATCCGAAGGTTTCTGTTTGGTTGGATCACCTTGATAGCCTGTAAAGAAGATATTCTCATTCTCATGATAATCCTCACCCGTCGCACCCAAACTTGTAATAGTATCTGGCGCAAACAGACCGAGTGATAATTTCAATTTCCCATTTTCATCAAACAGAGCATCCCAGTTAATTTGCGTTTTGTAAGAGCCTCCCCGTTGCAATTCAAATCCAGCAAAAATATCAAATGGATCTCGACCGATTCGTTTCGCCACTTCAATTGAATAGTTATTTTTCGCCCGTGTCCAGTTAAAATTCGCAAAGAAACGATCCGCAGGGACCTTGTCTCCTTCCTTTTCCATAAACGGATAGTTGTACTCACCCAAACCATCTTCGTGATAGCGACCATATTCGTAGGTCATGGCATCATACCAAGAATACGTAATCGGATAACCAATCGATTCTGCATATTCCTTGGTATAGAGCATGAAGTTTCTCATTGTTTCCCCTAGTGGTTGAACCATGCTTCCTGTAGTCTCTTGATTAATGAAATAACCATCGAAACCATAGTATTTTGCCATATCTACCAACTTACGAGCCACAGGAAAACTTCCATCAGGATCCTGTCTCATAGAAGCCACAAACTTCTCTTGGTCTTCAATACTACTGGACCAATTGTAGAAAATCGTTCCCAAAACAGGCACACCATTGCGGTGTCCAGCATCAATAACGTCTGGGCTAGGAATCAAGCCTTCCCAAAATACCATTGAATCAATATACTGCCAGTAATCAAAGGCATAGGCTTTGAACTCTTCTCCCCCTACAGAGGCATGGTCTTTCGCCTTAGAGTTGGTATTTGAAAGAGCTTCTACCTTTGCATTCTCATTGGCTCTCTCATTGACGACATGCCCTCTAAAGCGCCCAACCAACTCTACAGAAGCACGGTTCAAATCGTCATCTGGACGAGCACCCGGCTCCCAAGCAAGCACCTGATCCCAGTTATCAAACTTAATCTCTTTCGGACGAATTCCTTGATCCTCTACCTGAGGAAAATCAGAAAGCAACAGACCAGAATCCGAAGAATCTACCTCTTTATCTTCCGCTTCCTCTGTGTCCTCTAGTTTATTTTCTGGATTATCAGACGGAGTTGAAGGCAGTTTTTCTTCTCTATTCAACTCTTCGGTCACCGCTTTTTCATCTGCTGAAATTGGTGATATTCCTTCCTCAGCTTCGGTCTTTTCCACATGTTCGTTCCCTACCGAAGAGAGCTCAACAGCTGGCTCTGACAAGCTGTCTAAATTTTCTAGCTGGTCCGCAGAAACCTGTGCCCCAAATAAGGTCGCACCAATCAAAACAGAACAGGCACCTATTGTAAATTTTCGAATACCGAATCGCTCACGTTTGTCGAAATCACATTTTGTCATATTTTCCTCCTACACAATTGTAGTGCAACAGCTGTTCTCACTTTCCTCCTTTCCAGATCATAGTTGGCACATGCTACCTTTGATAGAACAGCTATCACACGAAGTTTATCAGGTTTTATTAATTCCATTGTACAGAGGAAAAATATGACCTTCAAGCCCTCATGGTCCCCTTCTTTAAATCAGATAAAAAGAACTTTAGTTTAGAGAAAACAAAAAAGAGGAAGTTTCCCTCCTCATTGTCTTAGTTAATTATTTTCTACAAACTCAATACACCAGCCCACCAGTTCATCCAGGCGTTCCATCTGCTCGGTCATGTGCAAATAGCCCAAAACCGCCTCAAAACCTGTGGACATTCGATAGGTGACCACATCCGCATTCTTAGCCTTGGTGTGGCTATTGGCATTACGCCCCCGCTTGTAGATTTCTTCCTCTTTTTCGGTCAACAGCTGAGCTTCTAAGAGGGCAGAAATCAGGCTTGCCTGAGCCTTAGCCGAGACGTATTTGTTAGCCTCACCGTGCAATTTATTAGGCTTGGTCAGCCCCTTGAAAATCAAGTGCCGTCTGATATACATGGAATAGACAGCATCCCCTTCAAAAGCCAGGGCAATACCGTTGATGAGATTGACATCTACTGCCTTAGTCACGTGTCCACCTCACACCATCCTTGGTATCCAAGAGCTTGATGCCCTGGGCTGCCAATTCATCACGAATGCGGTCAGCCGTCGCAAAATCCCGATTGGCACGCGCTGCTTGACGTTCTTCTATTAATGCTTCAATCTCGCTGTCCAAGACTTCTTCTTCAAAGACAATACCGAACACTTGCAGCATGTTTCCAAAGGCTACTTTTACAGTTTCATCGTAGTTGCCAGAGTTGATCCATTTGGCAAAGTCAAAGATAGCCGTAATCCCATTTGCCGCATTGAAATCATCATCCATTGCCGCTTCAAAGGCTGCCAAATGCAATTCAAGACCTGACTTATCCACAGAGTTTTGCACAGGTTGTGTATAAGTATTTTTTAGATATTTGAGATTGATTTCCGCATCTGAAATAGCCTTCTCAGTGTAGTTGAGTGGACGGCGGTAGTGCTGGGTCGATAGGAAGAATCGCAAGACCTGACCATCAATTTGTTCCAACATATCATGGGCTGTCAGGAAATTGCCCAAGGACTTGGACATCTTCTCATCATTGATATTGAGCATGGCATTGTGCATCCAGTAGTTGGCAAAGGTTTGCCCTGTTTTGCACTCAGACTGGGCAATCTCATTGGTATGGTGAGGAAACTCCAAGTCTGCACCGCCACCATGAATGTCAATAGTATCTCCCAAAAGCTCTGTCGCCATAACCGAACACTCGATATGCCAACCTGGACGACCTGCTCCCCAAGGACTTTCCCAAGAAACTTCGCCTGGCTTGGCAGATTTCCAGAGGGCAAAGTCGAAAGGATGCTCCTTCAATTGACCTTCTCCCTCAACACGACCAGAAGCCCCAGCTTCTAAGTCAGACAAGGTTTTGTTGGCCAAACGAGCATAGTTTTCAGCCTTTTCCACACGGAAATAAACATCGCCAGCCGCTTCATAAGCGTACCCCTTGTCAATCAAAACCTGCACAAAATCAATGATTTCATCCATATAGTCGATAACCCGAGGGTTTTTGGTAGCTGGTTTGACACCTAACTTTGCCACATCTTCCTTGAAAGCTGCGATAAACTTATCAGACAGTTCCTTGGTTGTCATGCCTGCTTCATTAGCAGCTTTGATAATCTTGTCATCCACATCCGTAAAGTTAGAAATGTAAGCTACATCAAAGCCACGGTATTCAAAATAGCGGCGGATGGTATCAAAAGCCACGACACTACGGGCATTTCCGATATGGATATAGTTGTAAACCGTCGGACCGCAAACATACATCTTGACCTTCCCCTCTTCCAAGGGCACAAAGTCACGCAAACTGCGGGTCATGGTATCGTAAATTTTAATCATAGTTTCTCCATTACTTCTGAGTATTCTTTAGGACTTGATACTTTTGATACAATTTTACTAGCCAATAAGCTGTCACTGCCAGCCAAATCATCCCTAACTGCCAGTTTCCTTGGGAAAACTTAAGGATAGATAGAATTGTTCCAGCGATGGAGGTCAACACATAAGGCCAGTTTTGTCTTACTAATTTTTTTAACATGATGTACTTTCTAATTTTCTTGCAATCGCCATAGCCACTTCAAAGAAGGTCATACTGTCAGCCATCCGCTTTCCTACAAATGTGACGAACGGTGGCTGGCTTCTCGTAATTCCGCAAGCTTAGTCGTGTAGTGTTCACGGCCATCTTCCATGTCATGAATGACCTTCTCATCTTTTTGACCGTGTACACGGACAATTTTAGCTGGCATACCGACCACTGTCACATCTGCTGGAACATCGGCTAGGACAACGGCAGCTGCACCCACTTTAGCATTTTCTCCGATTTCAACTGGTCCAATAACCTGTGCGTGTGCAGAAACAAGGGCACCCTTTCGGATAGTTGGATGGCGTTTACCCGTATCCTTTCCTGTTCCACCAAGCGTTACGCCGTGGTAGAGCATGACACCAGACTCAATAATAGCTGTCTCACCGATAACCAAACCAGCTCCATGGTCAATGAAGACTCCCGAAGCAATCTCGGCACCTGGATGAATCTCAATATTGGTCCAAAAGCGCCAAAATTGGCTGTGCATCCGAGCCAAGAGTTTAAAGCCTTTTTTCCACATCCAATGGGACAGACGGTGGGCAGCCAAGGCCTTGACACCTGGGTAGGTCAAAAGAACTTCCAAGGTCGTCCGTGCTGCCGGATCTTTTTCTTTTACAATCTCAATGGTGTCCTTCCACCAACCCATAGTCACTCCTTCTAGCGAGAAGACAAGCCCGCTACCGAACTTGTCTACTCAGCTTATTTCTTTTCAACCTTGTGGAATTTGAATTCACCAAAGTTGTTATCTTTTTTCTCTTTGTTGTCTTTATGACGGCGTGGTCTGTCAGAACGCTCGCGTTTTTCTGGCTCCACATAACCTTCTGGTTTTGGAAGAAGAGCCTTCATAGAAGCGTCAATACGTCCTTTATCATCAATCTTGATGACTTTAACATCGACAATATCGCCGATTTCAACTAGGTCTTCTGGTTTATTGACACGAGTCCAAGCCATTTCAGAAACGTGGACCAGGGCATCTGTCTTATCAAATAGGTTGACAAAGGCACCGAATTTCTCCAAACGAACAACTTTTGCCTGGAAGACTTCGTCCACTTTTGCCTCACGAACAAGACCTGCGATGATTTCCTTGGTCCGCTCAATCGCATCGCGATCTGGTGAGAAGATCGCGACAAGACCGTCTTCGTCAATATCGATTTTCACGCCAGTTTCTGCAATAATCTTATCGATGGTTTCGCCACCCTTACCGATGACAATCTTGATCTTGTCCACATCAATCTTGATAGTGTCAATCTTCGGTGCGGTTGGTGCCAAGTCAGGACGAACTTCTGGGATCGTCGCTTCGATGACATCAAGGATTTCAAAACGTGCCTTCTTAGCCTGTGCCAAGGCTTCTTCCAAAATTTGCGGTGTAATACCGTCAATCTTGATGTCCATTTGAAGAGCTGTGATACCGTCACGGGTACCAGCAACCTTAAAGTCCATGTCGCCGAAGTGGTCCTCAAGACCTTGAATATCAGTCAAGACAGTGTAGTTGGTGCCGTCTGAGATCAGACCCATGGCAATCCCTGCAACTGGTGCCTTGATTGGCACACCACCTGCCATGAGGGCAAGGGTACCAGCTGTGATAGAAGCCTGCGATGAAGAACCGTTTGACTCCAAAACTTCTGCTACCAAGCGGATAGCGTAAGGGAAGTCTTCCAAGCTCGGTAAGACTTGCTCAAGGGCACGCTCACCAAGGGCACCGTGACCAATCTCACGACGACCTGGTGCACCATAACGACCAGTTGAACCAACTGAATATTGTGGGAAATTGTAGTGGTGCAAGAAACGTTTCTTGTATTCATCATCCAAACCATCGATGATTTGAGTTTCACCCATTGGGGCCAAGGTCAAGACTGAAAGTGCCTGAGTTTGACCACGGGTAAAGAGACCTGAGCCATGAACGTTTGGCAAGAAGTCCACTTCTGCGTCCAGCGGACGGATCTCATCGACACGACGGCCGTCTGGGCGGACCTTGTCTTCTGTAATCAAACGACGAACTTCTGCGTGCTCCATGAGTTCCAAGATTTCATGGACATCACGCATGATGCGGTCGAATTCTTCGTGTTCAGCGTATTTTTCTTCGTAGGCCGCGATGACGGTCTCACGAACGGCATTGGTCGCATCTTCACGGGCCAATTTTTCTTCAACCTGCACCGCTTTTTTCAAATCGTCATTATAAGCTGCGACAATCTCAGCCTGCAATTCTGGGTCCACTTGAAGAAGTTCCACATCTGCCTTTTCCTTGCCGACTGCTGCTACGATTTGATTTTGGAAATCAAGGAGTTCTTGAATAGCCTCATGACCTTTCAAAAGAGCTTCCAACATGATGTCTTCTGACAACTCTTTAGCGCCAGACTCTACCATGTTGATGGCATCCTTGTTACCAGCTACTGTCAAGTCAAGGAGAGACTCTTCCATTTGAGCCTTGTCAGGGTTGATGATGAGTTCACCATTGACATAACCAACCTGCACTCCTGCGATTGGGCCGTTGAATGGGATGTCTGAGATTGCCAATGCCAATGATGAACCAAACATGGCTGCCATTGGAGCAGAAGCATCTGGATCATAAGAAAGCACTGTGTTGATGACTTGTACTTCGTTACGGAAGCCTTCTGCAAACATTGGACGAATCGGACGGTCAATCAAACGAGCTGTCAAGGTCGCATCAGTTGACGGACGGCCTTCACGCTTCATCCAGCCACCTGGGAATTTCCCTGCAGCGTACATTTTCTCTTCATAGTTGACTTGGAGCGGGAAGAAATCGCCCGTTGCCATTTTCTTGGACATAACTGCCGCTGTAAGGACTGTGGAGTCGCCATAGCGAACGACAACCGCACCATTGGCTTGTTTGGCAACCTGGCCTGTTTCAACAACCAATTTCTTGCCAGCAAAAACCGTTTCAAATACTTGTTTTGACATGAATTGTCTCCTATTTTTTCTGAAATTTTTCTTGCGTGTTTTCTACAAAAGACAATCAAACAAGCTTGTTTCACTCTCTTTTGCACAAAACCACGCATACTTCTTATTTTATCATATTTGACGGAAAATGTGGGGAATTGAGGAAGGAATTTGAGGGAAAATCTAACCTGCTATATAAACAACCGAACGAAACGAATACTCTTCAATCAAACGAAGAACACCCAGCTTTTTCCGAGCACTACACTCCCATAATGGAACATAAGAAAAACTGCCAATGTCCGAAGACATGGCAGTTTCCTATATTAACGACGTAGTCCGAGTGAGTGAATCAATTCACGGTAACGGTTTACGTCTGTGCGGCGTAGGTATGCCAACAAGTTACGACGGCGACCGATTTTTTTCATCAAACCACGGTAAGTTGCGTGGTCTTTTTTGTGTTGTTTGATGTGGTCGTTAAGGTGGTTGATTTCCCAAGTAAGTACTGCTACTTGAACTTCAACTGAACCTGTGTCGCCTTCATGACGAGCATATTGTGCCATGATTTCATTTTTTTTCTCTTTTGAGATTGCCATGATATGTTCTCCTTTGTTTTTGAGCCTAATCCGAGTGACAGGTTGGCGACCTGTAACCAAGAAAAAGCTAGATTTGTCCTTTTGGACCTTAACCATTCTATCAAGGAATGGCTCTTTTGTCAACTGATTTGAGAAATAGCTGAGCTGCTCTGCTATTTTCAAAAAAAGCCAGCCGAAGCTGACTTTCTACTTGTATATCACATTTGCTCTGCCTTTTCTGCTTTTGGCAAGATAAGATTGAGGATAATACCTACAATGGCTGAGAGGGCTGTACCTGAAAGGGTGATGGCACCGATGTTGAGAACTGCTCCACCAAGACCCAATACCAACATAGAGCTTGCAATAATCAGGTTACGGACTTGACCGAAATCAACACGGCTCTCAATCAAAACTTTCAAACCATTTGAGGCGATAACACCGTAAAGTAAGATAGACATACCACCAAGAACGGCACTTGGAATAGTAGAGATAAGGGCTGTAAATTTACCCAAGAATGAGAAGGCAATGGCAATCAGGGCTGCATTACGGATAACGGATACTGATGCGATACGGGTCATACCGATAACCCCTGTATTTTCACCATAAGTCGTGTTAGCAGGTCCACCGATAAAGGCAGATACGGCAGTCGCCACACCGTCACCAATCAAGGTACGGCTGAGGCCTGGATCTTTCAAGAACTGGCGGCCGCAGATTTGGCTGAGAACGGTGTGGTCACCGATATGCTCAGCTACTGTTACAACAGCAATTGGTAAAATAGCAATCATTTCTGGACCGAAGTAGAAATTGTACGACTTGAAGGCACCTGTTTCAAATGGTAGGTAGAAACCTGGTAATTCAAACCAAGCTGCTTCCAGAACAGGTGTGAAGTCAACTAGTCCGAGGAAGATAGCAATCACATAACCACCGATGATGGCAATCAAGAAAGGGACAATCTTGGCGAAGCCTTTCCCTTTGGTATTGACAAAAGCAGCAATCAAGAAGGTTGCGATCGCCACAACGACGTTTTTCCAGTCACCGTCTGCGACAAAGCCTGCCGAAGTCACGGCAGAGTTGGCAAGACCCAGACCGATAACGATAATCATAGGACCGATAACAATCGGTGGCAAGAGGGTATCAATCCACTTAGTACCGATAACTTTAACAAGTGCAGCAATCAAGACGTAAATCAAACCGACGAAGAGAATACCTGTCTGCGCAGCTGATACATCACCGCCCATTTCTTTGATGGCAAGCGCCATAGCAGAAATGTAGGCAAAGGATGAACCCAAGTAAACTGGAACTTTAAACTGGGTTGCCACTTGGTAAATCAAGGTTCCGACACCTGATGCAAAGAGAGCCACGGAAACTGGCATACCGAGAATCAGTGGCACCAAAATGGTCGCTCCGAACATAGCGAACACGTGCTGGAAACTCAACAAAATCCCTTGAAGCGGTGCTGGTTTCTCATGGACATCAAACAAAAGATTGGCTTTTGTACTCATAAATCTCCCATTCTGGGTACACAAAAAGACCCAGACTTTCTAAATATACATAGTCATAGGCCCTTAATGAATTATCCTGTTGTCTTTCTCACCTCACGGGATGAGTTTAAAAACCTACGCTTTTGGTATTGTAACATAAGCCCTTACTTTTGACAAGGAATTTTGTAAATTTTTATTTTTTAGGAAAATGGCAGAGCAGGGAGCTGAACTGCTTATTAATACTCCATTTCTTCTTCCAACTCTTTTTCCACCTGCTTCTGACGGTAGCTATTTACCCAAGATACTATGTTCAGCAATAGCAGAACAAGACAGGTCATAGAAATAAAGAATATTAAAACGACTACCCAAAAATGTCCATCCCAAATGCCAGTATAATGATGTCCGTAAATCTGGTAGTTATTCCAAGCCATTAAGATAGTTGTACCAACGATTACCCCTCCTAAATAGAAGTAGCCTTGCCAAGCAGGTCCCCGTTCCATGTCTATCCCCTTTTTCCAATAGCCGTAAAAGAGATATGCTGAGATCAACAGCATGGCAACCAGTTCAAAAACATAGGTCTCAAAAGACCACTTTAAAACCACACTCTTGAGAAGAAAAGAGAGAGGCAAAAGAATATTCATGGCTCTGCCCACCCAGGCAAAGACTTGGTTTTCTTCTTGTCGAACACGTTCATCAGTCACAATTTTTTTCATTAGTTGGTTCCTCCCAAAATAATTGATCTAAACTTTTCTCTAAACAGTGGCAAATCGACAGACAAAGACTAAGACTGGGATTGTATTTCCCCGCCTCAATCAGACCGATGGTCTGGCGGGTCACTCCGATTGCCTCCGCTAAGTCCCCTTGGGTCATATCTTTTTCTACACGAGCCAGCTTAAGTCGTATGTTCCTCATATCATAGCCATCCTCCTTTCGTATTTTTATAGTTATATTATACACTATATTTTCTATTTTTGCAATATATACCTTACATTTTGTTTGGTTTTTTTAACAAAAAAGAAGACAGTCCTGCCTTCTTAAAATATTTAATCTTGACTTATCCCACACTCTTAATCCGTTTCTTAATCTTCTGGCTAAACTCAATCATCCTCCGCTTTTCCTCCGGCCAGATTTTGGTCACGCGGTCAACAGCAATTATGAAGATGATTACCGCAGCATAGTCCTTGGCTTTTTCAATCAGACCAACACTTTCAGCAACTACTAAAAGTAGATAGAATGTGAATAAAATAGTTCGTTTGGGTAACGCCATCAAAAACTCAATCCCTGCCTTATAGCCCAGATAAATCTGCCGATTAAGCCCTTTGGCCTTTTCCAAACGACGATTGAGAAAGGCACGAATCCGCTTGTAAAACCAATCCGAAGTTAGAAAAAGTGATTGGGCACCAATTACAATCAAAGAAACATTATTGGCATGTTCTTCCTTAAGCCCTAGCGCTCTAGTCACAACATAGGTCCAATCACCATTATCAATACAGATAAAAATAGTAAAGTAAACAACCGCTCCCGCTACTATAACAAGGGGAAGGGCACGGATATATTTCAACATATAATAACCTCTCTTGGACAAATCTTAGAACCTATATTCATAAACAAAGTGTTCTTATGCAAGAAATCGTTTTTGCTCATCAAGGCAATTTTTTGAAGGAATACTTGACTCTATCACCATTTAGTTTCACTTTATTGCTTCGACGAGTAAAAAGCTCCTGTGGCTGTTTTCGCCTACCACCTAATTGGTCAGGAATCTCCTTTCCTTATCTCCACCTTCAAACACTCCAATGGAAGCGATGAACTGTGAACACAGGTTCTTGTATATATTGTAATATGTTATACCAAGTACGGTCAAGCAGGGGCTAGAATTTCAGATACGACAACTGTACACCCTTAGCATTTTTTACTTACCCCAAAAAGGGGAGTGGGAAAGAACTCGACCAAGATAAAAAGAGTTCGTCAACAAGTCCTTATTTCCAGTTGTTGAGCTGAAACAGTCTATCCCCAGACTGTTTCACTCCCACCCCCGCATAGCTCCAACAGTCAGAGTAGTGACTGTTGGAGGTTGGAAATGAAGCGAACTCTGTTCGCATCAGTCGTAGAGACCAGATTTGGAGTGTAAAACACGAACAAATCTGCCAATCAACCACTGCGCTGAGATGTTGACACGAACTCTGAGTAGTGGTCCTGGGCTTTTTGCCCAGCCTTCTCTTTTCATCTAAGCAAACTAATAAAATAACTCTTATTTTTCCTCTTTTAACACCAGATTTAATACCAAGGCAGCCAGGGTCCCTGTTGAAATACCTGATGAGAAGACCATTTGAAGAGCTGATGGAAGATGACTCAATAATTCTGGACGAACGGTCACTCCAATCCCCAGCGCAAAGGCAATAGAGATAATCAAGAGCTCACGGTCCCCAATTTTAATCGTTGCAAGAGTCTTAATCCCTTGGGCTGCAACCAAACCGAACATGATAATCCCAACACCACCAAGAACAGGCTGCGGCATGATGGAAATCAAGGCAGATAATTTTGGAAAGACGCCAAGTAGAGTCAAGATAATACCTGCTAAAATCATGACATGACGACTAGCAACTTTTGTCAAAGTAATGAGGCCAACGTTTTGTGAGAAGGCTGTATTTGGACCAGCACCAAAAATACCTGCAATCAAGGAACCAACACCATCTGCCAGAACACCATTTGCTGCCCGCTCAGAAGAAATCTTTTGATTTGAGGCTTCTCCAATGGCCATCATAATTCCGACCGTTCCGATCAAGGATACGACATAGGCTGGAATGAAGGCTAGAATAGAAGATAGGTCAAATTTTACACCATAATGGAAAATTTTAGGAAGAGCAAACCAGGCTGCTTCTCCAACAGCAGACATATCTACTTTTCCAAGCAGAATACAGAGGACATATCCAAAGACCATCCCAAAGAAGACTGACGCTGTTTTCAACATTCCTTTACCATAATGATTTAATGCCAAAGTGAAAACCAAGACGATAAAGGCAATACCGATATTTTCAACTGAAGCATAGTCTGAAGCGCCAGCTCCACCAGCTGCCCAGTCCATACTTACTGGCATGAGGGTAATACCGATGAGGGATACAACAGTCCCTGTAATCAAAGGCGGAAAGAAGCGCATCAAGGGTTTGACAAAACGACTGAGAGCAATCTCTACAAATGAACCAGCAATGGTTGCTCCTACGATACCTGCAATCCCGAGCTGGCTACCAACACTGATAGCTGGATTGGCAAAGGTAAAGTCCGTTCCCATCATACCAGAGACACGTGAACCTACTGGCCCAACACCTTTAGATTGCAAAATGGTAGCAATACCAGCAACAAAGATAGAGGCTGATACCATAATTGAAGTATCTTCGACTGACAATCCTAAGGCACTTGCAACGACAAGAGGCACTGCGATGATTCCTGCAAAAGCTGCTAAAATATGCTGAAAAGCAAGCAAAACAGCCATCCCTTTTGGTGGTTGTTCATCAATTCCGTAAAGCATATCCGAAGAATGTTCATTTGTTATTTTCTGAGACATGATTTCTCCTTCTTTATTCCTAAATAATGGTATTAGTCTAACAGAAAACACAATCATTTTCAATACATTTCACTCCAACAAACACAGAACATTCGTATTTTTCAATGAATTTTGTCAATATATACAATATCTCAACACAAAAATTCGTTTATTGTTTTGATTTTAGCCAAAAAATGCTATAATACACAAAAGTATCATTTGGAGGAGAAGATAGATATGAAAGCTTTGGAGGCACGCATTTTAAAAGATGGTCAGGTATTAGGAGAAAACATCTTAAAAGTTGACTCATTCTTGACCCATCAGGTTGATTTTCGCTTGATGAAAGAAATGGGGCAGGTCTTGGCAGACGTCTATCGCTCTAAAGAAATTACCAAGGTTGTCACGATCGAAGCCTCAGGTATTGCACCAGCCGTCTATGTTGCAGAAAGCCTAGATGTGCCAATGATTTTTGCTAAAAAGCATAAAAATATTACTATGACCGAAGGCATTTTGACCGCTGAAGTCTATTCATTTACCAAGCAAGTTACTAGCACCGTTTCTATTGCCAGTAAGTTTTTGTCACCTGAGGACCGTGTTCTAATCGTTGATGACTTTTTGGCCAATGGACAAGCAGCAAAAGGCTTGATTGACATTATCCAACAGGCCGGGGCACAAGTAGCTGGGGTTGGTATCATCATCGAAAAGTCCTTCCAAGACGGTCGCCAGCTCTTACTGGATGCAGGTGTCCCGGTTACTTCTCTCGCTCGTATTGAAAAATTTCAAGATGGACAGGTTGTTTTTACAGCTGCGGATATTTAAAAGGACTTGCTTCCAATCGGGAGCAAGTCTCTTCTATTTATCTATAATTCCACACCAAAGACTTCTAATTGCTTTAATTCGGCAGCAGTCAACCTGCGGTATTCTCCAAGCGCTAATTTTGAATCTAAGCGAAGAGGCCCCATTGATAGTCGTTGCAAGTCTGTCACCGTCTTTCCACAGGCCTGCACCATGCGTTTGACCTGGTGAAATTTCCCTTCTCGGATGGTGACGTCAACCAGTGAGGTCTGCTTAGCTTCATCTGTAGAGAGGATGGTCAACTGGGCTGGCTGACAGGTAAAGTCTTTCAGCTCAATTCCTGCCGCAAATCGTTCGACATCCTCTTGGATCATGATCCCGTCCACCTGTGCACGGTAGAGTTTATCAACATGTTTTTTCGGAGAAAGCATGGTATGAGCCAGCTGACCGTTGTTGGTCAAGAGGAGCAAGCCATGGGTATCAATGTCCAAGCGTCCAACAGGAAAAACTTCCTTCTGGCGAGCTGTATTATCTAGCAAATCCAAAACAGTCCGATGGTGGTCATCCTCGGTTGCTGAAATAACTCCCTTGGGCTTATTCAATAGATAGTAAACAAAAGTTTCATGACTCAAGACCTGACCTGCTAGTGCAATCTGGTCTTGTTTTTCGTTAATTTGCTGTTTGGGTGATGTTTCAACCTGGCCGTTGACTGTGACTTGCTTGTTTTTCAGGAGTTTCTTGACTTCTGTTCGACTGCCGACACCACAGTCCACTAAAAATTTATCTAATCGCATACGACTTTCTTTTCCATTTTTATATATTCTGCTTGCTTTTCTATTTCTGTAAAACCAAGAGCATGAAAGAGTTTTTGGGCAACTTGATGAGAGCTAGCAACTGTCAGTTTGATACTAGCTGGCTGAACATGCTCTACTACATAGTCTTCAATAGCCTGATAGAAAGCTCTGCCATTTCCCTGACCCGTCAAAGAAGGTTTCATACCCAAACGAATGTCAACGGTCTCGCCATCTTGGTCAATACAGAAATAGCCCATGAGGGCCGCATTGCGGATGACTGCAAAAAAGCGGTCTCCACGCGCCTCTGGTGAAATCATCTCAGCATAAGTCTCGGGGTTTGCACTAATCGTATAGGCATCCAAAGGTGGTTGATAGCGCCATTGGTTAGCAATTTCCAATGCCAGATCCTGGGGCAGGGGCATGATGTAAAAATAATCCATTCTTCGGAAATTTTTTGCTAAATTTTTAATCCGACGGTTTTGGGTAGCGTAACTATCTGTCTGATAGACATAATCCGCATAGCCCAACTGATAGGAGGGAATCATGTCCTTAAAAATCAACTGAACATCCTCAGGAAAACGGAGTATTAATTCATTTAAGCGGTTGTTTTCTAACATAAGAATATTATACCAAAAAGGAGCGGAAATCCGCTCCTATTTCTTCAGTTGTTTATAAATCAAGCCTGCGCTTATCAAGGCACAGCCGATGGCGTAGATACCAAAGGCTCCTGTTGGGGTTGGGTTAAGTTTTTCCAGATAGGTCGGCAAGATGGCAGATGTGGCTCCGCCGATATTGCAGCCCATAAGGACGATTGTCATGACTGCATTGAGCAAGGCCTTAGGTGCTCGGTCTGTTACCTGACTAAAGACAATGGTTAGAATGATGCTGTAGAAAAATCCTGACACCATACCACCGAGACCCAGCACCCAGAGATTATCCGCAAAGGCAATGCCGACAACCGCGAGTCCAAAGACCACGTAGGAAACAGCTAAAAGCCAGCCCTTCAAACGACCAACCAAGCTACTAAAGACCGTCCCTGCCACAATCCCCATGACCTGCATAAGACTGAGAATTAGACTGGCTTGCTGAGCAGTACCAATGCCCTTGGCTAAAACAATCTGAGGAATACGAATGGTCAGGAAGGTATTGACATTGATAACAAAGAAGGCTAAGAATGCCAGATAAATTCCCATCATCCACATGGTCTTGTCCAGTTTGACCTTGGGCGCATTCTCCTCAACCTTTACCTCCATGCGAGCCAGCAATTCCTCCTTGGGAACAAAGAGAAGGAAGAGAGCCAAGATGACCAAGGCAAAAAGGTAGACCAAGAAGGCAGGTTGCCAACCAAACTGGGTCAACCAACCGACAAGGAGGGTAAGCCCTGCGCTTCCCAAAACCTCTGCTGAACCACGCAAGCCCATCATCTGCACCCGCTCCTGACCGGTGAAAAAATTACCGATAATGTTAATAGCACGCGCATTGATCAAGCCAATCCCCAAACCAAGCAAGATACGAGCCAATAAAATCAGAGGATAAGCAGTTAGAAACATGGGCAAAGCTCCGCCGATGGCCATAAGCAAAAGCCCTGCAATGATAATGTTTCGTTCTGATAAGAAACGAACAACTAGACCATTTGCCAATAGAGTAATCATAATAGCAAAAGAGGTCACCGTAATCAAATTTTCCACCTGGGCCGCTGCAATTCCCTGCTGAGCAAAATACTCAATCATCTGCGGAATAGCTGGTGAAACTGCAAATGTCGAAACCAGCATGGTGGACAGGGCCAGCAAACTGGCTTTTTCTAAAATTCTTTTCATTTTTCTCCCTTTCAACGTTCGTCTTTTACTAGTATAACAGATTTGAGACAGAATAGATAGGTGACTGAGACTTTTATTCTCCTAGATTTCATGCTATACTTAATCTATCGATACCCAAAGGAGAGAATTATGTCTGTTATTGAACGATTGACAAAAGCTGCCCATTTGATTGACATGGATGACATCATCCGTGAAGGGCATCCAACCCTACGCCAGGTCGCTGAAGAAGTTGCATTTCCCCTATCTGACCAGGAAATTATTTTAGGCGAAAAAATGATGCAATTCCTCAAACATTCGCAGGATCCAGTCATGGCGGAGAAGATGAAACTCCGTGGCGGAGTTGGTCTAGCAGCACCTCAGATTGACGTTTCCAAACGCATCATTGCTGTCTTAGTCCCAAATCCAGAAGATGAGGAAGGCAATCCACCTGCCCAAGCCTACTCTCTACAAGAGGTCATGTACAACCCTAAAATCGTGGCACACTCTGTCCAAGAAGCGGCTATGGAAGGAGGCGAAGGCTGCCTATCTGTTGACCGCGAAGTCCAAGGCTACGTAGTCCGCCACGCACGCGTGACTGTTGATTACATGGATAAAAACGGAGAAAAGCACCGCATCAAACTCAAAGGCTATAATGCCATCGTGGTCCAACACGAAATCGACCACCTCAACGGTGTCATGTTCTACGACCGCATTGACCCAGAACACCCATTTGCCGTTAAAGAAGGCATGCTGGTGATTGAATAAACATAAGAAACTGACTGAAAAATTTTCGGTCAGTTTTTCTTTTTTATAAACATAGCAGAGCTAACTGCCTAAAAATTTCCTGCCCATCCAAAATCAGGTCTTGAAAGAGGAGGTAGTCCAGCAGAGCCAGCAAACCAGTTAGTAGGACGAAGACAACCAAGCGATTTGAAAACCGAACCTGCAAGAGATGATTGAGACTAACTAGCACAATTTCCAAGACAAGCAAGCCAAGCGCCATCCACAAGAGATAAGGAGCATTTGGAAGGAACCAAGCCCAGAGTTCTTGTCCCCTCAGGAGTTCCAGAAAAATCCCTCTCTCCGAATGGGAAAGCAAGACAAGGCCATCTTCCAGATAACCGATTCCACCAACCAGACTATTGACCATGAAAAGACTGACTAGAAAGAGCACCGTAAACCCAAGAGCCTGACCCAGACCCAGCAACCACTTGGTGACTAGAACCTTACGCAAATCCACAGGCTGGGTCTGATAGAGACGCCAGTTTTTCCCTACAACCTCCACCGCCTTACCCCGACTGCCAAGCCAAACCGCCAGCAAGAGCACCAACAAATAGGCCGGACCATCAAAGAGAGAGCGCAGACTGCCAATACCTGACAAATCTCTGGAGCGGTCCCAAGAAGGATCGTCTACTGGAACTAAGGCATCATTGGTATCAAAACGATTTTCCAAGCTGGTCAAAACGACATCCTTGCCTCGCTTGGTTGCAGGCACCCCAGCCTCCATCAGCTGTTGCCAGTAATACTGACTGACCTGATTGCGGGTCTGGTAACGGCGAAGATTATCCACCGTCTGGCTGGCCCCAATATCACCATTGGCAAAGGCCTTTTCCTCTCTAGCCCATAGATAGACCTGCTCTGCCTCCAGCATAGCAAGGTGACTAGCTGGCAGAGCCTGAGGTTTTTCCTGATAAACCTGCCATTGCTTGACATAGAGGTCCTTGTAGATACGGTATTCTTGCAAGAGACCAAGCCTCAGCTCCAACTCCTCCTGATAGCTCGCGTCCTCTTTGACCAACTGCCTCAGACGGTTGATTTCCGACTGCAAACTCTCCACATAGGCCTCATCCTGCTCATAGGACTGGGCAACCAACTCCATCGAAACCCTCTCCTCCTGGGCAACCTCTTGCTTTTCTAGTCCCGTCAGTAGGGAAAATAGCAGAGCTAGGAGCAAGTTTCCTAAGACGAGCCCCTTCCAAGAATTGAGCCGACTAAGGATGAGAACATCAAAAGACCAAACCCTGTCTAAAGGACCTGTGTCTAACTCCTTCTGATGCCCCACGGTCAGGACTAGCCTTTTCTTTTCTGTCAGCAGATAATAAGCCACAAAAAGCCCAATGGTCAGCAGGAGCAAGACATCCACCGCTACAAAGACCTGTGAAAATGCAGCTGTGTCTAAAAAACTCGGAAAGGCAAGCAAGGGCAGAATTTGACCTGACCAACCAGCTACTGCACCTGCCTGATAGGAAAGCCCCAGAGCTAACAGTAACCCCGTCACCACAAAAGTCAGCCGACTGGCTAACAGGTGGTCTAGAAATCCAAATAAGAGACGAATAGCTAGGAGCAAGACCAGCCAAAAACCAAGCAAGATAAGCCCGTAAAGCCAAGAGCCTATCAACTGCCTCTGACCCAACATCTCAACAGGAGCTTGAAAACTAGATACAGCCAACTGACCTGTCAGCCCATCATAGACCAGGATAAAGAGTAAACCTATCCCCACAGCCAGCAAAAGCGAAAGCAAGGAAGCAACCAAACGCCTCATCCCCTGCAAACTCAGACTATCCCATTGTCGCAACTGCCAAACTTGATGAGCCAGTGTCTTTTCCGCCAGCTGATTGGCAAGTAGAAAACCAAGCACCAAAAATACAGGAAGAAAACCAAACAAACTTTCTAAGTAGGCTTGAACAATACGCCCTGTTGACCAAGCCTTGTTTTCAGGACCATCAGGCAATTGGTAGGCAAGCAACCAGTCATTCCATCTGGCCAAACACTCGACTTCACTAAGCGTCAAGGATTGTCGCGTTTGAAAAAGCTGCCGATTGCGACTGATAAAATAGTCCAAATCCTGATACATGAGTTTGCGGTAGTTGGGGATAGCTTCAAACTTCCCCTCATCTAAGGCCTGACCGACACTTTCTATATCGGATTTCAAGCCCACCATCCGCGGTGCTTCTTCTGACTCCTCCTCAATTTTTATATCTGCCAAGACACTAACCAATTCACTCAGTTCTTCTTTGTAGGTTTCCACATAGGCCGCTTGGTGGACTTGGCGCTGAGAAACAGGAAGGTAGGCCAGACCTAGAAAACCCAGCACGAGCAAGCAGTAGAGAGGCGACCAGAGAATTTTCTTGATTTCAAAGTTCAGCCTCATATCCCCTCACCACCTTCCTCCACGTAGAGATCACGATAGAGGGATTCCATATAGTCGCTGGCTTTTGTAAGGCCAGCCACCTGCTGGATTGGAATACGATCCAGACAATCCAATAAATCTCGCTCGGGTAAGAAGATTTCCACTAGACCCTGCTCTGCCTTTTTCCACAAGAGTTGCGGATAATCCCGTAAAAATTCCTGGACCTGCTTGGAGTTTTCCACAGCAAGATGGTAATCATAATCCGCCGTCAACTCCACTTCTGTGGCAATCAACTTGCTGGCCTTGAGGAAATAAACCTGATTGGTCAGCTTCTCAATCTCCGACAGATGGTGGGAAGAAAGCAAAATCGCAACACCTTCTGCCTGTAAATTCAGAAGAAATTCCCGCTGCTGGATGATATTGGTCGGGTCCAAGCCGATATGGGGTTCATCCAGCAACAAGAGCTTGGGCTTGGGAAGGACAGCCATGGCAAAGAGCAGCTTCTGCTTCATGCCCATGGAATAACCAGCCACCCGCTTTTTGACATAGTAGCCCATCCCCAATTCTTCCACTAACGCATCCACTTCCTTTTTCCCCAGCTTGTGGGTGGCAGCCACATAGGTCAGATGGTCATAACCCGTCAACTGTGGATAAAGTGCTTGGGCATCCAACATGACAGACATATCCTGAAAAATCGCTCGGTCACTATTCGGACGACCATTGATGGTTACCGACCCACGGTCAGCGGTTTCTGTATTGCTGATGATATTCAGGAGGGTGGATTTTCCCACACCATTGGGACCTACTAGAGCAACCAAGTCCCCCGCTTGCAGCTCAAAAGACACATAGGACAAGACCTGGTGGGCACCGTATCGCTTACAGACATCGACTACTTTTAGCATAGAAACTCCTTTCTTGGAGAAATGGCAGAGCGAAACAACAGCCTTTCATCAGCTTATTATTGGCTAGACTACTTCTTGAAAGCCTTATACAGCAAATAAAGCCCTACAAGAAAGCCTAGACTAGCAGCAGGTTTTAAAAATAGCACATGAATAAATGAATTTAGCCAGAGCCAAATCTCTCTATCTACAATCTGAATCGGGTCCATATGAAACAATAGGACACTACACGAAAGAACAATGACACTACTTAAAAATAAAGTATTTTTATCAATCTGTTTCATTAGGTTACTCCTTTTATCAGCCTATTTTCTATATACAAAACATAATATTTTCATATTATTATGATATACTATTTTTAAAAATGTTATTTATTTTGTTACATATTTTCACATTTTTTTGAATGGAGTAGTTTATGCGGTGGGATTACGGAAGTGTTTATAAGAGCATTCGGAAAAGCAAACGTTTGAGCCAAGAGCAAGTATGTGGAGATTTTATCAATCGGACTACTTTGGTTCGTTTCGAGAAAAATCAAACTATTCCCAGCTACGAACTCATGCGATTCTTGCTCAAGCAAGTTGATATGACCTTCGAGGAATTCGAATACCTCTGTAACTACTATCAACCTAGCCAACGCCAACAATTGCTCTATGATATAGATAATCTCAGGAATCCTACCACTAAGATGATGGAGGATTTGATAAAGCGTTGCCACGACCACTTGAACAAAGAACCAGATGATGGTCCTATCCGTCGAAAATGCCAACTTTTAGAAACCGTAGTAGCCATTCGAAAAAGCACTTCTTTCAATCAGATTTCCGAAGAAGCTGAAACCCTTTCAAAACTTCTGTGGTCAGAGCTAGAACGATATGACAACTGGTACCATAACGATATTATCTTGGTCGGCACTCTTCTGTCTAAGATTTCTTCACTTGATAGCCTTGAAGAAACTGCCAATCTTCTTCTAAAACGATTAGAAAAATACAAGGATTACAAGCGAATCCAGCCCACCATACTATCTTTCTACCAACAACTATCCCTTTTTACCCTTGAACAAAAACAGTACAGCAAGTCTACTTTTTTTGCCACCAAACTCATGGAACTAGCCAAGCAAGAAAAACGCTATGACCAACTAGCCCGTGCCTATGTCTACCTAGGCATAGCCCAAAACAAGCAGGAACTGATTGACAAAGGACTACAAATCTTGGAATTGACGGACGAGCAAGCACTTCTCGACAACCTCCAATTTCTTATCAAACAACACCAAACTGACTGAAATCTTCAGTCAGTTTTTTTGTGGTACTAAAAAACGACCCTTTCGGATCGTTCTCAATTATAGTCTTTTAGTTTACTTTTAGTACTCGCTTCAAAGGTTTGGGGAACCTTTGAAGGCTGGAGATAGTGCGAACCAAGTTCGCTTCAAAAGCCGCAGGCATAACTCAATGCTTTCTTGTTTCTAGGCATTGACTTGAAACAGTCCCCCAGACTGTTTCAATCAGGCAAGGTGAGTTCAAATAATGATGAAATTATTTGAAGTTGGAAATAGGGAAACGGAGTTTCCTCGTTCGTCGACGTAATAAAAGATAAACTAAATGACGATATCTTAGTAGTATTCCCCTTGTCTATAGTCCCAAGAGTTGAAGTGGTCTGACAGGTGCATCATGATTTTATCGATGTCCAGACCCTTACGGATGACAACTGGGCATGGGCTGATAGAACGGCTATCTGCACCTTGTTCTGGAATCAGTTTACCATCTTTGTCTACCATGGACACCATAACCCCTTGCTCATAGCGGGTTTCAATGGTCTTGTCTGGCTGGATAGAGGCCACGTAGTCATCCGCCTCGATAATCAAATCCACCTTAGAAGCAATCCGCTCACCGATACCTTCCACCTTACCACGATTACCCTTACCTGACGGGTTAGCAGATGAAGCGTAGACCATACGGCCTTCTTTTTCCCACATTTCCTTAGCAATCTGCTCGCCAGCCACACCAAACTTGATAACAAAGCAAGAAGTACCACGAACGTCGGTCATCAACTCTTCACGACCATCGCCATAAGCCTGCAACTTGGCATAAGCCTCTGGTTTCCAAGGCAAGATACAACCCAACAAAATGTCCTCATCCCAATGTTTTTGGTAGAAAGCATCAATCTCAGGAGTCAACTGAGCCAACTCACGAAGCTCCTCCATGCTACCACAAAGTACGACCCCTGGCTTATTACGCTTACGCTCTTTGGCATCAAACTTACGCTCCAAGCCAACCTTGTCAGCAGTCATGATGATGTAACCAACCTTAGTTGGGCAGACAATCACGCCTCCCTCACCCTTGATAATGTCAAGACCTTCTTGTGAAAGTGCGCCATCCCAGTGAATTTGTTTCGTCATAATCATTTCCTCTTTTCTTTTGTTTCATAGCAGAGCGACCTGCTTGTTTTCTAATATATTTAGTTTTGCCAGTAGCTTGGGCGATTCCCCTCATACTCAGCAATTAAATCCTGATACTGTAATGTAATACCAATATCATCCAAGCCATTGAGCAACTTGTGTTTCCAGTCCTGTTCGATGTCAAATGGGAATTCCCCAAAAGGCGTCCGTATCAACTGGTCTGCCAAGTCAACCGTGATTTCTTGGGCAGGAGCCAGCTGAGCCAGTTGGTCCCTGACTTCTTTGGGCTGGATAATGGGCAGAATCCCATTGTTCAAGTCATTGTTGTAATGGATATCCCCAAAGGAGCCTGCAATGATGACCTTGAAGCCATAATCTGCCAGAGCCCAAGCAGCGTGTTCCCTAGAGGAACCTGCTCCGAAGTTGTCCCCAGATATGAGGATACTGGCTCTTTGATAGGCAGGCTGATTGAGAATGAAATCAGGATTGTCCGTGTAGTCATCATCCAAGTATCGCCAAGCATAGAGCAGATACTTACCAAATCCTTTTTTGTCAATCAGCTTGAGAAACTGCTTGGGCAGGAGCTGGTCAGTATCAATATTATCATTCATGAGCGGAACGGTTGTTCCTGTCCATGTGGTAAATTGGTGCATTAAACTCCCTCCTTGAGAATGTCTAGCTGTCTAGTGTCGACAAATCGTCCATAAAGCGCAGCTGCGGCAGCCATCGCAGGACTACACAAGTGGGTCTTTGCCCCAAAGCCCTGTCGGTCTTCAAAGTTTCGATTACTTGTAGAGGCGCAGTGGACACCTGCAGGCACCTTGTCTGGATTCATACCCAGACACATGGAGCAACCTGGATCTCGCCATTCAAAACCAGCCTCCATGAAAATCTTGTCTAGACCAAGCTTTTCTGCAGCTCGCTTGACAGGGCGACTGCCTGGTACGACAATAGCCGTAACCTGCTCTGCTATTTTCCGCCCCTTAACAATCCTAGCTGCCAGCTGCAAATCGCTGAGGCGAGCATTGGTACAGGAGCCTAGGAAGACATAGCCAACGGGAATGTCCGCAGCCTTTTGCCCAGGAGCCAAGTCCATGTAAGCATAGGCCCGCTCGTCGTTGTGGTCACGGATGGATGGGAAAGTTTCGTCAAAGCTAACCCCCATAGCAGGAGTGGTCCCCCAAGTCACCATGGGTGCCAAGTCCGACACATCAAGGACCAGGTGCTTGTCATAGACGGTGTCCGCATCCGAGTAGAGCTCCTTCCAGTCTTCCACCGCCGCATCGAAGTCCGCTGGTGCACACTCCCGACCTCGCAGGTAGTCAAAGGTGGTCTGGTCTGGAGCCATAATGCCCATCTTAGAGCCGAACTCAATGGACATATTGCAAATCGTCATCCGCTCTTCCATGCTGAGTCGGTCGATGACGGGACCTGCAAACTCGACCACATGACCCAAACCACAATCCACGCCGTAGCGGGCAATCAGAGCCAGGATAAAGTCCTTAGCATAGACCCCTCTTTGTGCCTGACCGACAAACTCCACTAGGAGTCGCTTAGGTTTGACCTGCCAAATGGTCTGGGTAGCGAGAACGTGCTCCACTTCAGAAGTACCAATCCCAAAGGCAATAGCTCCAAATGCTCCGTGAGTCGCTGTATGGCTATCTCCACAGACGATGAATTTCCCTGGCTGGGTCCTGCCTGTTTCTGGTCCAACCATGTGGACAATCCCCTGATGTTCCGAACCATGGGCTGCGTGGGGAATGCCGAAATCTTCTATATTCTTAGCCAAGGCATCCATCTGAGCCTTGGAAATGACATCACGGATATTGTGAATATCAACGGTTGGCACGTTGTGGTCAAAAGTCGCAAAGGTCAAGTCTGGGCGCCGAACAGATCGCCCTGTATCCCTCAATCCTTGAAAGGCCTGGGGACTGGTCACCTCGTGGACATAATGTTGATCAACATAGAGGAGCTGAGGCTGACCTTCCTGCCCTGTAATCACATGGCGGTCCCAGAGCTTATCGAAAATGGATTTTCCACTCATATCTACCCACCTCCAATCTGGGCAATAATGGCCTCTGTCATTTCTTTGGTAGAGGCGGTCCCACCTAGATCTTTCGTGAAAACGCCTTGTGCAAAGACCGCTTCAATAGCTTGGCGAATGGTCTGACCTGCTTGGACCAAATCAAAACTTTCTTCCAGCATCATGGCAACAGATAGAATCATACTGACAGGATTGGCAATGCCCTGACCGGCAATATCCGGAGCCGAACCGTGAATCGGTTCGTAGAGACTGGGACCTGCTACCGCATGACTAGCAGAAGGCAGAACCCCCAGCGTTCCTGTTAATACGCTGGCTTCATCCGACAAAATATCTCCGAAAAGATTTTCCGTCACCAAGACGTCAAACCGACTAGGATTGGTAATCAAAAGCATGGCTGCGCTATCCACCAACTGGTGCTCCAAGGTCACATCTGGGTAGTCCTTAGCCACCTCATCCGCTACCTTACGCCATAATTTTGACGTCGCCAGTACATTTTGTTTATCAATGCTGGTGACTTTTTTTCGTCTTTTTTGGGCTAGGTCAAAGGCAGAGCGGACAACCCGTTCAATCTCTTCTGCCTGATAGGTATTGCTATCGCTGGCTTGGTCTGTCTCCAGAATGTGCTCTCCAAAATAAATCCCACCTGTCAACTCCCGTACCATGACCAAATCCACACCGTCCAGCCGGTCGGCCTTCAGAGGAGAATAGTCTTTCAGGCTATCAAAAATTTTCACCGGACGGATATTGGCAAAGAGACCCAGTTCCTTCCGAAGTTGAAGCAGACCTTGTTCTGGTCGAATAACTGCATCATCATATTGAGGGCTACCGATTGCTGCTAACAAAATCGCATCTGCCTGACGGCAGGCTTGCAAGGTAGCATCTGGTAGAGGATGGCCAGCCGCATCAATCCCAGCGCCACCAAAAGCTCTCTCCTCAATCTCATAATCAAATCCTACTTGCCCAGCAACAGCCTCGAGGACTGCTAGGCCAGCCTCCATGATTTCAGGACCGATTCCATCACCAGCCAAGGCTACAATTTTTTTCGTCATACTTCCTCCTAGATGTGTGGCAACTCTTTCTCAGATAGTTTCTTATCAATCTGTCCGCTATTTTCTTTCTGTACCATGATATTGGCATGAATATAGGCAATGGCAGAAGCCTTCACCACGTCAAAGTCAATACCAGAGGCATTAAAGACCGTTTCCGTTGCCTTGTTTTCTACAGCAACTAGCACACGCGCCTGGGCATCGATACCGTCGGTAATAGCGTCAATATGGTAGCGTTCCAAACTAATCTCTTGGTGGAAGAATTGGTCAATAGCATTAAAGACAGCCTCAACCGAGCCCTTGCCTGACTCCACAACGACCACTTCTTCCTCATTCTGATTGATGAAGATGACCTGAGCCTGAATACTTCCGTCAGACTGACTATCCAAACGCAAATCTTTAAATTGGAAACCATCGCGATTGCTGATTTCTGTCCCAGCTACCAGAGCTCGAATATCAGCATCCGTAATTTTTTCCTTCTTGTCTGCCAGGTTTTTGAAACGAGCAAACAAACTAGCAACATCACTTTCTTCAAAATACAGGTCTAGTTCTTTCAGCTTTTCCACAAAAGCATGGCGACCAGATAATTTACCTAGTGGCAGAGAATTTTTCTTGACCCCTACCAACTCAGGTGTAATGATTTCATAGGTCAATGGATTTTTCAAGACACCATCTTGGTGAATTCCTGACTCGTGAGAGAAGGCATTGCCACCGACAACCGCCTTATTGCGTGGAATGGCAATCCCAGAAAAGCGAGATACTAATTCCGAAGTATTGAGCGTTTCCTTAAGAACAATCGGACTAGTCACATCATAGAAATCTTTCCGAATTTCAAGGGCAACTGCTACTTCTTCAAGGGCCGCATTCCCTGCTCGCTCCCCGATACCGTTGATAGTTCCCTCGACACGACCGGCACCGTTTTTAATGGCCGATAGGGTATTGGCAACAGCCATACCTAGGTCATTATGGCAATGCGGACTGAAAATAATCTCACGGTCCGATTTGACATTTGTCGTCAAGTAACGGAAAATTTCTCCGTAGTGCTGAGGAGTCGTAAAGCCGACTGTATCTGGAATGTTGATGTAGGTCGCACCTGCATCAACCGCTGTCTGCACCACTTCAAGCAAGTAATTCAACTCCGTCCGTGTCGCATCCTCTGGCGAGAACTCAACCACTTCAAAACGCTCACGTGCATAGCTGACATGTTCAGTGATTTGCGCCAAAATTTCTTCCTTGGTCTTTTGAAGTTTAAATTCACGGTGAATGGGGCTGGTCGCAATGAAAACATGGATCTGCGGATACTTGGCATCTTTCAGAGCCTCATAACAAGCATCAATGTCTGATTTTACCGACCGTGCCAAACCTGTCACAGCCGTCTTGGTCATCGCTGCCGCAATCTGACGAACCGCTTCAAACGAATCAGGACTGGCCGCTGGGAAACCCGCTTCAATAGCAGAAATCCCCCATTTTTCCAACTGCTTGGCGATGGTCACTTTTTCTTTAATCGAAAAATTCACACCCGGCGTCTGTTCACCATCTCGTAAAGTCGTATCTAAAAATTCAATCACACGCATAAGAATACCTTTCTAAATAACCCTAACGTCAATATTAGGTTCTCTTTCTTAGTTTTCAAAGTATACTAAGAAAAAGAAAACACCTCGAGGACTATTACCTGCGAGATGTTGTCAACAGCGCCCGCTTGGTAAGCCAAACAGGACTAATGCATTCTTTCAGCACTAGCCCGACCGTCGCAACAACAAAGCAAAGAATTTTGTAGTGACAGGTTTCATTTGACTTTTTCCTTTCAGTATTCTGGAACCGGTATTCACAGTTCAGCACTTCCATCTAAGGCTAGTATTTCAGCTACTCATCGTTAGTTTTTTTCAAAATACGTCAGTATTCCCTCAAAAAACTGCCTTGATTAGCGAAAAACTATCTCTTATATACAAGCACTTCACTTGTGAATACAGGTTCTTAATTGTTTACAATGATACCTTACTTTTTTTCACTTGTCAACAGAAAAATGGAAATTTTCTGAAAAATCCGAACAATACGGCAATTCGTACAAATCCAGATAATAGAAAACCATGCTCCAATTGAAGCACGGTTCAGGTGTTTAATTCCGCCTTGAGCTGCTAAAAATCGCCACCAGCAATACTGCTCCAAAGACTGACGGTACCAGGGCCATACCAGCAAACTGTGGACCCCAATCACCAAAGAGCAACTGTCCAATCCACGAACCAGCAAGTCCAAGGATGATATTTCCAAGACAACCACGACGGTCGTCTGATGAAGTAAGAGCGCCTGCAATCAAGCCAATAATGGCACCTGCGATAATACTTGTTAACATCTTGTTTTCCTCCTTATTTACAAAATGGGAGTGGGAAAGAACTCGACTAGGTCAAAAAGAGTTCGTCTTCCCACCCCCGCACAGTTGATTAGGTCAGATTTGGAGTGCAAAACACGAACAAATCTGCCAATCAACCACTGCGCTGAGATGTTGATACGAACTCTGAGAAGTGATCCTGAGCTTTTTGCCCAGTTTCATTCAAATATCATTAAATCGCCCACTCACCGTCACGGAAGATTGGCACACGAGTACCGTCTTCACGGATTCCGTCAATGTTCATCTTGTTAGAACCAATCATAAAGTCCACGTGAACATCTGAGCGGTTGAGACCAGCTTCTTTCAACTCTTCTTGGCTCATTTCCGTGCCACCTTCGATAGAGAAGGCATAAGCTTGACCAATCGCCAAGTGGTTTGAGGCATTTTCATCAAAGAGAGTGTTGAAGAAAGTCACACCTGATTGAGAGATTGGGCTCTTGTCTGGCACAAGGGCAACCTCACCGAGACCACGTGCACCAGCGTTATCAAAGACTAATTTCTTCATGACTTCATCGCCTTTTTCAGCCGTCACGTCTACGATTTCACCGTCTTTGAAGGTTACTTTGATGCCTTCGATGATGTTACCATTGTAGCTGAGTGGTTTTGTTGACGTTACATAACCGTCTACCACACGGTAGTCAGGTGCTGTGAAGACCTCTTCTGTTGGCATGTTGGCAATAAAGTGTTCACCTTGGGCATTAACCGAACCAGCCGCTTCCCACAAGTGATTCTTCGGCATACCGAGAACGAGGTCAGTTCCTGGTGCTGTGTAGTGCAATTTGACAAACTGCTCATCGTTAAGCACCTTAGCCTTAGCCACCAAGCGTGCTTCGTGCTCTTCCCAAGCCTTGATTGGATCTTCCTCGTAGATACGGCAAGTCTTGAAGATTTGGTCCCAAAGGAGGTCCACTGCCTCTTCGTCAGACGCTGCATTTGGGAAGACTTTTTTAGCCCATTCCAAACCAGAGGCTGCACCGAGTGTCCAGCTGATTTTGTTAGCTTGGGATGCTTGCCGCATTGGGTTCAAAGCCTGGCTGAGTGCACGAGCGTTGCGAGACAATTTCTCTGGATCAACGCCATCGTAAGCACCTGGATCTTCTGACAAAACAACCAAACGGCTAGCCTTACGCTCCAAAAGGTAGTTCATTTCAGTGATGCGTTGTGGATGAACTTGTTCCAAAAGTTCCACATCTACATTGACCAAACGTTCACGCGCAATCACATCGTCCAACCAGTTGACCAAGACTTCCTTAGCACCGTGAGCATATGCTTCTTTGACAATCAAACGAGCCAACTCAGCCTGATCTACTCCAATTGTCAATTGAATCGTGTGACCTGGTTGCACATTGATACCTGTTGAAACCAAAAGTTTAGCATATTTAGCGAGATTTTCTTTAAAATTTGGTAATACCATCTTTTTCTCCTTTGTACTTTGAAATACCCTATTATTGTATCATATTTTAAGCTAGACAGATAAAAAAACTTCCTGCTGATACAGGAAGTTGGAAAGGTTAGCTCTGGGAGATAGTTGGAGCTGGAAGATAAAGCGAACGGAGTTCGTGTCAAAAAGCCGAAGGTATACCCCCGCTCCTCTCTTGTTTTAAGGGAGCAGAGTGTAAAGCTCCAGTGGAGCTTTACACTCATCACTTCAAGTCAACAACATCTGACTTCAATTTTCGCAGAGTAAAGTTTTCAGTTTGCATTTAGTACTTGCTCTAACTATCTGGGAGACAGTTAGAGGTTGGAGATAAAGCGAACAGAGTTCGTATCAACAGCTGTAGGCTGCTTCAACAGTCAGAGTAGTGACTGTTGAAGGTTGGAAATCTTACTTACGATAGTAAGTAACGCTCGTAACGTACGCCGAAGCGAGTTCAAACAATCCAGTGGAGTGTTTGAAGCTGGAAATAGGGAGTGAGAAAGAACTCGACTAGGTCAAAAAGAGTTCGTCAACAAGTCTTTATTTCTAGTTGTTGAGCTGAAACAGTCTATTCCCAGACTGTTTCACTCCCACCCCCGCATAACTCCAAAGGTTCGGGGAACCTTTGGAGGTTGGAGATGAAGCGAACTTTGTTCGCAACAGTCGTAATGGTCAGATTTGGAGTGTAAGACACGAACAAATCTGCCAATCAACCACTGCGCTGAGATGTTGGCACGAACTCTAAGAAGTGGCGCTGGGCTTGAGCCCAGCCCTTATCTGCCGACGTAATAAAACAAACTGTAAATATGTATACTCAATGAAAATTGAAGTCAGACTAGGCGACGCAGATGTAGATAGAACTTAAGTTCATCACATCAAGTCAACAACGTCTGACTTCAATTTTCGCAGAGTATTAGTTACCAAAAACCTTTACACGGTCACTATCCGCCATATAGTCTTTGTCTGCTGCTGGAGCTGCGATGCTTCCGAATGGTGCTTGTGCACGGAGTTTCCAGTTAGCTGGGATACCGTATTTTTCAGCAACTTGTGCGTCAACCAATGGGTTGTAGTGTTGTACGTTCATGCCGATGTTTTTCTCAGCGAAAGCCAACCATACTGCGTACAAGTTGATACCGTGAGCTTGTTCAGACCAGATCGGGAAGTTTTCAGCGTAAAGTGGGAAGCTTTCTTGCAAGCCTTTAACCACGTCTTGGTCTTCGAAGAACAAGATAGTACCAGCACCAGCCGCAAAACCAGCCAAACGACCTTTTGTGCCTTCAAAAGCTTCTGCTGGCGTTACTTTTTCTAATTCGCTGTAGGCAATTTCATTCCAAAAAGCGTCTGATTCAGCTCCGAAAAGTACAACTGCACGGCTTGATTGTGAGTTGAAAGCTGATGGAGATTCTTTCATGGCTTTCTCAACAAGTGCTACTACTTCTTCATTTGATACAGGTAGGTCTTTACCAAGTGCATAGATAGAACGACGAGTTTCTTGAAGTTTTGCAAAGTTTGACATAGGATTTCCTCTTTTCTTATTGTTACTACATAGTAGTTTTTATCACTATGTAGAGATTATATACCTATCAAAAATATTAGTCAAGAGTTTTGATTTCTTTTTATAAAAAAATTCACTGCTTCCAAAAGAAACAGTGAACAAGTTTAAAACAAATCATCAAAGAGACTGAGCTGGTTATCCTCTGGCATTTTACCGAGAATGCCCATTTCATCCATTTTTTCGACCAGTGTACCTGACAATCCACCACGCTTACGGAGTTCTGTCTTAGAGAGGAATTCTCCCTCTGCACGCGCCGCCACAACCTGCTTGGCAACGTTCTCTCCCAGACCATCCATAGCGACAAATGGTGGGATAAGGGTATCTTCTTCAATCAAGAAGTCGGTCGCATGAGACTTGTAAAGGTCCAATTTGCCGAACTTGAAGCCACGTTCCAGCATCTCATTGACCAACTCTAAGGTGGTGTAAAGGTCCTGCTCAACGTTTGAGGCTTCGTTGTTCTTCTTCTTGAGGGCAATTTCTTCCATCTTGGCCTTGACTTTATCTAGACCGCCTGACATGGTCGCCAAATCAAAGGCCTTGGCACGAATAGAGAAATAAGCACAATAGTAGTAGAGTGGATGATGAACCTTGAAATAGGCAACCCTCAAGGCCATCATAACGTAGGCAGCCGCGTGGGCTTTAGGGAACATGTACTTGATTTTCCCACAGGATTCGATGTACCAGTCTGGCACCTTGTTATCCTTCATGGCTTGGATATAGCCATTTCGCTCTTCCTCGGAAATCTTGAGCCACATGCCCTTCCGCACCCGCTCCATGATGTTAAAGGCCATCTTAGGTGGCAAACCTGCGTGCATGAGATAAACCATGATGTCATCCCGACAACCGATAACTGTGGATAGGTCGGCAATTCCTGCCTTAATCAAGTCCTGGGCATTGCCCAACCATACGTCTGTACCGTGGGATAGACCAGACAGCTGCAAGAGTTCTGCAAAGGTGGTCGGTTTGGTTTCCTCCACCATCCCCCGTACAAAGTTGGTCCCGAATTCCGGAATGCCCAGCATACCTGTCGGTGTCCCAATCTGCTCTGGTGTAACTCCCAGAATTTCTGTACCTGAGAAGAGGGCCATCACTCCCTTGTCATCGGCAGGAATGGTCTGCGGATCAATGCCTGACAAGTCCTGCAACTTGCGAACCATGGTCGGATCATCGTGACCCAGGACATCGAGTTTCAAGACGTTTTCATCAATATCGTGGAAGTTAAAGTGGGTGGTCTGCCAGTTGGCCGTCACATCATCGGCAGGATACTGAACAGGCGTAAAATCATAAACATCCATGTAGTCAGGAAATACGATAATTCCCCCTGGGTGCTGACCAGTCGTCCGTTTGACACCGGCCGCGCCAGCAGCCAAGCGTTCTACTTCCACATCTCGATAGAATTTGCCATAATCCCGCTCATAGCCTCGGACAAAACCATAGGCAGTCTTAGCAGCTACCGTACCTACCGTTCCTGCACGGAAGGCATTTTCCTCCCCGAAAATATCCCGAACATCCAAATGGGCAGACGGTTGGTCATCCCCTGAGAAGTTCAAGTCAATATCGGGAACTTTGTCTCCATCGAAACCAAGGAAGGTCTCGAAAGGAATGTCCTGACCATCTTTTTTATATTTGGTCCCACACTTTTCACAATCCTTGTCTGGCAGGTCAAAACCTGAACCATAGGAACCGTCTGTGATAAATTCACTGTGTTGACAATTTGGACAGACATAGTGAGGAGGCATAGGGTTTACCTCGGTAATCCCAATCATGGTCGCAACGAAACTGGAGCCGACAGACCCCCGTGAACCCACCAGGTAGCCCCGCTCGTTGGAACGGTGCACCAACATCTGCGACGCCAGGTAAATCACGGCGAATCCATTACCCAGAATGGACGTCAATTCCTTCTCAATCCGCAGGTCAATAATATCAGGCAGAGGATTGCCATAAATTTCAAAGGCTTTTTGATAGGTTAATTCCGCAACCGTTTCCTCGGCCTTCTCAATATAAGGCGTGTAGAGGTCGGTCTTGACTACCTGAACATCTTCAAACCGATCGAGCATGGCATTGGGATTGGTAATGACAATCTCACGGGCCAGACTTTCTCCCAAGAAGGCAAATTCGTCCAACATCTCGCTGGTCGTTCTAAAGTGAGCTTTTGGCAGCGGTGCTGGCTGAGCGTTCTCACCATTTCCGATGGTCCAGTTAATCGGTGCCCCTTGACCTAGAGCACGAACAATGATTTCCCGATAGATTTCCTCTTCGGGGTCAATATAGTGAACATTTCCTGTCGCCAAAACTGGCAGACCTGCCCTATGTCCTACCTCAATCAACTGCTTGATAGTTTCTTCAATCTCTGCCATGTCCTTAAACTGCTCCTTGGCAATCATAGGAGCATAGAGGGCAGGTGGCATAACTTCGATAAAATCATAATAGGCTGCCGTTTTAACCGCTTCATCTATCCCTTTGGAAAGCAAATCATCGAAGACCTCGCCCTCTTGACAGGCTGTTCCCAATATTAAACCTTCACGATGGGCATTGAGAACGGTCCGTGGAATACGTGGAACTCCCTCAAAATACTTGGTATTGGAAAGAGAGACCAGTTTGAACATATTTTTCAAACCAACTTGATTGATCACATATAACGTGGCATGCTTGACACGAGCCTTCTTATAGGAATCCTCTGCAATCAGCTCCGTATTTAGCTGGTTGAGATTGGTCAAATTGTGCTTCTCCAGAGCATCTTTTAGGAAGATGAAGAGAAGGCGCCCTGTCGCCTCCGCATCGTAGTTGGCCATGTGGTGATGTTCAAGAGCAACACCAAACCGCTTGGTGAGAGGACCTAAACCATGACGCTTAAAGTCGGGGTAGAGGTTACGAGCAAATTCCAAGGTATCAATGACAGGCTGGCTAATAATAGGTAAGCCTGCTCGTTCATAGTTGACATTCATAAAGCCAACGTCAAAGGTCGCGTTGTGGGCAACCATGACGGAATCTTGACAGAAATCTTGAAACTCACGCAGGACTTGTTCCAGAGGTTTAGAACAACGCACATGCTCATCTGTGATTCCTGTCAGATCTGTTGTAAATTGACTGAGCGGATGACCTGGATCGATAAATTCATCAAATTCCGCAATAATATTGCCCTTGTGCATCTTAGACGCCGCAATCTGAATCAGGGCATTGTTGACTGCAGAGAGACCGGTTGTTTCCACGTCAAAGACCACATAGGTTGCTTCGGACAGGACTAAATCTGCTTCGTTGTAAGCAATGGGCACAGAGTCCTCGACAATATTGGCCTCCATCCCGAAGAGGGGCTTGATTCCAGCTTTACGGGCAGCATGATAGCCATGGGGGAAGGACTGGACATTACCATGGTCAGTAATGGCCACCGCCTTGTGTCCCCAAGCCGCAGCACGTGCCACCAAGTCCTCAACAGCAGGCAGGGCATCCATGGTAGACATGTTGGTATGAGCATGAAACTCGACCCGTTTCTCCCCTTCAGGCATAAGGTCCTTACGGATTTCCTTCTTGACCTCTTGGACTTCCTGCACGTTCATAGTCAAATCACGAGTGAAATTATTGGTCTCCACATTGCCTCGTACCCGCAACCAGTTGCCCTTTTTGACCATATCAAACTTCTGGGCCTCTTCCTCATTCTTAGCCCACTTCTGCAAGGTAAAGGACGAAGTATAGTCGGTCATCTTAAAGTTGATAATGACCCGTCCCGTCTTGGTCGTCTTCTGCTCAACCTCAAAGACCAGTCCCTCAAAGACAATCCGGTTCTCCTCACTATCCACCTCAATCATAGGAGTAATCTCAGCCTTTTCGATATTGACCTTGGCAGGACGATTTTTCTTATATTCTGGGACAAATGGCTGAGCTGCCTCTGGTGGTGGCGCCATTTGAGCCAGTTGTTCAAGGGCCGCCAAGTTTTCTTCATTAGCTTGCTGGTAAATTTCCTCATTCTGCGCATGGAAAATCTCCGCTTGTTGCTGCGTCATTTCCTGACAGACTTGGATGTCCACCGCAAGATTGCCAAAACCAAATCGCTTGTATTGTTCCACAAGATTTGGCAGATGATTCTTCCGAAAATGATCTGTGTCAATGGTTTCAGGACCTTTTATCCACAAAACACCATCTCTATAAGTCACCTCTAATGGCTGAAAAAGAGCCTTGAAGCCTGCACTCTGGCACAAATCTTCCGTAAAAGCTTCTGGATAATAAGCTTCTACCAAACCAGCTTCAAAGGCCTCCGCATCGCTGACAATAGAAAATTGAATCTTATTGCCCACCTTTTCAAACTCCGTCGCCAAACGAGCCTTGAAGAGTTGATAGTCCATGAGCGGCAAGGGGGTTTCAAAACGGAAGGTAAATTCCCAGAGTTTGCTGACCTTGTGCAAGACTACTTTCTCAATCGTTGCAGTCGAAAAAGCCCCTGATTGTCGTGCATCAAGAGGCATTCCGATTTGTTGTAGCAAGAGTTGAAACTTATCTGACATACTTATTTCCTTTGTAGTTCGTTAGAAACATTTTACCATAAATGAAAGAATTTTTCTTGGACTAAGCCAGGGACTTTTCTGGCAGGACACCACCATTTAAACTGGGAGTGGGACAGAACTCGACCAATCTAAAGAGTTCGTCAACAATTTTTCGTTTTAAGTTGTTGAGCTGAAACAGTCTATCTCCAGACTGTTTCACTCCCACCCCCGCATAGCTCCAAAGGTTCGGGGAACCTTTGGAGGTTGGAGATGAAGCGAACTTTGTTCGCAACAGTCGTAATGGTCAGATTTGGTGTGTGAAACACGAACAAATCTGCCAATCAACCACTGCGCTGAGATGTTGACACTAACTTTGAGAAGCGTGGCAGGACTTTTTGCCCAGCCCTTTCGTGTTATAATAGAGATATAAGAAGGTAGTTGCGTCAACAACTACCCAACGTAGAACCGTTAAAAAGACGGTGGCTCATTAATTTTAGCTAAAGAAATAGCCGTTACTTGCCAAAGTATGGACGGCTATTTCTTCTGGTCATTTTCTTTGAAGATTTTATAGCACAAGCTGACTAAAGCAATGGTAAAGCTACCTAAAGCCAGAATCGTTTGTACAACTTCAAAAGCTGAAACTAGCCCCGACGTTTTATTTTATAGGTATGAAATCCCCAGTATGCCACTGCCTTTTAAACTTGCTTTTTCAAGCTTTCGTGTTATAATAGAAATAGAAAAAGGCAGTTGCGCTAACAACTACCCAACGTAGAACCGTTAAAAAGACGGTGGCTCATTAATTTTAGCTAAAGAAATAGCCGTTACTTGCCAAAGTATGGACGGCTATTTCTTTTGGTCATTTTCTTTGAAGATTTTATAGCACAAACTGACTAAAGCAATGGTAAAGCTACCAAAAGCCAGAATCGTTTGTACAACTTCAAAAGCTGTCAAAAGAATGCTCCCCCCTTTCTGTTAGATTTTGATGAATTGCCCATAGGCATCACCTCACTTTCAGAAAATCGAGAGCCACCGTCTTCACCTTTTCTACTAAATAATTATACCATAAACTTGATAAAAATATGAATACAGAACAAAAATCCTCAGAACGCTTTCCGAGGATTTTATTTATTTATATTGTGAATTTTTCAATACCTAGTTATTCCAGCGTACTTACTGAACATAAATACGACAAGATTGACCTGATAAACTTTCTATAAGTGGCTTAACTGTATTTACATTTGTAAATTGTTCTAAAGCTAATGTAGCAAGCTTTTTAGGATTTTTTAGTTCAAACCAAGTATAATTTGACTGACTTTCTTGGATCGTATCAAACTGTGACGGATTTTGATATGCATTACTTGGTGTCTTACTATGGAACTCTCCAAAGTCATCAACTTCCGCAATAAAGCCGTCCGAGAAGTCTCCTAGTGTCATGATGAGTTGGTCTGGTTGTTTATTTTTACCTACCTTTGTCACATTTTCAGTCGGCACTGTAAACAAAACTCTGCCGCCGTTATTTATTGCGTGATTATAGTGTGCATCTAAAACATCTTTAGCAGACATACCGTTCAATCTGTCTCCCAATTTATAGGCCACAATTAGATTTACATCCTTTTTATTTTCTACGTGATTACTCATCCCTACTCTCCTTTCCGTCTCACTCCTACTGCCAATCCGAGCATGCCCAGTCCTGCTCCGTTGTCGCCACTGCTGTATCAATGGCTTGCGCTACTTGACTGGCTTCATCAACCACTGCCTGAGCATCTGCACATCCTGAGCAGTGACCGGTTGGCTACTGGTCGTCGAACTGACAGCTTCCGCCTCTGCTGGACTAGTGGCTGTGACGATTTCGTCTGCTTGGACTTCGCTTCCCAAAACAGACAAACCTGTCGCAAGGACGAGTCCGGTCAATTGTTTTTTCTTTGTCATCTTATCATCCTTCTGAATCGTTTTATGACAAACTTTTTGTTTATCAGTACCATTCTCCTCCCTGACCATTTTTTTCAAGGTATTTTATCTAAAAATAGAAAGAGTGCAAGAAAAACCTCTATGGGAAAACCCCTAGAGGTGGATGTTCTATGAAAAGAGGAGCCTACCAAGCCGCAGCTTCTGTCGGTGCTTCTAAAAAGTCCAGCCATTTTTGATCCTTGACACGACAGAGGGTGACAGAAATTCCTCCCATATCTAGACTAGTCATAAACTTACCTGTTTTTATATAGGAAAGCTTCAGACCTTCTAGTTCTAGAAATTGGCAAATGTCGTTCAAAAAGATTCCTTGCTCAACCTCGGACATAGATCCAAGATTATTGACCAAAAGAATATAGTCTTCCCCCTCTTTCCAGCGGAATTTTAATTTTAATTTGTTCACAATTTCGTTGGCTAACTGCTCAGAGGATTCAAAACGAACGGTCCGATAGCCTTCTTCTCCATGGATACCAATGCCGTAAGATATCTGCCCCTCCTCCAAATCAAACAAAGGCAGGGCAGCATTGGGCAAATAGGCCGACTTGGTTGCAAAACCGATGGTCGCAATTTCTGTTGCCAAAGACAGTCCCAGCTGTTCCAATTCATCCAGGCTATAGCCAGTAAGGGCAGCAGCTCCTAATATCTTATGAAGTAGAATGGTCCCTGCAAGCCCCCTATGCCGCATACGGAAATTATTCTTAGTATCGACCGAAATATCGTCATGGGATACGATGTACTTGACTGCAATTCCCTCCTGCCGAGCCGATTCGATGGCTTTTCTAAAAGAGACAAGGTCTGCCTCAAAGTTTTTTACAATCAGAAAAACTCCCTTGCCCTTATCTACTGCATGAATGGCTGCCAAGACTTCTTCAGCAGTTGGTGGAGTAAAAATCTCTCCATAGACTGCTGCAGTCAGCATTCCTTTACCGACGAAGCCAACATGGGCTGGTTCATGACCAGAACCACCGCCAGAAACAATCGGAATCTGTTCCCCATTTTGTCTTCTTTGCAGAACAATCGGAAGCCCCTTCACTTTCTTCACTTTAGGATTGGTTCGACAGAAACCATCCAAATAATCTTCAATAATTGTTGCCTGTCTATTTCTAATAAACACCATATATTAACTCCTACAAAATCAAAAACGACTCGCGAACAAGAGCCACCATTTGCTTCCAATAACTGTGAATCTGACAAGGCGACTGCGTCAGTCCTTCCTTTATCAGTCCAATCCAAGCATTAGCATGATAGAGAATCAAAAAATGCTTATCCTGTTGGGAAATCATTTTCCCCTCCTGAAGCTGGTATTCGTTGATAATTTTCTCCATCAAAACCATAAAGTAGCCTTCTAAATAGCTGACAAAATCATTTTGCCCCTTAATCTCAAAGAGTTGCCTATAGAAAGATTGGTTACTCTCGATGTAGTACAAGAGCTCATCCAGAAGCTTGATTCCACTAATATAGGTCAGATTGTCAGTTACCTGCTCCTGCAATTCTGTTTCAAATATCCAGTCCAGTAACTCATACTTGTCTAAAAAATGGTTGTAAAAGGTTTGACGACGAATCCCTGCTTCCTGCATGATGTCGACAACTGAGATTTTATCAAAGGATTTTTGGGATAGCTGTTTTTTAAAAGCCTTTGCAATCCTTTTCTTTGTAATCAACGAGGTTGGCATATGTCACTTCCTTTCGCTTCCTCTTTATTATACCCTATCATGCTTTTCTTTGGAACAAAAGGGACACTTTGGACAATCTGTCCCTTCCTTTTTTCTTTCGGACAATGTAAAATGTAAGCGCAAACAAAAACAAAGGAGTTTTCTCATGAAAAAAATTATCAATCAACCCGAACATGTCGTTGATGAAATGTTAAAAGGACTTGTCTTTATGCACCAAGATCTTGTCGATCGTATCGATGGATTTGATGTGATTATCCGCAAGGCCGAAAAATCTGGTAAAGTCGGCATCATCTCAGGAGGTGGCTCTGGTCATGAACCTTCTCATGCAGGCTTTGTCGGCAAGGGCATGTTGTCCGCCGCTGTATGTGGCGCAGTATTTACCTCACCAACTCCAGACCAAATCTTGGAAGCCATCAAGGCTGCTGACGAGGGAGCTGGCGTCTTTATGGTCATCAAAAACTACTCTGGCGACATCATGAACTTTGAGATGGCGCAAGAATTGGCGGAAATGGAGGGCATCGAAGTAGCCAGTGTCGTTGTGGACGATGACATCGCTGTGGAAAATAGCCTCTATACCCAAGGCCGTCGTGGGGTAGCAGGTACCATCCTTGTCCACAAGATTCTCGGTCACGCTGCAACAACTGGCAAATCCCTAGCAGAAATCAAGGAACTGGCTGACCGTCTCGTCCCACAAATCAAGACTATCGGCTTAGCCCTATCAGGCGCTACTGTACCAGAAGTGGGCAAACCAGGCTTCGTCCTTGAAGAAGATGAATTTGAATACGGTGTCGGTATCCACGGCGAACCTGGCTATAAGAAAGAAAAACTCCAACCATCTGCTAAATTGGCTGAAGAATTGGTTGAGAAATTGGCTGAAGGCTTCGATATTCAAGATGGCGAGCACTATGGTGTCCTTATCAACGGTCTCGGCGCTACCCCTCTGATGGAGCAATATGTCTTTGCAAACGACGTTGCTCAATTGCTGGCTAAAAAAGGTGTTGTCGTTGACTACAAGAAAATCGGTAACTACATGACATCGATTGATATGGCTGGACTGTCATTGACCTTAATCAAATTAGAAGACCCAAGCTGGATTGACGCTTTGCAGGCCCCTGTTGAAGTGGTAGCTTGGTAGGAGAAAGACTATGGATGTAAAACAAGCATTACTCTGGATGGAGACATTCAACAAGAAAATTCAAGAAAACAAAGATTATTTGAGTGAGCTTGACTCTCCTATCGGAGATGGAGATCACGGGGGCAACATGGCGCGAGGAATGGCTGCCGTCATGCAGGAGCTATCTGAAAAAGACTATGAGACTGCGGACCAAGTCTTTAAGGTGGTTGCCATGCAACTTCTCAGCAAGGTTGGCGGTGCTTCCGGTCCTCTCTACGGCTCTGCCTTTATGGGTATTACCAAAGCCAGTCAAGCCGGCTCGGATTTAGCTGATATGCTTCAAGCAGGTTTGGACATGATCCAAAAACGCGGCAAGGCTGAATTAGGCGAGAAAACCATGGTAGACGTTTGGATTCCTGTTATTTCTGCCCTAAGAGAAAGCCAACTGACAGCGGAAATTATCCATAAAGCCGTTCAAGGGACAAAGGATATTGCTGCAACCAAGGGACGCGCGTCCTATGTTGGGGAAAGGTCTATTGGACACATTGACCCAGGTTCTTTCTCATCTGGACTTCTCTTTGAAGCCATGTTGGAGGCAGGACTATGACAAAGGTTGGTATCTTACTCGTATCCCATTCAAAAAATTTGGCCCAGGGAATCATCGACCTAGTATCTGAAGTCGCCAAAGATATTCCCATTACCTACTGTGGCGGATTAGAAGATGGTAGCATCGGTACTAGCTTTGAAATCGTACAAGAGCGAGTTGAAGCAAACCCTGCTGATACCCTCCTTGCCTTTTTCGACCTAGGTAGCGCCCGAATGAACATGGAAATTGCTGCCGATTTTACAGACAAACAAATTCTTATCCAAACCGTACCAGTCGTCGAAGGTTGCTACACTGCCGCAGCTCTCTTACAGGCTGGAGCTGACTTGAAGACTATTCTTGAACAATTAAAAGAACTGACAATCAATAAATAGGAGGTCATTATGAATCTGATTGGAGAATTACTTGGAACTTTCATACTAGTATTACTTGGAAACGGTGTGGTTGCATCCTGCATCCTCTCTAAAACCAAGGCTGAAAATAGCGGCTGGCTGACCATCGTACTAGGATGGGGCATCGCTGTCACAATTGCCGTCTACGTATCAGGAATTTTTGGACCTGCCCACCTGAATCCAGCTGTCACTATCGCAATGGCATCTATCGGCTCCCTACCATGGGTTCAAGTCCCTGGCTTCCTACTTGCCCAATTTGCTGGAGCAATGTTGGCATCCATCGTCCTCTATCTCCATTTCTACCCACATTGGCAGGAAACAAAAGATAGCGGAACAATCCTTGCTACCTTCTCTACTGGACCAGCTCTTCGTCACACAGCTTCAAACTTGCTCGGCGAGGCTCTTGGCACAGCTGTCTTAGTCATGGGAATCCTTGCAATTGGCCCTAACAATGTCAGCGCTGGCCTCGGCCCAATCATTGTGGGACTTATCGTATTTGCAATCGGCTTCTCACTAGGATCTACAACAGGCTACGCAGTCAATCCTGCTCGTGACCTTGGTCCTCGTATCATGCATGCCATCCTTCCAATTCCTAACAAGGGAGATTCTGACTGGTCTTATAGCTGGATCCCAGTTGCTGGCCCAATTCTTGGAGGAGTCGCAGGAGCTATCCTCTATAACCTCCTACTAAATATGTTATAAAAAAATAGGCTTTTGGAAAAAGACCCGCGCAACTTATCAGAGTTCGTGTCAACATCTCAGCGCAGTGGTTGATTGGCAGATTTATTCGTGTTTCACACTCCAAATCTGACCTAATCAACTGTGCGGGGGTGGAAAGACGAACTCTTTTTGACCTAGTCGAGTTCTTTCCCACTCCCATTTTATCAACAAAGACTTGGCTATCATCAACCAAGTCTTTTTCTGTTATTCATTTTCTTTTGTAAGGATTTGCAAGGTTTCAAGGAGTTGGTCCACATGAACTTCCACAGTATCACCTGTGCCCTTGATTTTCACTTCGACGATGCCATCAGCTGCTTTTTTACCAACGGTCACACGGATTGGCAAGCCAATCAAGTCACTGTCAGAGAACTTAACGCCGACACGCTCATTACGGTCGTCTGTCAAGACTTCATAACCAGCTCCGACCAAGCTCGCTTCGATAGACTGAGTCAAGGCCATAGCTTCTTCATCTTTGACATTGACTGGAATCAAATGCACATCAAACGGTGCCAATTCTTTAGGGAAGTTGATGCCCCAAGCGTAACGGTATTCGCCTTTTGGTGTCTTGTTAACAAAGAGGCGAGCGTGTTGTTCAAGAACGGCTGACAAGAGGCGGCTAACACCGATTCCATAGCATCCCATGATAATCGGCATAGAACGACCATTCTCATCCAAGATGTTGGCATTCATGCTGTCTGAATAGCGTGTACCGAGTTTGAAGATGTGACCAATCTCGATACCACGGGCAAAGTTGAGAACCCCGTGTCCATCTGGAGAAGGTTCGCCTTCCTTGACTTCACGAATGTCCACATACTCAGTCACTTGGAAATCACGTCCCGCATTGGCACCTGTGTAGTGGAAACCGTCTTCGTTGGCACCGACAACAGCATTTTTCACATCTTGCACCTTGCGGTCTGCAATAATCTTGATGTTTTCTGGCAAGCCGACTGGTCCAAGGGAACCAAAACCTGCACCGAAGATTTTTTCAGCATCCGCTGGGCCTGCTACATCAAAGAAATCTGCTCCGAGGTGGTTTTTCAACTTGACATCGTTCACTTGATCATTGCCAACAAGGAGGGCAACAACTGGCTCGCCATCTGCCATAAAGAGCATGGTTTTGATAGTTTGCTCTTCCACGACATTCAAGAAGGCTGCCACTTCATCGATCGTTTTAGCATCTGGCGTCGCCACTTTAACCAAGTCTTCTTCGACGACAACTGCTATACTTGGTTTGTACTCGCTAGTTGCCATTTCTAGGTTGGCAGCGTAGCCTGATTCGCTAGAGTAGGCGATGGTATCTTCACCAGACACAGACCATGCCAAGAGTTCTGCTTTGATTGCTTCAAGAACATCCTCTGGGATTTCCTCAAAAGAAGCAACCGACTTGTCCAAGACAACCCAACGGTCCAGGTCAGTACGGTCTGGAGTAATAGCCATAAACTCCTGGCTATCCTTACCACCCATGGCACCACCGTCACCGATGATAGCTTTGAACTCCAAGCCTGCACGAGTGAAGATTGCCTCGTAAGCCGCCTTGTAGTCATCATAGGTCTGGTCCAAGCTCTCATAACTAGCATGGAAGCTGTAACCATCTTTCATGATGAACTCGCGACCACGGAGAAGACCGTTACGAGGGCGTTTTTCATCACGATACTTAGATTGGATTTGGTAAATGTTAAGCGGCAACTGTTTGTAAGACTGGACCGCATCACGCGCCAAAAGAGTCACCGTTTCTTCGTGAGTTGGTCCCAAGATAAAGTCAGAACCTTCGCGGTTTTTGAGCTTGTAAAGATCATCGCCATATGTTTCGTAACGACCTGACTCACGCCAAATGTCCGCTGACAAGAGAGCTGGTGCCAAAAATTCAATAGCATCAATCTTATCAAACTCCTCACGCATGATATTTTTTGCTTTTTCAATCACACGGTTAGCCAATGGCAAGTAGCTGTAAATACCAGCAGAAATCTGGCGGACATAACCCGCACGTAACATCAAAGCGTGGCTAATCACCGACGCATCCGAAGGCATCTCCCGCAAAGTAGGGATAATCATTTTAGACTGTTTCATAGTTAAGATATAAGTGCGTTAAGAAAACGAAACGAAAATAGGAAACCTAACGCAGTGCTTTTGGCACTAGGCAGGTTTATCTTTTTCGTAAAGTTTTTAGCACGCATTCAGTTCCTTTCGTAGTTTACTTGATTAGGAATCACAGAAGTCACTTATCTGAACCCTCGCTGACGCTCGAGTTCAAATATGAAAACTCTCTGTTCCTTTCTTTTTCGTATTTTTCAGAACATCCTGCGTTTAGCACGCATTCAGTTCCTTTCATCATTTGTTTGACAGGAAGACACAGGTTTCAGCCCGTGTTCAATTCCTTTCGTAAATTTCAAATTATCTTAGAAGAAGACTCTTATAATATCATTCCAAGTGACTACTATCATAAGAACCACCATAACGGCTACACCTGCTAGAGTGATATAAGATTCCGTCTCTGGTTTGAGTGGTTTTCTGCGAATGGCTTCCAGAATATTCATAACAATCTTACCACCATCCAAGGCTGGAATTGGAATCAAATTGAAGATTCCAAGGTTAATGGAGAGCGCAGCCATTAGCCCCAATACAGAAACCAAACCAAATTCAGCCGCTTGAGAACTTACTTTATAAATAGCAACCGGTCCCCCCAACTGCTTAACATCAAAGTTTGCAATTAGATTCTTCAAAGCTGTCACAACCCTAAGAGCTGTCGCTCCCGCTTCTTGGAAACCACCGACAATTTTATCAACGAAACCAGTTTTCAAAATCGGTGAGATACCAATTCGATAAGCCCCATCTACTTGTTCAGCAGTAACGGAGACATGACGGTTTTTCCCATCATGCTCAACAACCAAATCAAAGCTTGGGGCTGTTGTTGCATCTGTCGCTGCTTTGCTAATAATCGTTGCAACTTCTGTGTAGCTGTCTGTCGCGTTCCCATTGACCGAAAGAATCTTGTCCCCTGTGACAACACCTGCAGCCTGCAAAGCACCACCTTCAGTAATACTTACTGCATTGCTTGATGGGTTGGCAACCCCGCCTTGCATGAAGAACAAAATAATAAATACTAGAATCCCTAGAATAAAATTATTCATAGGCCCCGCAAAGTTGGTCATCAACCGTCCCCAGACTGTCGCATTTTGATACTGAACATCAAGTGGAGCAATCCGAACTTCTGTTCCATCTTCCTCTACAATCGTGGCATCGTGATCAACCTTATAGGTCTTGCTTTCTTCCAAGACCAAGCCTGTGATTTCCAATTTTTCTTCAAAGTCAAAACTGGTTACATTCATTGGCAAACTGAGACTATCCAGTTGCTTACCAGACAAATTAATCCGCGTCACAACACCAGCTTCATTCAAGCTGAGGCTGGCAGGACTACCTGTCTTAATCTCTGTCTTATCTTCACCCCATCCAGCCATTCGAACATAGCCACCTAGAGGAAGAATACGGATGGTGTAAAGTGTCCCATCCTTACCCGTATGAGCGAAAATTTTGGGACCCATCCCAATCGCAAATTCCCTCACAAGGATACCCGCTTTCTTGGCGAAGTAGAAATGACCAAATTCATGGACAACCACAATCACACCAAATATAAATATAAATGCTAAAATTCCCTTCATAGTACCTCCTTAAAATAATCCAAAGAAGTGCATGATTGGAAAGACAAAAATCATACCGTCAAAACGATCCAGGATACCGCCGTGTCCTGGAATAATTTTTCCAGAATCCTTCACACCAAAATGGCGTTTAATAGCACTTTCTACTAAGTCTCCGAATTGTGAGAATATCGAGAAAATCACAACTAACAACAACATCATGCCAAATGAATAGCCCGCCAACAAGGACTTATCGACAATCAAGAAAATGATAGCAACTACCACCGCAGAAAGAATACCGCCTACAAAGCCTTCAACCGTTTTATTTGGTGAAACCTTCGGCAATAATTTTCTCCGACCAATCTGACGACCGATTAAGTAGGCACCAATGTCTGTTGCCCAGACTAAACAGAGGGCAAAGAAGACTTTATTGAGCCCATCCATACGAGCCAGTATCAAACTATGAAAGCCGATACCAACATAGAAACTTGAGGCAATTGGAAAGACCACATCGGAATAGTTGTAATGGCCGATATTAAAAACCGTCGAACCAAGCAGTAAAAATACTACAATGGCGTAGGCTGTGTAATTTCCATCCGTCGGTAAAAATGTCAGATAATTCTGGAGCGGAAGAGCCAAGACTAAACTGGCCAACATAGCTAGGACACCCTCGATAGAATTTGGTGCTAGGCGATGCATTTTAATCAATTCAGCCGTAGCAATGATAGCTAACAGGCCTACAAAAAATTGAAATGCCATCCCACCAGCCAACAAAAAGGGAATGAAAATAGCTAGAGCAATGCCGCCAAATATCACTCGTTTCTGTAAATCGTTTGTCATACCTTCTCCTTATACACCGCCAAAACGTCTGTGGCGACGGTTGTATTCTTTAATCGCTAATTTAAGTGCTTCTCCATCAAAATCAGGCCAAGCAATATCTGTAAAGTACAGCTCGCTGTAGGCTGTTTGCCACGACAGGAAGTTGCTAAGACGAAGTTCACCACTTGTACGGATAACTAGATCGGGATCGCGTAACGTTGGTGATAAGGTTCCTGTATAGAGGTAATCCGCTATTAATTTCTCATCAATATCACCAGGATTGAACTTGGCATCCAAGACATCTTGCGCAATAGCCTTGACTGCGCGAGTCACCTCATCACGACCGCCATAGTTCAGAGCGAAATTGAGAATCAAACCAGTGTTACTCTTTGTCTTTTGTTCAGCTTTATAAAGCGCATTGAGAGTCGGAACAGGAAGTTTGGAATGGTCACCAATCATCTGAATTTTGACATTATTGGCATGGAGTTCAGGAACATACTTATCATAAAACTCCACAGGTAGATTCATGATAAACTTCACTTCTTTTTCCGGTCGAGACCAGTTTTCTGTAGAAAAGGCATAGACAGTTAGCACCTTTACTCCCAAATCAGAAGCCGTCTTGGTAACCTTTTGAAGTGCATCCATACCAGCCTTATGCCCCATAATACGTGGCTGCATCCGCTTTTTCGCCCAACGGCCATTGCCATCCATAATCACAGCGATATGCTTAGGGACTTCAATTGCTGTTTCAATGCTTTCTTTCTTTTTAAAATTAAATTTAAACATGGTATTTTCCTTATTGTATAATCGTTTCATTATACCATATTTTTACCTAGGATAGCAAAAATCAGGCAGGGCTAAAACAAGAGAAAACCAAGGTTTCCCTCGGTTTTTCATCCTTATTCTTCAATTGCAGATTCTGGAGTCGCTTCTGTCGTTTCAACTGCCACTTCTTCAACAACTGCAGATGTAGTACCTGAACTTGCCACACGATTACGAATAGCACCACGTTCAAATGTCAAATAAACACCATCAACATCGAGAACAACCTTTTTATCATCGATTTCATCGACAATACCAAATAGCCCACCAATGGTCACAATTTCATCACCTTTTTTGATTTGATTTAGTGCTTCTTGACGTTGTTTTTGTTGTTTACGTTGCGAATAGAACATAAAACCAATCATGGCAACCATGACAAGCGGCAAAAATAAACCTTCCATTTGTTTACCTCTTTTATTGTTTGATAAGCATGATTATATCAAATTCTGGACAAGAAAGCAAAGTTCGACCAAACAGAAAAAGACCGAACTTTCGTTCAGTCTTCGCACACTATTTTGCGCTCCATACACTCTCAAGGATGTTGGTCTGTTCACGACCAGGACCTACTGAGAAGGTTGAGATACGAACGCCGACCAATTCGCTGATACGACGAACATAGTTGCGAGCCGCTTCTGGCAATTCATCCAGACTACGTACACCTGTGATGTCTTCAGACCAACCTGGCATTTCTTCATAGATTGGTTTGCAACGTTTGAGTTGCTCCAAGCTTGCTGGGTAGTGGTCAATACGCTCACCATCCAAGTCATAAGCCACACAGATTTTCAACGTTTCAAGACCTGACAAGACGTCAATCGAGTTGAGGGACAAGTTGGTAATACCTGACACACGGCGGCTATGGCGCATCACCACTGAGTCAAACCAACCGACACGGCGTGGACGGCCAGTTGTCGTACCGTATTCCTTACCGATTTCGCGGATACGGTCTCCGATTTCATCGTGCAATTCAGTTGGGAATGGTCCGTCACCAACACGGCTAGTGTATGCCTTACATACACCAACAACCTTGTCAATCTTGCTTGGGCCGACACCGCTACCGATGGTCACACCACCAGCAACTGGGTTTGAAGAAGTAACGAATGGATAGGTACCTTGGTCAATATCCAACATAACCCCTTGCGCACCTTCAAACAAGACACGTTTACCTTGATCGAGAGCATCGTTCAAGATAACAGAGGTATCTGTTACATACTTTTTGATTTCTTGACCATAAGCATAGTATTCTTCAAAGATTTCATCAAACTCAATCGGAGTTGACTCATACATTTTCTCAAACAAACGGTTTTTCTCAGCCAAGTTTGTTCTCAAACGCTCCGCAAAAATCTCCTTGTCCAAGAGGTCTGCAATACGGATACCAACACGAGCTGCCTTGTCCATGTAAGCAGGACCGATACCCTTGTTGGTTGTACCAATCTTGTTCTCACCTTTAGACTCTTCTTGCAACTGGTCCAATTTGATGTGGTAAGGCAAGATGACGTGTGCGCGGTCTGAAATCCGCAAATTATCTGTTGTCACACCTGAATCATGGAGATAGTTGATTTCCTTCACCAAAGATTTTGGATTGACAACCACACCATTACCGATTACAGAAATCTTTTCTGGGAAGAAGATTCCTGATGGAATCAAGTGCAATTTATACTTAGTGCCATCGATAACGATAGTGTGTCCAGCGTTATCACCACCTTGATAACGTGCGATTACTTCAGCATTAGCAGACAAGAAGTCTGTAATTTTACCCTTACCTTCGTCGCCCCACTGGGTTCCTACAACAACTACTGATGTCATATTCACTCTTTCTCTGAACTGGCTAACCAGCCCAGCCTTTCTTCTACTTCTGGCAGGAATCTCACCTGCAAGTTTCGTTTTACACACTATTCTATCAAAAAACGAACATTTTTTCAAGAAATTCCAATAATTTCATATATAGCGAATGTTTTTATTTTTTTAAAAGTATATTTCAAAAAAAATCCGATTAAACACACGAGATAGACATGTGTAAATATGCTTTTGACAGAGAAATCCGAAGTCTTTGTTTGCTTTCAGTGATTTTCAGTACATTTTTCACCAGAAACGTAGCAGAAATTTGTATTTGCCCTCCAATCTAGATAAAATTGGAATAAGACTTTGACAGAAATATAAAGGACTTAGTATGTTACAAAAATTATCACCAAACAGCCCCATCCTTCAGGCTACTTTTGGAATTGAGCGCGAATCACTTCGCATCAATTCAAACCACAGAGTTGCGCAAACTCCCCATCCTCATAAACTGGGTTCTCGTAGCTTCCACCCCTATATCCAGACAGACTACAGCGAGCCACAGTTAGAGTTGATTACACCAATAGCTCAGTCGACGAAGGAAGCGCGTCGCCTACTAGGAGCCATTACAGATGTTGCCGCACGTTCTATGGACAAGCAAGAATACCTCTGGCCCCTATCCATGCCACCTGTGATTTCAGAAGAAGAAATCCAAATTGCTCAACTAGATAGCGACTATGAGTACCAATATCGTGTCGGTTTGGGGGAACGCTATGGCAAGCTCGTCCAGTCTATGTCTGGCATCCATTATAATTTTGAATTAGGAAAAGACTTAACCCAACAACTTTTTGAATTAAGCGAGGAAACAGACTTTATCGCATTCAAAAATACCCTCTACCTCAAATTAGCACAAAACTTCCTCAACTATCGTTGGCTCTTAACCTACCTATATGGGGCAAGTAGCCTAGCCGAAAAAGGATTCCTAACTACGGAAGTCGGTTGCGTCCGTTCCATTCGTAATTCCAAGTACGGCTATGTCAACTACGATGATGTTCATATTTCCTTTTCTTCTCTCGAACAGTACGTGGATGACATCGAACAAGCTGTCCAGTCTGGTCAACTATCCGCTGAGAAGGAATTTTACTCTTCCGTCCGACTACGCGGAGCAAAGACTAGCCGTGACTACCTCAGCAAGGGGATTTCTTATTTAGAATTCCGTTCCTTCGACCTTAACCCCTATGACCCGCTTGCTATTAGTCAGGAAACCCTTGATACAGTCCACCTCTTTATCTTATCTCTTCTTTGGCTAGACCAACTGACAGATATTGATAACACCCTAGCAAAAGCAGATAAACTTAACAACCTCATCGCCCTTAGCCACCCACACACACCTCTACCTAGCGAGGCCGATGCCACGCCAATCTTGACGGCCATGACAGCCATAGTTCTACACTTTGGACTAGACGACTACTATGGCCAGCTCATTGCACATGTGGAGGACGCTCTTCAAGACCCACATCTGACCCTTTCCGGAAAAATAGCAGAGCAGGTTGAAGATGGGTCTCTAGAAAAGTTTGGTCAGCAGCAAGGACAAGTATTCCATGACTATGCTTGGACAGCCCCTTACGCCCTCAAGGGCTATGAAAACATGGAACTCTCCACCCAGATGATTCTCTTCGACGCCATTCAGCTGGGCTTGAATGTAGAGATTTTGGATGAGGAAGACCAGTTTCTCAAACTCTGGCATGGTGACCATGTCGAGTACATCAAAAATGGCAACATGACCTCCAAGGACAACTACGTCATTCCCCTCGCCATGGCCAACAAGGTCGTGACCAAGAAAATCTTGGACCAGGCTGGTTTTCCAGTACCTGCGGGAGCGGAATTTGCAAACAAGACAGACGCCCTGCGGTATTACGGACAGGTAGCCAGCTCTGCTATTGTTGTCAAACCAAAGTCCACCAACTTCGGTCTTGGCATCTCTATCTTCCAAGAACCAGCCAGCCTTGCGGACTATGAAAAAGCCCTGGACATCGCCTTTTCAGAAGACAGCCATGTGCTCGTGGAGGAGTTCGTGGCGGGGACCGAGTACCGTTTCTTCATCTTGGACGGCAAGTGCGAGGCTGTCCTGCTCCGCGTCGCAGCCAATGTCGTGGGGGACGGTAGCTCAACCATCCGTGAATTGGTGGACCAAAAAAACCAAGATCCACTGCGTGGGCGTGACCACCGTTCACCGCTGGAAATCATTAACTTGGGCGACATCGAACTGCTTATGTTGGAGCAGCAGGGCTACACACCCGATACAGTTTTGCCAGAGGGCGTTCAAGCCTTTCTGCGTGGCAATTCCAATATCTCAACGGGTGGCGACTCCATCGATATGACCGACCAGATGGACGAGTCCTACAAGCAACTGGCCGCTGATATGGCGACTGCTATGGGAGCTTGGGCCTGCGGTGTGGACTTGATTATCCCCGACCGCACCAAGCCAGCCAGCAAAGAAGAGCCTAACTGCACCTGCATCGAACTCAACTTCAACCCTGCCATGTACCTGCACACCTATACTTACGCAGGACCTGGACAGAGCATTACGCCGAAGATTTTGAAAAAATTGTTTCCAGAGCTATAGTTTTCCATTTTCCTTACTTTGTTAGTACTTACTTCAAAGATTCGTAGAACTCTTGAAGGCTGGAGATAGGGCAAAGTACATTCGCCTCAATAGCGACAGGTTGCTGGGAGTGGGAAAGCCCAGCCTCAGTTGGAAATAAGACTTGCCTCTCTATAAACGAGTTCAAACAAACCAGTGGATTGTTTGAAGCGGGAAAACCAGAAACGGGGTTCCTCTTGCGTCTAAGTAAAAAAGTCAACTAAAGAACTATATATCTGCTTTGCCCCTTTGTTCCTTCACAAAACCTCCCAACTAATGTTAAACAAAATGAATATGGCACCAAGATAATCATTTATATCTCGGTGCTTTTTTATGAACCAATTCCCTGTATTCAATCCAATTGTTCGTTTATTGTTTTGTTTTCCAATGTATTTTTACTGTTTCATTTGATTTTTTAAAAATATCCGTATTATATCCAGAAAAAGTATTCCAAACGACTCATTTTTTGTTAAACTATATGTATATAACAATCGCAGACGTTTTGATAACGTCCATATATAACAAAAAGGAGTTTTATATGAAGATTAGAAACCGTTCTCTCTTCTATACCGTAGGTTCTGTAGCGGTAACAGCCGGACTCTTGCTTAGTCTCGCCACTTCGCCCATACCATCTGTGCACGCTACTGAAGTGGCGATAGAGAATTATCCGTCACTTGCAATAACCAAGTCGGAAGTCACGATACAAGGCTATCTTATTGCACCACTTAATAGTAGCGGAACTGCTTTTGACGCTACTAACAAAACAAATCTAGCCCTTGGTGCAAGCATGGATACTGCGGCCGCCGACACTATCCCTATTCAACTAAAGGAACCACTTCGCAGCCAATTCAACCTCGTTGATCATCCCGAACTAGTCGGAAAATTGGTTCGCATCACAGGAACTAGCGATACATACATGAAGCGAGCTGGGATCAAACCAGCTACAGCGATTGAAATCGTAGATTCATCTTCTACTAATGTTCAGCCACCAACCAGTGAAAATACGACTACCGAGTCAAGTGACCTTGTTTCTACACCGATTGCTACTGTTCGTTCCGGTGCACAAGGAACAGAGTACACAGTCTCTGGTAAAATTATTAGCCTAGTAAACGGTTGGGGAGGAAATGGTTTCTACCTCCAAGGTTCTGACGGTGCTGGTATCTATATCTACCCTGGGGCTGCCTTGGGCTATCAGCCTGGTGATACCGTTCAATTAACAGGAACATTGGGTGAGTATAAAGGCGAACTCCAACTAACCACAGTTAGCAACCACAAGGCTATATCTGAGCATTTCAACACTCCTATTACAGAAACAAACATCGCTCAGTTAGCAACGCAAGCACAGGCAACACTAGTTTCTCTAAAAAACTTGACTGTCGGAGACATTCAAAGCGATAGCTATCAAAATTCTACCTTTACTGTAACTGACTCCGAAGGACAAACTGTGGAGGTGCGTTTAGATAGTCGAACAGGTATCAAAACAGCTGATCTTTTGAACCATATCAACAAGGGAGATAAGATTAATCTAACCGCTATTTTATCCACCTATAACGGAAAAATACAATTAAAACCATTTGACCTCTCTCATTTTGAAGTCATTGAAAAGGCAACAACAGAAACAGCACCAGACAAGACCGAAACTGTAACAGTCGGTCACATTCAAGGTGCAAGTCACCAATCACCTCTAACCAATCAATCTGTGATTCTTAAAAACGTCGTAGTAACCTACGTTACCTCTGCCAATAACTTCTACGTGCAGGATGTCACACCAGATGGAGATGTCAAAACATCTGACGGTATTAATATTTTTACTGACAAATTAAAAACAAATGTCAAGGTAGGAGATCTTGTCACTATCGCAGGACGTGTAGAAGAATACCTCGGAAAAGGTTATACAGAACGTGGGGAAACAGACTTAACCATCACACAAATTCGAGCTACTGAAGTAACTGTGGATGGGACTGCACCTGTACCATCTCCTATAGTCCTTGGTCTTGATCGGACCATCCCAGCAAATATTATTGACAACGACGGTTTGGCTCAATTTGATCCAGAACAAGATGCACTCGATTTCTGGGAATCCGTTGAAGGCATGGTAGTTGCCGTTGATGATGCAAAAATCCTCGGTCCACTAAAAAACAAGGAAATCTATGTCACTCCTGCCACTAGTCAACTTCCTTTAAACAATGTCGGAGGCGTCAACCTTCGCCCTGAAGGGAATAATACCAATATCATTCCACTCCTTTTGAAAAATGGAAAACAGATCGTCAAATCAGGAGACTATTTTACCGGTCGTATTGCTGGACCAGTTACCTACTCTTACACCAATTATAAGGTCTATGTAGATGATAGCACCCTTCCAACCTTGCACGAAGGAGCTACAAAACCAGAAACAACAACCATTATCCCAAATGATGACAAGCTGACTATCGCTTCTTATAACATTGAAAACTTCTCTGCTGATAGTAAGTCAACATCAGACGCTAAAGTCCAACGCATTGCCAAATCCTTTGTTTCAGACCTACATTCTCCAGATATTATCGGATTGATTGAAGTGCAGGACAACAACGGTGCTACAAACGACGGTACAACTGATGCTAGTAAGAGTGCTGAGCGCCTGATTGCAGCCATTCAAGCAGCCGACGGACCAACCTATACCTATGTGGATATTGCTCCTGAAAACAACAAAGACGGCGGACAAGAGGGAGGCAATATTCGCGTCGGCTTCCTCTACAACTCCAAACGTGTCAGCCTATCTGACAAACCAATCGGTACCGCAACACAGGCAGTAGCTTGGGAAAACGGCGAACTCAATCTCAGCCTGGGCCGAATCGACCCAACCAACAGCGCTTGGGCAGCTGTCCGCAAAACACTTGCAGCTGAATTCGTCTTCAAAGGCGAGAAAGTCGTTGTCCTTGCCAACCATCTCAACTCAAAACGCGGTGACAATGGTCTCTACGGAAAAATCCAACCTGTCAGCTTCAAGTCCGAAGAAAAACGCCACATACTAGCACAAATTATCGCTGACTTTACAAAAGCAGGCTTAACTCAAAATCCAAATGCTAATATCGTTATGCTAGGCGACTTCAATGACTATGAATTTACTAAAACCATAGAAATTTTAGAAACAGGAGGAATGGCTAACCTCGTTAGTCGTCACGATGCATCCGATCGCTTCTCTTACTTCTATAACGGAAACAATCAGTCTCTTGACAATATGCTAGTATCAACTAACTTATTGGAGCGCTATGCCTTTGATATGGTCCATGTCAATTCAGCCTTTATGGAAGAACATGGCAGAGCTTCTGACCACGATCCGCTATTGGTACAACTAGATGTGACAAAGGCGCAAGAACCAACTCAACCAGAACCAAGCGACAAGCAGACAGATGACTCAGGAACAGTCAACAATAGTGATGACAATGGTACGCCCAACAATAACAAGCTAACAAATCTTTCAACTTCTAATCAAACATCTGTAAATACTGATGACCGTTCTGGCACTACAGACAAGGGACAAACAACCGTGACCCCTACTGCCAAAAACAGTCAAAAGAAAATCCTTCCAAAGACAGGAGGAGAAACAAGCTTTGTACTTATCACAATCGGTCTCGTAATCTTGAGTGCCTGCCTTGTTAAAAAACAAAAAGAATCCTAATCATTTTTCGAGCTTGAAAGCATGACTTTCAGGCTCATTTTTCTACTGCTCCACCTCCACTTGTGCTATAATTAAAGTTATGGATAAAATTATTAAAACACTATCAAAAAGCGGGCATTTCCGTGCCTTTGTGCTAGATAGCACAGAAACCGTGAAAACAGCCCAAGAAAAACACGACACTATGGCGTCATCCACCGTTGCTCTGGGGCGCACCCTCATTGCCAATCAAATTTTGGCTGCTAATGAAAAAGGCGATACAAAAATCACCCTGAAAATCTTGGCCAGCGGTGCTGTTGGGGCTATCATCTCCGTTGCCAATACCAAAGGTCAGGTCAAGGGCTACATTCAAAATCCAGACTTGGACTACAAACGGACCTCAACTGGCGAAGTCATCGTTGGGCCTCTTGTGGGCAATGGTCAATTCCTGGTTATCACAGACTACGGAACAGGCCACCCCTACAACTCCATGACGCCCTTGATTTCTGGTGAGATCGGTGAAGACTTTGCTTACTTCCTGACAGACAGCCAGCAGACACCTTCTGCGGTGGGACTAAACGTGTTATTAGACGAAGAAGACAAGGTCAAGGTAGCTGGCGGATTCTTGTTGCAAGTTTTACCAGGTGCAACCGAGGCTGAAATTGCCCGTTTCGAGAAACGTATCCAAGAAATGCCTGCCATTTCGAGCTTGCTGGCTTCTGAAAACCACATAGAAGCTCTGCTATCCGCCATTTATGGCGACGACGACTTCAAACGCCTATCCGAAGAAGAAATCGGATTTGTCTGCGACTGCTCTAAAGACCGCTTCCTCGATGCTCTAGCCAGCCTGCCAAAAACGGATCTGCAAGAGATGAAAGACGAGGACAAGGGCGTGGACATCACCTGTCAATTCTGCCAGACCCATTACCACTTTGACGAAAACGATTTGGAGGAACTCATCAATGGCTAATCTCAATACCCCTTTCATGATTGGTGATGTGGAAATCCCCAATCGCTGCGTGCTGGCCCCAATGGCTGGCGTGACCAACTCGGCCTTCCGCACCATTGCCAAGGAAATGGGCGCAGGCCTGGTCGTTATGGAAATGATTTCTGAAAAAGGCCTTCTCTACAACAACGAGAAGACCCTCCATATGCTCCATATCGACGACAACGAATACCCCATGTCCATCCAGCTTTTTGGTGGCGATGCCGAAGGACTGAAACGGGCTGCCGACTTCATCCAAACCAACACCAAAGCTAATATCGTAGATATTAACATGGGCTGCCCTGTCAACAAGGTCGTTAAAAACGAAGCTGGTGCCAAGTGGCTCAAGGACCCCGACAAGATTTACCACATCATCAAGGAAGTGACCTCAGTCCTCGATATTCCCTTGACTGTTAAAATGCGGACGGGTTGGAACAATACCGACCTAGCAGTCGAAAATACCCTGGCCGCAGAAAGTGCCGGTGTGTCTGCCCTGGCCATGCACGGACGGACCCGCGAGCAGATGTACACAGGAACCGTTGACCTGGAAACCTTGACTAAGGTGGCTAGCAGCCTAACTAAGATTCCCTTCATCGCAAATGGTGACATCCGTACTGTAGAAGATGCTCGCCAACGAATCGAGGAAGTCGGAGCTGATGCCGTCATGGTCGGACGGACTGCTATGGGAAATCCTTACATCTTCAACCAAATCAACCACTATCTTGAAACAGGAGAAGTCCTGCCCGACCTCTCCTTCGATGACAAACTCAATGTCGCCTTCGACCACCTGACCCGATTGACCAATCTCAAAGGCGAATCCATTGCCGTACGTGAATTCCGTGGTCTTGCTCCTCACTACCTCCGTGGTTCAGCAGGTGCCGCCAAGATCCGTGGTGCCGTTGCCCGAGCAGAGACTATCGAGCAGGTCCAAGAACTCTTTGACCAAGCTAGAGAGGCCTATCAAGAACGGATTGCTAAATAAGATAAACTGGCAGGTTAAAACTCGCTAACAATGAAACAGAAAAACGCATAAAGCCAAGATGATAACTTGATTTTATGCGTTTTTTCTATGTTGTTTTACAGTCTTTCCTTTCCAAAAAAGGCAAGAAAGGCTGGAGCAATGTAATCCTGATATTGTTGAGGTTGTTCACGAATGAGGGTCGCTGAAATACCAAATTTTCTAGGACTATAATGAGCTTGATAGCCTCGACTTTGCAGTTCCTGAGCGTATTCTTCCTCAGACACATAGAAGACTGGCGTTTGATGTTCAGACAAATCCAATAAACCAAGCAAGCGGTCTAACCAAAGGTCCCAACCATCTGGATAGGGAGGCAAGTCCGTTTCATCCAGGGCACGAACTTCGACAAAATCATCTTCCTTAAACTGCTCTTGAGCAAATTGAAATCGTTTGGTCAGGTCTAAACCTATCCTATCTCCTCGATCCTTGTCATATCCTGAAACCACCACATAAACCTGACCACAAGCCAACTTTGCTCGTTCAATCAAATCCAAATGCCCCTTGTGCATGGGGGCAAAGGTTCCGAAAACAACAGCTATGGTTTGATTCATAAATTTCCTTTCTACTTGCTAAAGAGGCGAGCAAGAAGCCCAGCACCTCTTCTCAGAGTTCGTGTCAACATCTCAGCGCAGTAGTTGATTGGCAGATTTGTTCGTGTTTTACACTCAAAATCTGACCTAATCAACTGTGCGGGGGTGAGAAGACGAACTCTTTTTTAGACTAGTCGAGTTCTTTCTCACTCCCTATTTCATCCTTTTTTCAAAACGGAAGAACAATTCTGCATCTGGAAAGTCAGGCACATGTTCCATGGGGTGGGCTGGATTGAAAAACTCCACAATCTGAAAGCCACATTTATTGACATAGAAATGAATATTGCGTACCTCAAAATACGGTGTGTGGGTTTCCCAAACTTCTGTATCTGGATAAGCCTGCTCGATAGCCTGCCAGATGGTCAATCCCAAGCCTTTGCCCTTATGATTGCCATCAACAAACAAGAGGTCCAAGGAGTTGCGCTTGGTTGCTGAATCAATCTGCACAACGACACCGCCTACCAAGTCATTTTTCCAATAAACCTGAAAGGCTTGAGCCTTAGGGGCAAGCAAGCTTTCCAAGATTTCCTCACGGCTAATCACCTCTTCCCCCTCTGGCATTTCCTCTGCCAAGGCTTCTAAAAACGCAGCTTGATTGCGGCGGATAAATTCTTCACGCTCTTCTTCCAGAAGCAGTCTTAGTTCTAGCATTTTACCACCTATTTGACCACATCAAACTTGAGCTCTTCGCCCTTGACCCCAACCTTCAAGGTCGAACCAGTAGACAAGTCACCACGGAGCAACAGTTCTGCCAATGGGTCTTCTAATTTGGTTTGCAAGAGTCTACGAAGTGGACGAGCCCCCATTTCTGGATCGTAACCTTGTTTAGCCAATAATTTGAGGGCGGACGGTTGCAGTTTAAGGGTAATGCCCTTCTCAGCTGTGACAGTCAACAATGGTTTAATCATGACCTTGACAACATCCTGCATATGAGTTTCCGTTAGGCTATGGAAGACAACTTTCTCGTCAATACGGTTGATAAATTCTGGACGATAGGCTTTTTTCAATTCCTCAAAAATGCGTTTCTCCACTTCCTTGTGGTCCTTAGACAAATCAAGGGCACCAAAACCAACTGTCTTATCATCACGAAGGGCTGTTGCTCCAAGGTTTGACGTCATGATAATAATGGTATTTGAGAAATCAACCTTACGTCCCTTACTGTCTGTCAGAACACCATCATCCAAGACCTGTAAAAGAACATTGAAAATATCTGGATGAGCCTTTTCAACCTCATCAAAAAGAAGAACAGAATAAGGTTTGTTACGAACTTTTTCTGTCAATTCGCCACCTTCCTCATAGCCCACATAGCCCGGAGGGGCACCGTTTAAACGGCTGGCTGCGAATTTCTCCATGTATTCAGACATATCAAAACGGATAAGAGCAGATTCATCATCAAAGAGAACCTCTGCCAAGGCCTTAGCAAGCTCTGTCTTACCAACACCAGTTGGTCCCAAGAACATAAAGGAACCAATCGGTCTGCGACCTGTACGAATCCCTGACTGATTACGGCGAATAGCTCTGCTAACTGCAGAAATAGCTTCTTCTTGACCGATGACACGTTTATGCAGTTCTGCTTCCAAATTCAGATATTTCTTGGTATCTGACTGACTGAGCTTGGCTACAGGAATACCTGACAAGCGGCTAAGTGTTTCTAAAACATCTTCTTCTGTTACTTCAAGGTCATAGTTTTGACTAGCCTCGGCATCTTCTTTCGTTTTAATCAAAAGCTTGCTGACAGTCTTATATTTTTTATCCATCAAGGCCTTGTCAATACTCGTCAGTCCCGTTTCCTCAGCCTGCCCTTTCACTCGATTTTGTACCGTTGCACTGGCTTCATCCAGCAGATCAATGGCAGAATCTGGCAGGTTTTTACTGGTCAAATACCGCTTAGCGTAGGTCACAGCAGTTTCAACAGCAGTATCTCCAATACGGACCCTGTGGTATTTCTCAAAAGTACCTTTTAAACCAGTCAAAATGGCAATGCTATCTTCCACTGTCGGCTCTTCAATGGTCACTTTGGCAAAACGACGAACCAGGGCTGCGTCTTTCTCAATATGCTTTTGATACTCTGTCTGAGTTGTCGCTCCGACCGTACGGAGGGTGCCACGAGCAAGAGCTGGTTTGAGGATATTGGCTGCATCCAAGGTCGAATCAATCCCTGACCCAGAACCCATAATGGTATGCAACTCATCGATGAAGAGGATGACCTGACCATCTTCCTCGATATCGTTGATGATATTATTCATCCGTTCTTCGAAATCACCACGGAAACGAGTTCCAGCGATAACGTTCATCAAGTCAAGTTCCAAAACCCGCATCTTAGCCAAGCTGACAGGGACATCACCTGCAGCAACACGTTGAGCAAGACCCAAAGCAAGCGCAGTTTTTCCGACACCAGCATCACCAACCAGAACTGGGTTGTTCTTGGTTTTACATGATAGAATTTGGATCATCCGTGCAATCTCAGCGTCTCGACCGATGACAGGTTCAATCTTCCCTTCACGCGCCAAAGCTGTCAAATCACGAGTGTAGTCTTCTAATCCACCACTTTGAGGTGCTGGGGGCATTCCCATCATCTGTCCCATATTAGTAGGTTTGGCTTTGCCACCCTTCATCACACTGCGGATAGCTTTAAGGTCCTCTTTGGTAAATCCCGCACGTGCCTCCAAGTTTTTACGCAAGTCCAAGAAACGAAACTTATCATCTGAGTCTTCAAAATAAAAACCTACCTTGTCCAAAATCTGACTAGCTGTTGACCGCTTGTCCAACAACATAGCCATAAACAAATGCTCCGTTCCCAGCTCCTTAGCCTTGACGACTTCTGCAATTTTCTTGGCAAAATTAGCCGTTTCATCCAAACGTTTAGAAGATGGTAAAATACGAAAACTATCCAACTCTTCACGATAGACCTTGTCGGTCACAACAAAAGTTGCATGTTCATAGTCAGAAATTGAAATAGGATATTCTGCCAAAACAGCGCCGGCGACTGTATCATGGTTGATAACGAAAGACAAGAGAACATGCCAGGTTTCCAAGTAATCACAGGCATAACGTTGGGCCACTAACTGGGCATCTTCAAAAACCCGTTGTAAACCAGTTGAAATTTTCATGAATTATTCCTCTTTCCTATCTAAACGTCGTAGTATTTGACGCATCATGCGTGCTCGAATAGTACTTGCATCTTTTCCTAATATTTCATCAGATCCTGTGGACAAAAAGAGATTGCCTTCTCGTTCTGTCATCAATCCTTCATCAAAAAGGAGCTGTAAAATATCCGCATAAACCGTCGCAGACAACTGCTCACCCATATTGTTTAACAAATCATGGACCAGTTCGTGCTTATCCGAAAAGGTAATCCGCCCAATTCGGATATAACCACCGCCACCACGCTTGCTTTCCACAATATAACCACGGCTGGCTGTAAAACGGGTTTTAATGACGTAGTTAATCTGACTTGGCACCACTTCAAACCGACTGGCCAATTCACTTCGACGCAACTCAGCTACACTGACTTGGTCCAAGATGGCTTTGATATGCTCTTCTATATAATCCGATGTATTCTTCATCGCCATAGTATCGCCTCTTTCTTTGACTATCTTTGACCATTATACCTTAAAATGACGAATTTTGAAAGCAAAAGCCTAGCAACTAGCGTAGCAGAATTTTGAAATCTGCTCTGCTTTATCCTATAATAAAAGAAAAATAGAAAGGACTAGGGTCTCCGTATTTGGTTGAACTGAATACGGGCTACGGACGAGGCCAAAAAGATAAACAAGAACTAGTCGTCGTTCTGTTTCCTATTTTGTCTGTGTCCGCTTAAGGCCCTTTATATCTTATACCATGAACTTTCAAGATTACATTCAAGACTTTACAAGTGTGACTGTGGAGCAGGCACAGAACCTTCTAGCTGCAAAAGAGGGGGCTGTTCTCTTCATCGGACGAGCAACCTGCCCTTACTGCAACCGCTTTGCGCCAAAACTCCACAAGGTCGCCCAAGACAAGCATGTGACCGTCCACTTCCTCGACTCCAGCCAAATCAATCCTGAACTCCAGGCCCTCCGCGACCACTACCAAGTCCCAACTGTTCCAGGTCTTTTGGTCGCTAAACCTACTGGCGTCCAAGTTCGCTGCGACTCCAGCATGACGGAAGAAGAAATTGTGGCTTTTATTGAGGACTAATGCTAGACATTTCCTACCAAGCCAACGCCTTCCACATCTCTTATCAAGGAAGACCACTAGGCAAGATTCACAGCTACCAAAATCCCTACCACCAGACCAATATCTATCTGCGACTAGATTTGGTTGATTTCGATTGCACCATAGCAGAGCAGCTCTTCCAGTCCCTACAGACTGCCTTGGACGGAAATCCTCTTCAGGTGATGCTCTCCTCTGCAGAGCAGGAAAGAATCCATTTCCTCACCGCAGCTGGCTTTGTCTGCAAACGGAAATGTTACGAGTTTGAAGTGACCAAACAAGACTATCTTGGTCAAACAGGCACTACCAACCTAGACATAGCCCGCAAAGGCACCGCACCTTATCAAATAGCCTGTCAGCAAATTTTTGACTACTATCAAACAGTCCACCAAGACATCAATCCTTGGACTGCCAGTCAAGAAGAATTTGAAAAGGGCTTACCTGATCTGGTTTATACAGACTCAGAAAACTGGGCCTTCGTAGAAAACAATGAAATTGCCTACGTATGCGGAAAAGATGAACAAAGCTTTGATTCCTTCATCCAAGCAGTTATTTGCCAACTATTTGAACAGTATGAGCAGATTAGCTTTGAGGCTGATGACTGCGATCCTATCGCCATGCGTTTAGCTGACCAATTCCGACAACCAAACAAGCCTAGCTGGGATACTTATATTTTAGAAATCTGACAAAAAGCACCGACCACAAGGCCGGTGCTTTTTAAGGAGATTATGAAAAATATTTAGGATTGATACTAGTATAACCGAATCAAACATAGCCGACATCCGCCCTAAGACCGATTTTACAAAAAAAGAACTCCCTTTCGGAAGTTCTTGAATTGTCGAGTAGTCTTTCAGTTTGCTTTTAGTACTCGCTTCAAAGGTTTGGGGAACCTTTGAAGGCTGGAGATAGTGCGAACCACGTTCGCCTCAAAAGAGCCGTAGGCTGTACTGAAGTACGGCAAGGCGAGTTCAAATACTCCAGTGGAGTATTTGAAGTTGGAAATATGGAAACAACGTTTCCTCGCTCGTCGAAGCAATAAAAGATAAAATGAAGACTACTAATTATTTACCAAGAGCTGCTGCCATAGTCGCTGCAACTTCTGCTTCAAAGTCGTTTGAAGCTTTCTCGATACCTTCACCCACTTCGAAACGAGCAAATTCTACAACAGAAGCGTTCACTGAGTTCAAGTAAGCTTCAACTGTTTTGCTGTCGTCCATGATGTAAACTTGTGCAAGAAGTGTGTAAGCTTGGTCAACTTGAGTGTTGTCAAGCAAGAAGCGATCCATTTTACCTGGGATGATTTTGTCCCAGATTTTTTCTGGTTTGCCTTCTGCTGCCAATTCCGCTTTGATAGCTTCTTCAGCTGCTGCAATCACTTCGTCAGTCAATTGAGCTTTTGAACCGTATTTCAACAATGGCAATGCTGGTTTGTCAACCATTGCACGGCTTTCGTTGTCTTGTTCGATTTTGTGGTTGATTTGTGCCAACTCATCTTTAACGAATTGCTCATCCAATTCAGTGTAAGAAAGAACAGTTGGTTTCATCGCAGCGATGTGCATTGAGATTTGTTTTGCAAGAGTTTCGTCGCCACCTTCAACAACTGAGATAACACCGATACGGCCGCCGTTGTGTTGGTATGCACCGAATGCTTGAGCATCTGTTTTTTCAACCAAAGCAAAGCGACGGAATGAGATTTTCTCACCGATTGTTGCAGTTGCGTTTACGTATGCTTCTTCAAGGGTTTCACCTGAAGGCATAGTCAATTTAAGAGCTGCTTCGTTGTCAGCTGGTTTGCCTTCTGCAATTACTTTAGCAGTAGTGTTTACCAATTCAACGAATTGAGCGTTTTTCGCAACGAAGTCTGTTTCAGCGTTAACTTCAACAACTGCTGCTACGTTACCATCAACGTAAACACCAGTCAAACCTTCAGCTGCTACACGGTCAGCTTTCTTAGCTGCCTTAGCCATACCTTTTTCGCGAAGCAATTCAATTGCTTTTTCGATATCGCCTTCTACTTCAACCAATGCTTTTTTAGCGTCCATAACGCCAGCACCTGATTTTTCACGCAATTCTTTAACGAGAGCTGCTGTAATTTCTGCCATGTCTATTCTCCTTGTTTGTATTTATAAAATAGAGGAGCGGGCTCAGCCCTGCCCCTCTAGGATTGTTTTTGTGTTTGATAAATGATGTAGAATGTACTCAGACTAAAAAGCTAGAATTTAGATAGATCTAACGCTTTTCTTAACGCCTTCGTTACTTATTCAATTGTACTCAGGCTAAAATCTTAGCGAAAAAGATAAACTTCCTTGTATGCAAGCATACTGCGTCAGTTTCCTATTTTCATACAGATTTCTAAACGCCTTCGTTACTTATTTTCCTTCTACAACTTCAACCAATTCTTCGATTGATTCTGTAGATGCTGGCTCAGCTGCCAATTCAGCTTCAACTGCTGCTACGCTGTCTTCACCTTGGTTACCTTCGATGATAGCATCAGCCATTTTAGCTGTGATCAATTTAACAGCGCGGATAGCGTCATCGTTAGCTGGGATGATAACATCGATATCATCTGGATCTGTGTTTGTATCAACCATCGCTACAACTGGGATACCCAATTTTTTAGCTTCTTTAACAGCGATTTGCTCTTTGTGTGGGTCAACTACGAACATTACGTCTGGAATGCGTGGCATGTCAGCGATACCGCCCAAGAATTTTTCAAGACGAGCACGTTGTTTGTTCAACAATGCTACTTCTTTCTTAGGAAGCACTTCGAAAGTTCCATCTTCTTCCATGCGGTTGATTTCTTTCAAACGAGCGATACGTTTTTGGATTGTACCCCAGTTTGTAAGAGTTCCACCCAACCAACGGTGGTTGATGAAGTATTGACCAGCGCGGATAGCTTCGTCTTTAACAGCTTCAGCAGCTTGTTTTTTAGTACCTACGAACAAGATAACTGCGTCGTTTGCTGCAGCGTCACGGATAAATTCGTAAGCTTGGTCAGCCAATTTTACAGTTTGTTGCAAGTCGATAACGTGGATACCGTTACGCTCTGTGAAGATGTATTTAGCCATCTTAGGATTCCAGCGACGAGTTTGGTGACCGAAGTGTACACCAGCCTCAAGAAGTTGTTTCATTGAAATTACTGCCATGAGTATTTCTCCTTTTTGTTTTTTCTCCTCTCCCGAACTTCGACTTGCAGCCCAACCTTTCGGCAACAAGACCACAATTGGTCCGAGATGAGTATTTGTTGCACAGCAACTCTATTATGATATCAAAAAAACTAACAGTTTTCAAGTGAAATATTTACTTTTATCATCTGCCCCCCTCAGACATCCAACAAGAACTATCTGAAGTGGATTCCAGACACTCCGATTTCAATTTCTGGGTCACAAAACTTAATGTAGGGCACAATCTTGGACTCGTTGTAGACCTTTGGTCCAAAGGTGATTTTCTTGATTTTGACACGTCCACCCTGCTCGACATAGAGCCGCGGAACTCCATCTCCAGTCTCATCCAGCAATATCTTGTCACTTTTTAGGTCGGCATACTTTAATAAACGGACTTCATTTTCAGTCACATAATCTGCTGATTTAAAGAGAAAACGGATTTCCTCCATTATCTGATAAATCTCTTTCTTTTGCGATGAAGCTGCGAAAATATCTTTTAAATTCGCCAACTCTTTTTTGATTTTTTCGAGTTCATCTGGTTTAAATAAATTACCATACAAATTCGTGTCAGACATATAACAGATTCGATAGGGAGCAAAGCGTTCTGCCTCTTTGGAAGACGAAGTTTTTTGTTCATCCTGACTATCTGCTTCCTCTTCACATTCTTGCAGCTTCAAATCGGTTGCCCTAGCAATCAGCTCGTGTTCTGCTAGGCTATTTTTTACTTCAAACAGGTCATCATGTAAGGTTACACAAATCCCTTTTCCGTCTCTACCATACTGAACCCACATGGGCAAGTGATCAGATTCTGTCGTCAGGCTCATCAGATAAAAAGGACTCACTTGATCAACGTTCTCTTCCTCTGCCTCTAACCATTTATGCAACAATTTGCCCTCTTCAGGGTCGTTCATGTAGTTGGCATTGTAGAAGCGGTAACGACCTGCCATCTCAACCTTGCCATTCTTTCTAATTATTTTACCAGTTACTTTATCTTTTTTACCCAACAAAATCTTTGGAAGGGTTTCAAGAGCAGTATAGTGGCTTAGGTGAGTGAGGTCTTTCTGGTTAACCCGGAGGAGATGAAGAATGGTCTTGCAGGCTTTGGTCGCCTTAAACAGGTGTTCGATGTCCGTATTTTCAGTCTTATGAATCCTATCTAACCATTGAGCATATTTACTCTCGCTTAGCTGTTCTTTACAGGTTAACAAAAATTCTCGGACATTTTCCCAATTCTCTGAAATATAAAAATAGCAATCGGTTGCTTTAATAATAGTAGTGGCTTCAATTCCATTCAAAAGATTGATAAAGTCGGGCTTCAACAAGGTTTCGATCAATAAACAGAGTTTTTTCTCATTATCCTTTGAAAAAATCATTAGAAAACGTTCCAGCAGCAAATGATGTTTCTTTGGGAACCGATCATTCATGTACGAAAGAGCTTGAGCGAAGGCTACTTTTGCCACTTCTTCTCCCTCTTCCTTACCACCGATTATCAACTGAAACCAGGCTGTTTGCTCCGCAATTCCAATAGACTTTGGAAACTGTTTAAACAACTCTTCTAACTGACCTGTTATAGCCTCGCATTTTGATGGTTCGGATTTATAGCCCAAATTAGTTAAAATTTTTGCATAAACCAAAGCAATATCTGCATTATCAGGAAAATGACTGAATAGAGTAGATAATCGTTTCTCACTGGCTTGGCGACCCGATAAATCTTGATAAATACTCAAATTAAACAAGCATTTAGCATATTCCAGTGCAATAGCTGAATCATCTGAAAAACGTTTAAACAAACTCGCCAGTGCCTCCACGTTTTGCTCACGACCCAATAAATCTTGTTTAGCACTCAGGTTTACCAAACCTTGGGCATATTCCAAGGCAATAGAGGAATCTGCAGGAAATTGACTAAACAAGTTAGCTAGTTTTTCAACTGTTTTCTTGCACCCCGATAAGTCCTGGTCTACCGTCAAGTTAAACAAACCTTGGGCATATACCAGTACAATAGCTGAGTCATCAGAAAATTGACTAGACAAGTTAGCCAGTTCTTTTACTGTTTGTTCAAGTCCCGATAGGTCCTGCTCACTTGTCAAGTTAAACAAACCTTTGGCATATTCCAAGGCAATAGAGGAGTCTTCGGGAAAGCGACTAAACAGATTCCCCAGTTTTTCAACTGTTTGTTCACATCCCAACAAATCTTGATCTACCGTCAAGTTAAACAAACCTATAGCATATACCAGTGCAATAGCTGAGTCATCAGGGAAACGACTAGATAACTCAGATAAGCTATCAACACTTTTTTTACAATCGGATACTTCCTGAAAGGCTGTCAAGTTTAACAAACCTTTAGCATAAACCAGAGCAGTTGTCTCATCTGGCTGTTCTTGGTACAGTTTGTATAAGTCTTCCAGTATAGGCTGTTTCTCTTCTAACTCTCTAGCCCTCAAATCAGCCAGAAGAGTTTTCATCTTTTCAATATGAATTTTTGTTTTAGACATAGGAACATCTCTTTCATTTTTCTACTATCAATATAGCATAAATTTTTCCTGATTTCCATTAGGACTGGTATATTTTTACAGGACTTGTCATTCTCGTGTTGACTTTCGGCTTTTTTTTCGGTAAAATAGTTTTTGTTATGGCGGTATAGCCAAGTGGTAAGGCACGGCTCTGCAAAAGCTTGATCGTCGGTTCAAATCCGTCTACCGCCTTTTAATATTCTAAAAAACCTAGGAATCTTCCTAGGTTTTTTGCTATTCTTTTCGCTTCAGATTTCCGAGAGCCATAGCTCCACCAAATAGACCTAACAAGACACTTATAAAGACACTTCCAAGGCTATCCCCAGTTTGAGGCAGTTTCCCACTAGTATCCGCCGCTAATTCACCTGTCTCTCCTCTTCCGCTTCTTTCAAAGAATGCTCTGTGAGGTACGGACACTTCTATTCTCTCGTCAGAAATTCCTAATGCCTCCTCATGTTTTGTAAGTCTCCCCAAATACTCCACACCATCTTCTCTTGTACCGCTAGTTAACAGCGCGATTTCAGTGGATTCTGTTTGCGGAGCAAATGGATTATCTTCTTTTGGCATTGGTACCTGCACTTCCGGTTTCGGAATAGGAATGCTAGGGGGTTGATCCTTATCTGATTGCTCCACATGAAGGTCTTTTTCAGGAACCTGCTCAGATACCTCCTTGTCATTTAACCGTACCTTATATTTCTTCACAAGAGCATTTCCAAAACTGTCACTCAAATCAAGCTTGACTGTATCCCCGTCTTTCAGACTATGTAGCTCATAGCGAAAGGCTTCTTCATTATTTCCATACTGCCTCCAGAAGCCTCCTCGAGCTACAAAATCTTCGTTGATTTTCAAGGACCAATAAATTCCATTATCCTTGGCGCTTCCGGTAAGTGTCAAGTGCCCATCAGCATCTGCTAGGAGGACTCCTGCATACTGATTTTCCTCGTCTTCATCTTCTTCACTATCCACTACCTGTCTTTCCAATGGTAGCACCTCATTTTCCAGCTGTAAAACAGGATTTTCTGTATCAACCAACATCTGATATTTCTTCGTGTAAGTCAACTCATCCGCCTCATTGTACACACTTATATCCACAACATTTCCCTCTTCAATCAGGGTAACTGGATAGATTAACTTACCATCCTCAAAATAGCGTTTTTCACCACCATTGATGCGCACAGAATGAGCTTGTTCGGTTTCTGCTTCTATTTCAAATGTAAATAGATAAGTCCCATCTTCTTGCTTTTTGAAGTCGACCAACTCACTATCTAGCTCACGACCAAGACTTTCTTTATTGAAACGAATTGGGTCAATCAACCAGTTATTGACAGTAATCGGAACTTCTGTTTCCTCCTCCTCATCCAGACTCTCTGGACTTGTATTGATACGAAGGTCCTTTAATTTATTACCCTTCTCATCTACCGCAGTTAACATGATGGCTCTAGGAAAATCAGATTTAAAGAAGTCTTGCTCAAAACTACCGTCTTCTTTTACATCTATGATTTTCAGCTCTCCCTTACCAATATCTAGATTGGAATAGTAAAGTTTGATGTCCTTAGGAAGACTAATATTATCACTCACTTTCCCCTTCAATGTAAAACGCCCATTTTTGCCAATCTGGATAACCTCTTCATCTTTTTCAATATCAAGATCAATCGTCGGCTTTTCATTATCTACCAAATAATTCAAGGTTTTAGTGTAAATAGGGTTGCCATCCTTATCTTTCAAGATTAATTCAAAACTATGGCGTCCATCTGATTGCCCTGGAAGCTGGAGGGATAGTTGACCATTCTCCAAAGAGTAACTCACAGCCTGAGCATCCAAGTTAGCCTGCACATCGAAAACTCGCGCTGAGACGTTCGCTTTAATTTCTACAGTTTTCTTACTGCGAGTTGCCATCAAATCTTCCAAATTTTTAAACTGGATTACAGGCGCTGCTAAGTCTTTTTCAACAGCAACCACATTGCCCGCTATATCCATCACTTCAACACGGAGATGATTTTTAGCATCGAGTGGCAGTTCCACTTCTTTGAGATGGTAATGTAGTTGACCTGCATCATCTACAACCTTTTCAACAAGAAGATCTTCTCCATTTAGATTCGCTCGAACCTCCCAAACTTTATTATTATCCTTGGCTGTGACGACCAGTTCTCTATGGCTGGTTAGACGATTGGTATCAATCGCGACAATTTCTGGCTTTTGATTATCAATTTTGACTGGCAGATAGGTATACTGATAGGCCCCATTTTCTTTATTTTTTACCCGCAATCTAAAGAAATATTGTCCTTCCGGTGCTGGTATATTTTCATCCTTGCTTGCATCGTACACTTTCCCATCCCAGCAGTGCAATTCTATCGGAGTACGAAGCTTGGAATACTCCGAAAGACTTTCAAAATAATCTACATAGCGAACACGAGACAGCATGGTTCCTGTATCAATCCGCCTCAAAACAGGAGCATCTTCTGTAGCTTCTTTTACAATATCCAAATCATAGTTGGTAATATCCCTCAGTAGCGCAAATCGAACAAAGGCATTCCCGATATGACTATCCGAATGCTGGTTTTGAATCGCGATATTGTCTGGATTTAGAGGTGATTGATTGTCTTGAATCTTTTCACGCCCAAGTTCAATATAGCGCCCAGACTTATTGTGTTTATAGCTAGATAAAACCGAGGTCAGTTTCAATTTAGAACTGGTTTCCCAAGCCGGTGCATCAACAATCCTTTCTTTTGACCAGTCCCCAACAAAGCCAAAATAAGGAATACTGATGTCCGACTGCCCCTCCGTCAATGATTTGAAGTAAATATACCCTTCTGCAAACTGGTCTTTCGCTTCTCCTGCATCCAATCTCAGGCGAATGGTTTTCTTCTCTTTCGGACCCAGTTGAATGGATTGCTCAGAAAGATGAATACTTGAGCCCTTGATTTCTGCCGCATGAATCTCTTTAACTACTTTTCCAGAACGTCCTATTCTATCAACAGGAACATCTTGGCTAGTCAATACTTTCCCAGCTGAAATAGCAAAGCTTCTTTGTTGGTTTCCCAGATTTTCCAAGGTTACCTCAAATTCTGTCTCACGCCCTATTTCTTTTAATTCCACCCCTCCTTTTAGACGGTGGTGAAGAATCACATCTGTTTCAAAGGCTCTATCGATCTGCAACAGACCAGCACCTTGTTGTCTCGGAGAATTTTCCAAAGCATGCCCAGATGAATCTAGAACATCAACCAAAGGGGTAGCAGTATTCATCAAAATGATTCTCAGCAAATCCATCCTAGTCATGCCTTCTGGCGGTGTCATTTGGCGAATCCGTGGCAATAAAAGTGCACTGGCACCCGCCACAATTGGCGAAGCCATCGAAGTCCCTGACATGGAGCCATAACGATTGTCATTCAAAGTTGCATAAACATCCTCTCCCGGCGCCACAATCTCTGGCTTCAATTCTAAGTTGACCGTAGGTCCCCAACTAGAAAAGCCTGATACCGTCGGTACTTCGATTAACTTCTTCATTCCAATTGTAGGTCTGAGAACCAAACCAGTGTTCCCTTGCGATTGGTTGGCAACTTCCAATAATCGCCTTCCATCTTCCCCGCTAAGACTGATTCCCCAGATAGAGGAATAGGAAAGCAAAGTCTTATCATCTACCAATAACTGATGGGTCCTATAATAATCCTTGTTCCATCCCTGATCTGTGTTTATCACAACAAGTCCAGCAACATCCTTGAACTTCAAATTACGAACGGCATCTTTCAAGTCAAACTTATCTTTTTTGATAATCGCTACTTTACCAGCCAAATCAAGCCCCTGCACTTCTTCCCAGCGACCATTTCCAGCATCTACAAATTCATATTTTCCCTCTGTAAGCGTTGTATAGCCAATAGGATAGTAACCAAAAGACTGTCCATTCAGCATAAATTCACGTTGAACAAGATGGGTATTTCTTGCCGAACCAACCCCGATAACTGCGGGAGTCGCTGCCACACCAACTGTTGTTGCCGTATCCACAGCTCCCAAGGCATTATTTGTATGCAGGTCAAAGGAGGTGTCTGAAGAGGAGGCGCCAGCATTACCAATAGCTGCTGTAATGATAATTCCCTTTTCTGCTGCCCTCTTAGCAATCGTGTAGTAAGCATTCCCTGGCAACCCGCTATCATAATAACCAACACTCAAGCTGATGACATCTGCCCCGTGTTTGATAGCATCTTCAATAGCAGCATATGCAGCATCCTCCGTCTCAGCCTTATAATTTTTAGGGTCATTTGAAAAAATCTTGTAGACTAGCAGTTGTGCGTTGGGAGCAATCCCATCAATCCCCTGTTTAGACGCAACTTCTTCGTCTGTTGCATTTCCTGCCAGAGTTCCTGCTATGTGCATACCATGTGGTTCGTGGGTATCATCGTAGAGATTATCGTTACCAGATACGTAATTATAGCCATGGGGAACTTTCAGTGTGTATGTCCCTGTCGTAGATGGAGTAATTTCCTTGATTTTAGGGACGACACCTTCATCCAACCTCATGTCTTTATGCTTAATATCCAAACCAGAGTCAATGACTGCAATCACCATTCCGCGACCATCTGTCTGGTATTTAGAACTTGCTTTTAAGGCACCAACCAGCTCTTTAGCAGTATGAAGAGTCGGTCGGATACGGCGACTCTCTTCCAAAGAAGTTAATTCAGCAATGGCTTTTATATCAGGCAAGCCTTCTCGCCCCACCTCTACTGATGCTCCCGTTAAAACCTCCTTATACTCATGAACAATTTTAACGCCATCAATTTTCTTTAATTTATCCAATACAAGATTTCGGTTCTCTTCGGAAAATTGTAAAATATAGCGCCCTGTTGTCACCTCTTCTGGCTCAAGCTGTGATTCCTGCGGGATTGTTTGAGGAACACTAGCTTCTTTTCCGCTAATGTCTTCTTTTTCCCTTGACTCATCTGTTGTCTTACCAGCTGTAGTTTTTATCTCGGTCGCAGCTCGATCTGTGAGAAGACCTGATTCTTCACCCGCCTCTGTATCTACAACTTCTTCGACCACTCCCTCTTCAACAACTGGCGCATCCACCTGCTCCATTTTAACTGGCTCATCTGATAACGGTCCATCTTCTTTTTTATCTACCACAGAATCTTGCTTGCTGTCCATATCCGTTGCGACCGCAACCGTAGACTCCAATCCTTCTCCACTAGTATCTGCTTGAACCATCGGAATACCTGTGATAAAAAATCCTATTGATACCGATGCCACACCGACACTTAACTTCTTGATGCTAAAGCGTTGTTTATTCTCAATCTGAGACCACTTCTGTTTCATAAAACCTCCGTTTTTAATATTGATTAATTTATAAGTTAGGTATACCTAATTCTATAAAATTTTTAAATCTTTGGCAAGGTTTTTTTGAGTTAGCCTCAAAAACAAGAAAAAGCACAGGTCTCCCTGCGCTTTAACAACTTATTACAACTCAGCAATCTGGCTCAAATTAACTTCAGCAATGGTATCATTACCAAACATAGAGATAACCATCTTAACCTTGTTGTTGTCGATTTCTGTAATTTTACCTGTGTAGTCTGTGAAGGCACCGTCGATGATACGAACAGTATCGCCAACTTTGACATCAATATCAAATTCTTGAACGGTTTGTCCCATAGACACCAAGATTTGACGGATTTCTTCTTCCAAAAGTGGAGTTGGTTTTGAACGGTTACCGTGTGAACCCACGAAACCTGTAACGTTTGGCGTGTTACGAACCACAAACCAAGCTTCATCGGTCATAACCATTTCAACCAAAACATAACCAGGGAAACGGTTTTCTTCTACTTCCTTGACCTCACCGTTCTTTTCAACCTGAACAGTCTGAGTTGGAATTTCTACACGGAGGATGTTTTCCAACATGTTATAAGTGTGGGCACGTTGGAGCAAGTTTTCCTTCACTTTATTTTCATATCCTGAGTAGGTCTGTAAAACAAACCAGCCTTTATCAAAACTATCGTACATTGTTACTTCCTTTCTTTGGAAACACGGAATTTTTAGACGCTAAAAAAAGCCCGAAGGCTTTCGCTTTTCCTTATTATATCACTTCCATTTTACAAATGGCAAGTATTTTCTAGAAAAGATTGATCAAGCTCATGATTCCTCGTGACAAAATCAAGTCAAAGAGGTAAACCACCGCTACGAAAAAGGCAGTATATTCCACTACAGACACGAAATCCGTCCAGCTCTGCTTACGAGTTGGCCAAGACGTATCTTTTAAAATGCGGATAATGTCTTTGATAAATTTCATGCGCGACTCCTATCTGGTTTCCTTGTGAACAGTGTATTGTCCACAGTGTTTACAAAATTTATTTACTTCTAACCGTGTTGGCTTGGGATTGCTCGAAAGGCTGATTGAATAGTTTCGAGAACCACAAACAGTACAGGCTAGGCTTGCTTTTTTTAGTGCCATAAAGCCCTCCATCCTTTTCATTCTACCATGTTTTTATGGATTTGACAACTCTCCAAACCAAGACGTAATGTTATCCCACAAGGTTTTTGCTCGTTCTGGTAACTGGGCATCGATTAGATTTTGTTTGGTTTGCTCAATCAAGTTTTTCGCCTGATCTGAAATTTCTTGTACCTGTTCTTGACCAAGACTTGATTCAGTTTGTGCAGCTTCATCTGGAGCTACTTCTACAATACCATTTTGTGCATAGGCATTTTCTACTTCGAACTGAGTTCCTGCAGTATATGGCAAGATTGAATTGGCTACAGTCTGGAAGACCGACGGAGCCATCCAGTAGCTACTGCTATCTATATAATGATTTTCATCTGTCTGCTCAAAACCAACCCACTGACTGATGACCAAATCAGGTGTGTAGGCAATATGCCACTGGTCATTGACAAGATTGACATCAAAACTCGTTTCGGTTGTTCCTGTTTTCCCAGCAATATAATAATTGGCCGCATCTGCTGTCACTCCCGTACCATTGGTATAGGTTCCAAGCATCATTGCTGTCATCTTATCTGCGACAGAACGGTCAATTACCTTGGTACTTGTTTCTCGATGCTCTGCTAAAACCTTTCCACTAGCCGTTTCAATACGAGTGATGAGGTGGGCATCCTTCATCACACCCTTATTCGCAAAAGTAGCGTAGGCCTGGGCCATTTGCAGAGGATTAGTCTCCACTCCAGAACCGATTGAAACACCTAAAACTTTCTCGACATTTTCCATATCAAGTCCAAACTTTTGTCCATACTCGAAGGCTTTGTCAATCCCCAAGGTGTTCACTATATAAGCTACTGGTAAATTGTAAGAGAGAGCCAAAGCTTGATACATTGGAATGGTATCAGAAGTCGAATAATCATAGTTATGCAAGGTGTAATCGCCGTAGGTTTCTGTATGGTTATCCAGAGCCATATCAATCGACCAGCCCGCCGCTACTGCTGGAGCATAGGCAACAAGAGGCTTGATTGTTGAACCAGGACTGCGCTTGGCTTGTGTCGCAAAGTTGAAGGTCCGAAAGACCGCATCCTCTGAACTGTTAACTCGACCAACCAAGGCACGAACTCCACCAGTCGTCGGATCAAGAGCTACGCTGGCAGCCTGAGCATGGGTACCATCAAAACTTGATGTCGGGAACATGGTCTCATCATCAAAAATCACCTGCATACTGGCTTGAGAATTTTGATCCATCTCTGTGTAAATCCTATAGCCGTTATTAATAATGTCTGATTCTTTCAGTCCGTATCGCTCAATCGCCTCAGCAATCACAGCATCAAAATAGGATGGATAGGAATAATTGCTTTGTTTCCCTGTATAGGTATCTGAAAGCTGACTGGCTAGGTCTACTTGGAAACCTGCATCTGCAGTCGCCTGATCAATATAACCAGCATTGACCATGTTTTGCAGGACTGTATCCCGACGATTAACTGCATTTTCTAGGGAATAATAAGGATTATAAATCTCAGGTCCCTTGAGCATACCTGCAATGACGGCCGCTTGCTCAAGAGTAAGATCACTGGCTGGAATACCGAAGTACTTTTGGCTTGCATCTTCCACTCCCCAAACACCATTCCCAAAATAGGCGTTATTGAGATACATGGTCAAAATTTCTTGCTTGCTGTACTTTTTATTGATTTCCAGAGCCAAAAAGAATTCTCGAGCCTTTCGACTGATGGTCTGATCCTGAGTTAGAAAGGCATTTTTTGCCAATTGCTGGGTAATAGTTGAACCACCTCCAGATCGACCTAACGTCAAGGCAGCCAAAATTGTACGCTGGTAATTAATACCTGAATTTTCGTAGAAGCTCCGATCTTCTGTAGCGATGACAGCATTCTCTAAATTATCAGAGACAGCATCCAGCTCTACATAGGTCCCCTTCTGACCTGACAATGTCCCAGCTTCCGCACCATCTTTATCGTAAATAATCGTTGTGGCTTTTAGCGCCTGCTGTAAATCACCAACATTAGCTGTTTTTGCAAGGAAAAATAGATAGCCACCTACTGTAAGAACTGTCAGGACCATTAAAATGATTAAAATTTTAGTCAGTTGGTAACGCCGCCAAAATTTACGAATCGGCTCCGGAATACGTGATTTTTTCTTTGGTTTATCAACAGAGCCACGATTTCCCCTGCGGCGACGGCTAGGTCGGTCTTCATGATCAATTTGGAAATCTTCTGGAACTTCAATCGGCTGGTGTTGCAAATCGTCCATACTTTACCTCTTTCTAGTGAATTTTGTACCATTATACACCATTTCGTAAAAACTAGCAGAAAAAAGCCTGCGATAACTTGTGACAACAGACAGGGAATTTTTTCCAAAAATATGATAAAATAGGGTCATTCTGAACAAAGAAGAGGATTCCCATGACACAAGTATATGACATTACCATCATCGGTGGCGGACCAGTCGGTCTCTTCGCCGCCTTCTACGCCCACCTCCGTCAAGCCAAGGTCAAAATCATTGACTCCCTTCCCCAACTGGGTGGCCAGCCTGCCATTCTCTATCCTGAGAAGGCTATTTTGGACATTCCCGCCTTTCCAAGCCTGACAGGACAAGAGTTGACCGACAACCTCCTCGCCCAGCTGGCTCCATTTGACACTACAATCTGCCTCAATGAAACCCTGACTGCTATTGAGCCAGGAGAGGTCATTTCCCTGACGACTAACAAAGGCAGCCACCAGACCAAGACCTTGATAATCGCTATGGGCGGCGGGGCCTTCAAGCCACGTCCGCTGGAGATTGACGGTGCTGAAAGCTTTGACAACGTCCACTACCACGTGTCTAATATCCAGCAGTACGCCGACAAGGACATCGTCGTCTTGGGTGGCGGTGACTCTGCGGTCGATTGGTCCCTGGCCTTTGAAAAAATCGCCAAGACCACTCACATCGTCCACCGACGCGATAACTTCCGAGCCCTCGAACACAGCGTAGAAGAGCTCAAGCAGTCCAGCGTTACTATTCACACACCTTTTGTTCCTAAAGGGCTTTCTGGGGAAAACGGCAGAGCTTCTGCCATTGATTTCGATAAGGTGAAGAGCGAGGACAAGCTCAGCCTGTCTTTCGATCACCTCTTTATCAACTACGGTTTCAAATCATCTGTCGGTACGCTGAAAGAATGGGGATTGGAGCTCAATCGCCACCGCATCGTGGTCAACAGCAAGCAAGAAACTTCTGTTCCTGGCATCTATGCTATCGGTGACTGTTGCTTCTACGAGGGCAAGGTTGACCTGATTGCGACTGGGCTGGGCGAAGCCCCAACCGCCGTCAACAATGCTATGAACTACCTCAATCCAAGTGAAAAAGTGCAACCCAAGCACTCGACCAGCCTATAAGATGAAAATTGATATTCGCATTCCCCAAGCCTTTCCCCAGCTGACTGTCAAGGAAGTCTTGGAAGATTATTTTCTCATTCCCAGAAAAATCCGCCACTTCCTCCGTACCAAGAAACAGGTCCGTGTCAACGGAGAGCTGATTAACTGGCAGAGTCCGATTGCTGCAGGCGACCTGCTGGAATTGACCTTTGACCAGGAAGATTATCCTGAAAAAAGTATTCCTCTGGGACAGGCGGACTTGATTGAGGAACTCTACCAAGATGAGCATTTGATTATCGTCAACAAGCCCGAAGGCATGAAAACCCACGGCAATGAGCCTACGGAAATCGCCCTGCTCAACCATGTATCTGCCTATGTGGGTCAGACCTGCTATGTGGTCCACAGACTCGATATGGAAACCAGCGGAGCCATTCTCTTTGCCAAAAATCCCTTTATCCTGCCCATTCTCAATCGGCTTCTGGAGGACAAGGTCATCTACCGTGACTACCTGGCCCTCTGCCAAGGGCAGCTAAGAAAGACAGACTGGACTATCACTGATAAAATCGGACGGGACCGACACGACCGCAGAAAGCGGGTGGTCGACAACCGCAAGGGACAGGCTGCTTTGACCCAAGTCCATCTCTTGAAGCCCCTTGGCAAAAATAGTTTGGTTACCTGTCGCCTCCAAACTGGGCGGACCCATCAGATTCGGGTCCACCTAGCCCACCATGGCCATGCCCTAATCGGTGACCCTCTTTACAGTCGAGTTGCAGCACCTCGCCTCATGCTCCACGCCCAAAAACTCAGCCTAACCCACCCGCTTACCCTTGAAGAAATCAGCGTGGAAGCACGGTCGGAGAGTTTTGAAAGAATAGTAAAAAAGAGCTGAAAACCAGCTCTTTTTTGCATGTATGTTATTCAAAAATATTTCCCAACTCTACATCAACTCGGTTTTCCTTGACATTGATATCGGTCACAGCGAGCAAAGACTTGTAGTTAGCTACGCTACGGTCCCCTTTTTGGTTTTCCGCAAAGACAGCCACGCCTACCAAGGTTGAGTCAAACTCAGACAAGAGGCTAATCATACCATTGATGGTGCCACCATTTTTCAAGAAATCATCGACGATCAAGACACGACTTCCTGCCTTCAAACTACGCTTGGACAGAAACATCTTTTCGATACGGTCGCTAGATCCTGACACATAGTTGACAGAAACGGTTGAACCTTCTGTGATTTTCAAATCACGACGCACAATAACAAACGGTACATTAAGGACATTGGCAACAGCATTGGCCAAAGGGACACCCTTAGTCGCAACTGTCATGACTGCATCAATCTTTTCATCTTTGAAAGCATCTGCAATGATACGACCGACATTTTTCAAAATATGCGGTGTAGACAGCAAGTCAGATGAATAGATATAACCGCCTGGCAAGATACGATTACTTTCGGCCATCTGATCACGAAGGGCCTGTGCAATTTCGACAGACTCTGCCTTAGAGATTGATGGAGTAAAAACAACTCCTCCACTGGCACCAGTAATGGTTTCAATATGCCCGATAGAGCTTTCTTCAAAAGCCTTTTTAATGATGGCAATATCCTCTGAGATAGATGACTTGGCAGATTCATACTTTTCCGCAAAGGTATTCAAACTAGTTAATTCATAAGGGTGGTTGATGAGGTAATTGGAAATGACAACCATACGCTCACTTCTTCTTAATTTCATAAAATCATCCTCTTTCACTTTTTTCTATTATATCATAATAAACTACAAAAAGCGAACTTTTTTGATTAAAAAGTCCGTCTTTTTCGTATTTTGTTTATCGCTTACATATACCACTTTGGAAGATGATGATTAAAATATTCATACCATTCAGAAATCTTCTGCGCTTGCAACTTCATCAATGAAATTTGTTCGGAATCTACTTGTTCTGCCCAAGAAAGAGCGCCTAGACTGTTTACTGTTAAGTATAGAGCTAAAAGTCTCCAAAATTCCTCTGGAATAGCACCGTCAAAATAGGCATCTACCTGACCACGCGCAAAGGCTGGAGACAAATCTGCCGTGAAAATCAAACGGTTGAATTCTTCCCAGGGGTCTCCTATATCGTAGCGATCAAAGTCTAAGATTTTTAGTTTTCCATCTCTTCCCAGTAGAAAATTCCCTGTATGAAAATCTCCATGATGGTAGGCAATCGATCGCCCTTCAAGCAAGTGACGATTGGCCTGGACAAAGTCTATCATAGCTTGACCATTTGGATAGGAATGACTAGTTGCTTGGTAGGCCTTGATTTTACTGTCAATCTTAGCCTGATAAAAACTGTTCCAGTCCCGTTGACTTTGGTCAATCGGTAGGGCATGCAGGGCTCGCAAAAACTGCCCTGACTGACAGCCCAAATCATACAAGACAGAATCAGACAGATCGGAAGCCACTTCATTCATGTCCTGACCTTCCACCCATTCATAAAGGGTGTAAACAGACAAGTCATCCGCCCAAAAACTTAGTGGCTCTGCCACAGGCAAACCTAGACCAAACAGGTTTTCAACTAACTGAAACTCTAATCGCTTAGCCTCATAGGCTGGTCGCTCTGCTATTCTCAACAGACCAAAGCGACCATCTTCTAGCTGGACCTTGTACTTTTGGTCCGTGGACCAGCCTTTGGTGAGGGGCTGTCGAGACACTATCCTAACTGCCATCAGTCGATATTGGGCTTATAGAAGGCACGGTTGTCCATGGCAAAGATGCGGTTGGTCATCTCGCCTGGACCGACCTTGTCCAAGGCCGATAGCATCATCATCATTTCCGCATCGATGTTGTCAATCATGTGGAGGATTTCCGCCTCCATAATCTGCGGACGGACTGGGCTACCATACTCCAAGAGGCCGTGGTGGCTGAGGATAACGTGGCGCAGAACAGTCACTTCCTCCAGACTGTCATCAATGCCCAATTCCACCAAAACCTTGGTAATCTCTTCATCAATCAAGGAAATGTGCCCAATCAAATTTCCACGGACAGTGTAGCCTGTGTTATCAGGACCTGTCAGTTCAATCACCTTGGCTAGGTCATGAAGCATGATTCCTGCAAAGAGCAGGCTCTTATTGAGCTGAGGATAAATATCACCAATTTTATCAGCCAAGCGGACCATGGTCGCCGTATGGAAGGACAAGCCTGAATAGAAGGCATGGTGATTGGTCTTGGCCGCTGGATAGGAATAAAATTCCTTGTCGTACTTGCTGTAAAGAGCACGGACAATCCTCTGCCAAGTGGCATTTTCGATGCGGAAAACCATCTGACTTAGGTAGTCCTTGGTGTCCTTGACATCCACCGGTGGCTTTTCCTTGAAATCAGCAGGGTCATTGGGTTCGCCAGCCTTTGGCAAACGGAGGACCAATTGATTGACTTGGGGTGTATTATTGTAAACTTCGCGGCGTCCCTGCATGTGAACAACTGTCCCAGCAGTAAAATCCTTGATTTTCCCTGGTTGGGCGTCCCAGACCTTGCCTTCAATCTCACCAGTATCATCCTGGAAGGTCAGAGCTAGGTAGTCTTTGCCAGCCCGTGTTTGACGGACTTCTGCGGTCTTGATGAGATAGAATCCCTCGAAGAATTCATCTTTTTTCATTTGGTTAATTTTCATTATCTTCCTCATCTAATGGGGACAGGCCAAGCAGTCCCTTGGTTTGGTCATCTTCGTACAGATCAATGGTACGAAGACTACGCTCGATAGCGTTGGTGCGAGTGGTTAGGAGTTTGTCAATATTGCTGCTGGCTTGATTGAGTTGTTTCTGAGCCTTAAGCAAGAGGTCAGAAAACTTGCCAAATTCCAGCTTGACATTGCCCAAGACCTTGGAAATATCATCGGCCGACCGTTGAATGTTGAGGGTCTTAAAGCCGACGGAGAGAGAATTGAGCAGGGCAGAAAGGGTGGTCGGTCCTGCTACCACGATATTTTCCTGACGGCGTAGGTCATCAAAGAAAATGGGATTGCGGACCACTTCTGAATACAGCCCTTCGGTTGGCAGAAAGAGCACACCAAAGTTGGTAGTTTCAGGCGGATTGAGGTACTTGCTCTGAATATCCTTGGCAAAACGCTTGATAGCCGCCAAGAGATTTTTCCGATGGAGGTCAATCTGGTCCTTGTCCCCACTTTCGTAAGCATCCTCCAAGCGGTAGTAATCCGCCAGCGGAAACTTGGAATCGATTGGCAAGTAGATATAATCGCCTTCAGTCCGTCCTGGTAGCTTGACCGCATACTCCACGCGCTCACTAGAGCCTGAAACCGTGGCAAACTCTCGCTCATATTGGCTAGGTGTCAAAATATCCTCGATAATCTGTCCCAGCTGCAATTCACCCATGATGCCACGGGTTTTGGTCCCAGACAGTACCTTGTTAAGACTACCCACATCACGCGCCACCGTCTGCATTTCTCCCAGACCACGATTGACTGACTCCAACTGCTTGGACACCGTTTCAAAGGAGGCTTGTAGGCGGGTTTGCAGGGTTTTCTCCAGCTTTTCCTCGACCGTCTGCCGCATTTCTTCCAGGCGTTTTTCATTGGACTCCTGAATGGCCTGTAAACGGCGGTCGGTGGCATCTCGCGTTTCCAAGTGGCTCTTATTCAGCTCTTGACGGATGTCGGTTAGCTGTTGGTAAAGCTCCGTGCGGAGTCTTTCCACTTCCTGATGAATGGCTTGCTGCTGTTTGAGGGTTGCATTTTCTAGTTGATAGCTGAGCTGATCAGACAAGTTGTCTGCTGTGTCTTCTGCCTGATCTTGCAAAAGCAGGGCCAAGCTCTGCCATTTTCCATAAAGAAAAACCAAGGCGAGCAAGACCAGTATCAGCAAAATAAGTAATACAATATCCATCTAATTCTTGTCCTTACTGTAGATAAGGACTACGTAGCCCTTATCCAGTTGAATGTCTATGTCTCTATCTATAAATTCGTTAGAGGAATAGCATTTTTTGAAAAAATAATTGCTGGCATCCAGCGGGTACTTGGCATGACGAATGGTCAAGCGGCTTTGGTCCGACGGCATAAAGGAAATGTACTTCATACCAGCAATCGGCAAAATCCTATGACTGCCAGCAGGTCGAAAACGGACGATGTTCTGACTGTCCACCAATTCAATCTGCTCCATATAGGTTGCCAAGTCAGGCTCCGCAGCCAGAAATAGATTAGTCATCATGTGGTCCATGCGGCCACCCAAGGCTCCGTATATGCGAACCTGGGCCTGCGGATAGGCCTTGAAGATTTCCTTTAAAGCCAGCTCCAAATCTGTATCATCTTTTTCAGCAGGAGCTTGCAAAAAATACTCTGCTTGTTCCTTTATCCGCCCCAACTCCTCAGAAGTCACCGAGTCAAAATCACCGATGGCCCAGTCAAGAGGCAGGGAATGGTCCAATAGACGAAGTGAGCCTGCATCTACCCCTACATAGAGGTCTGCAGGCTCAGGAAGGCAGTCAAATGAACCACCTGCTATTAAGGCAATCTTAATCATGGAGGGCCGCTCTCAATTTGGCAACGTTGGCATCCAAGTCTCCTTTGAAGAGATAGGAACCAGCCACAAAGACATTGGCACCCGCATTTTTGGCTGAATGAATGGTCTTGTCGTCAATTCCGCCGTCCACTTCGATGTCAAAGTTCAAGCCTTTGGCTTCACGGAGTTTGACCAAGGCCTCAATCTTCTCAGCCACTTCTGGGATGTAGGCTTGTCCACCAAAACCTGGGTTGACCGTCATGAGCAGAACCTGATCCACCAAGTTGAGCACAGGCTCAATGGTCACAAGAGGTGTACCTGGATTGATGACCACGCCAACCTTCATACCAGCGGCACGGATTTTCTGCAAGGTCCCATGCAGGTGAACCGTTGCTTCTGCATGAATGGTTAAAATATCTGCACCCGCACGTGCAAAGGTCTCAATATGATTTTCAGGATTGGACACCATGAGATGGCAATCAAAAACCAGCTTGCTATGAGGACGCATAGCCGCAACCACATCCGCCCCAAAGCTGATATTTGGCACAAAATGACCGTCCATGACATCAATGTGCACATACTCCACACCTGTCTTTTCTAGACGCTTGAGCTCTTTTTCAAAATTTGCATAATCTGCCGCCAAAATAGACGGTGCAATCTTATAATGTGACATACAGAACCAACTTTCTATTTGAATTTCTTACTTACCTTGGTATAGGTTTCGCGCTGATTTTGGATTTCGCTGAGGAATTGGAGATAATTGTCAAAGCGACTTTGGGAAATGGCAGAGCTGGCAACAGCTTCCTTGACCGCACAATCCGGCTCATGGGTATGGGTACAGGTCCTAAATTTGCAGTCCTGGCTGCTTTCCGCAATCTCTGGGAAACAATCTGTCAGAGCCTCAGCCTCCTTGACTTCATAGTCTAAGGATGAAAAACCTGGCGTATCCGCAATTTTCCCACCGAAGACATTGTAGAAACTGACCGCACGAGTGGTATGGCGACCACGCCCCAGACTATCTGAAATAGCCCCTGTTTCCAAGGCTAATTCTGGCGCAATGCGATTGAGAAGAGTCGATTTGCCAACCCCTGTCTGCCCCATAAAGACCGTCACCTTATCCTGCAATAATGGCGTCAATTCCTCCAAACTATAGACAAAAGGATAGCCAATTTTCTCATAGATAGCCTTGAAGGTATCCATCTCCGTCCGCTCTTCTACCAAGTCCATCTTAGAGATATAAATAATGGGATCCATGTCTTTCTGTTCCAAAAGCACTAGGAAACGATCTAGTAGATTGGCATTAAAATCAGGTTCCTTGGCCGACATGATAACCACTGCCTGATCGATATTGACGATAGGAGGTCGAACCAAACTATTCTTCCGCTCATGAATCTTTAAAATATAGCCTTCTGAGTTTTCCTCCGCAGAAAAGTCCACAAAATCACCCACGTAGGGCGTTTGGCCTTTCTTACGAAAATTTCCTCTGGCTCTGGTTTGATAAATCTGTCCATCCGCCTCGACATAGTAAAAACCAGCCAAGGCCTTGATAATTCTTCCTTGCAATGAAGACTCCTTTGTATGTACTTGTTCCTATTATACCAAATTTCCTACAAAAAAACCGCAAGCGGTTTCGATTTTACACTTTACTCTAGTCATTTCAATGTAAAAATAGTATAATAAAAAGCAAGCGGAGGTGGTGGAACGGCAGACACGCATGCTTCAGGCGCATGTGCCCATCGGGTGTGAGGGTTCAAATCCCTTCCTCCGCATGATAAATGAAGAACCCCAAGTCAGAAGGATAGACTTGGGGTTATTTTATATCTTCTCACTCAGTTTCCCATCCCGCATTTCCAAAACCACATCAAACATGTCTAGGATGGCAGGGTCTGATTCATGCAAGATAGTGATGATGAGTTTGTCCTCCAGCTGCAAGAGGTTGGTCAAAACCTGCTTGGTCAGGGCAGGGTCTAAATGGGCGGTCGGTTCATCTAAGAGCAAGATGTCCTTGCCGCTCATAAGGGAACGGAGCAGACACAGGATATTTTTTTCGCCACCACTCAAGAGACCGGGGTCTGTTGTTGTACGCAAGGTGTCCTGTAAACTCTTTGGCAAGCTCTTCAACAAGCCAAGCATAACATCTCTTCCCTTCTCATAAGTTCCAAAAACAGACACATTGCTTTCAAAATCGGTATGGTAAAGATGTTCAAACTGGCTGAGATAGAAGGCGGTAGCTGCTTCCATTTCATGTGAAACATCATGTTCCAGATAGGAAATACTTCCCTTGTCCAGAGCTAGTTCTCCTGCCAACACTCGTAGAAAAGTGGATTTCCCGCTGGCTGACGGACCAATGATGGCATACTTTTTCCCCTTGTCAAACCGATAGGAAAAATCGGTGACTGCTAATTCTCCCACATGATAAGCTACATCTTTCACTTCCAAGACTGTCACATTGGGATAGCTTGGCACTTGTTCAGACAAAACCTGACCAGCAAGATAGTCTTCTAGATTGGCAACTGTTTCCTTGGTTGAATGGATATAATTGACATCCAAGAGGATGTACTTCATAGGGTAGATGAAATTTTCAACATAGCTAAAAGTCGCAATGGCAGCTCCAATGGTCAACTCTTTTTGCAACAAGAGGTAGCCGACCAAGCCAAAAGCTGTTAATTGCACCAAAAACATGGAAAATCCATTGACAACATTAGCCAGGGTCTTGAATTGCCCAAAGCGAAAACGAGCCTGCTCACTTTCTTCTACTGACCGATGGTGGACACGGCTGATGGATCCGAAAGTTTCGGTATTAACACGATTCTTAGCAGAAAAGAGGTCTGTCACCACCTGAAAATAACTTTCCAAACTCTGTAAAAATACCCGCTGACGCTGAGAAAGAGGGCCAGAAATCCACTTGGGAATGAAGACCGCCAAGGCAGACGATAGAATAATCCCAACCGCAACCAGCGGATGAACAAAGAGAAAGAGGGAAACCGCATAGATGAGCATGCTCAAGCTAGATCGGACAATGTCCATGAGAGGGCTTAGATAACTCTCCTCAATGGTTTCCAAATCGTTGTCAAAAATGGACAGATAGGCAGAGACATTCTTCTCTGAAAATTTGGATAAAGGCTGTGATAACAAGCTGTTTGCCAGGCCTTTTTTAGCCGTGACATAGAAGCCCTGAGACACCTTCCACTCATAAACCTGGGAAATGTACTGAAAAACTGAATTGGCAATGATGGTCAAAGCGTAGGTCAACAATTGCCATACAAGCCCTGTCCAGCCCATCTGAAAAATATGGTCAAAAAGATACTTATTTAACTCAGGAAAAACGACATTGGTAAAACTATATAAGATATGGAAAACCAACTGAATAGCAATAACAAACCGCAATTGATAGATGATTTTTTTCATAACTCCTCCTAGATAGGAACAATCTGACAAAAATTAATTGCTCTCCCCAATCCGTACCACCCCATCATAACGAGAAAGGACCTCATCGGACACACGGTGGGAAATATGAATGAGCGTCTTATCTGCTAATGAGGTAAGGTAGGCTTCAATTGCTGTATAGGTTTCCTGATCCAAGGCAGACAGACTTTCATCCAGCAACAAGATGTCCTTATATTGCAGCAAGGCACGAATCAGGAGCAGGCGTTGCTTTTGTCCACCAGACAGTCCGCTATCATCACTAATTTCCTCGCTCAAAGAAGCATAACTTGGGAAACGACTGTCGAGATTCATGGTCTTAATGAGGGACATCAGCCTATCTTCTGAAACCTCCCGTCCCATGGTCAAGTTGTAAAGAACCGTATCATGGAAAAGGGCTCCCTCTTGTGGAAGATAGGCAATCTTGTCTTGAATGGCTTGGTAGGACAAGTCTGAAAGAGAGGTTTTATCAACGTAAATATCCCCTGCTTGCAATTGGCTATTCTTGGTCAAAATAAGAGCCAAGGAAGATTTGCCAGAACCACTTTCCCCAAGAATCAGGTACTTCTTGCCACGCTCAAACGCTACTGTCAGGTCTTCAAAGACCTGCTTCTCACCGATGGCATAACTAGCCTTGACCAGTTGCATGCTCTGGAAAGCTGAGACTAGTTCCTGTCCCTTCGTTTCTTGACCCAAAGTAGATAGCTCAAACTCTTGCTTCAATTCCTTAACGGCATGCCTGTCCAAAAAGGCTGCCGCAATGCTATTAATGGGATCCACCAACTGCTCTGAAATGGTCAAAATAGCTGTCAAGCCACCGATGGTCAAGGCGCCAGAAAAGACCTGAAAACCACCGATAAAGATAATCGAAAGAGTGGTCAGATAAAAGACGAAACCGACTAAGAGTCGCATGGTTACTGTCGTTCGATTGGCCTGATCGACCTTGTCATTGACTGCTTGATAGCGATCGTTCAGCCCATCTAAAACCTGCTGTTTTTGGCGGCTATTTTTCACTTGCAAATAACCTAGAAAGATATCTGAAACCCTTGTATTATAGACCTGCTGACTGTCCGAAATCGCCTCCTGATTGAGCCTTCTCCGCTTTTTAAACAAATAGGGAATCACAACTGGCAAGAATGAAATCAGAATCAAGAAAATAGCGGTCAGACCATCCAAGCTAAGAAGGGCCAAACTGGCAATACCAAAGGTACAAGCACCTTGAAAAATCGTAAAGAAAGCGTCGTAATAGTCTTCTTTCACCGTCTCCAAATCATTATTGAGCTGAGAAATATAGGCCCCTGCCCCCTGCTCAACGAACTCTCTAAAAGGCAAATCAAAAATTTTCCCAATAAAGGTCGCCTGCAATTGGAAACCTACTTGATTGAGATAGCTGACATTGGCAATCTGACGAATGTATTCAAAGACCAGCATGACAAGGACAGTTAACCCCATCAGCACAAAATAAGAAACAAAGGCCTGTCTATCTCCAGCCGCAATAGCATCAATAATATAGCGATATTGGTACAGAAAGCCAACATTGAGCAGGGCTACTGCAAAAATACAAGATAAGGTTAGCCAAAAATTCCTCTTTTTCATTTCTCCTCCACCATTGAATAGATTTTTAAGTAAAACAATAAAAAATCTGTATTAAACAAAGTTATTATACCACAACTCGCCATGTTTGTGTCCTTTTTCACATAAAGAAGAAACCAAGCCAGCTATCTGACTTGGTCTATTTTTATTCTGTCGTTTCAGTCGCTACTTTGAAAAAATCTTTGTATTTCAAAAGGTAGCCTTTTCCTGTGGATAGGTCATATTGGACCAGTTTGAGTTCTTCTGCGACTGTCGCATCCCGCTCAGCCTGCCCTACACGGTCCTTGTGGAGCACTTCCGTCAAGAGGGCATAGTAAGGACTGACCTTGTTATTGGTCGTCTCCAGCATCAGTGCATTCATGTCGCTAGAATTGACCAAATCATAATGGTAGTCTTCCGTTTCAAAATTACTCCACACGAAATAATCTGTCTTGTACTGCGCACTTGGATCCGTCACGAAAGCAGACTCTGGATACAAACCTGGTAGGTGGTCCCCGTAAAAAACAACTGTCACTTTCTTATCCAAGGTCTTAAGCTGGTCTAGAAAATCCCTTGTTGCCTGATCAGTAAAGGATAGGAGGCGAACATAGCTGGTCAAGTTTTCATTTTCCTCAGCCGTGAAGCCCTCACCCGAAGCTGTTATACCTGCAGGCTCTAGAGAATTCCACTGAACATGGTTCTGCATGGTAATGGCAGACACAAATTTATTGTCTGTAGAACGAACCTGCTCCAAAATCAAGTCATAGGTCTTTTTATCACTGACAAAATTCCCCTGATAATCTTCAGCCGTCACTGTCAGAGGATAAGCGGCACTATTCAGAGTGTAAAACTGCTCAATTCCCAACTGCTTATAGATTGAATTACGATTGTAACTAGTATCGTAGTAGGGATGAATAGCGACACGATTATCTGCTGGATAGAGGTCACTGATACTCGGCAACTTCTTCATATTCGGCGCCACATCCAGATAGACGGACGAAATGGACGAGTTGTAATTGTAGAAGGGCAGACCACTGTAGACCTGAAACTCGATATTAGCCGTACCACCGCCATAGTGGTCACTCTTCATCAAGCCACTGGTAGTCTGACTCATGATGTACTCAATATTTGGAAGGACATTTTGACTAAGGGTCACGCCTGGAATCCGACGCGGATCAGCCAAACTCTCACTAAGAATGTAGATAACCGTCTGGTCAGTCAATTGACCTGTCCGTTCTGCATTGATTTCCTCAGCCAGGGCGGTGTACTTCTTCACAATCGCCTTCATGGTCTTCTCAGAGTAATTTTCAGGCTTTTCCATACTGGTCTTGCTGAGCTGTTGCAACCAGAGGAAGGAAAGTGTGCGGTAACGAGCCACAAAGGCATAACCCTTCCAGTCTACGTTACGCCAGTTATTGACCTGAGAAAGGATAGGAATCCAACCAACAATCTTGTGGTCTTTTTCATTTCGAATAGCCCAACCCATTCCTAAAATCAAGGATACGATGACTGAAATTCCTGCCAGCCTTTTCCAGATAGAAGCGACAATCCTTCCTTGGAAGTACTTCTTATGAATCCGCCTATAAACAAAGAATAGGATGACCAAGAACACAAGCGATACCAAGACAACACGCAGACTGATAAAGCTGAGAATCATCCCCATGTTTCCAATCCATTTGAAATCGTTGGGGGTCATTGGCTCCGAACGGTAGCGGAATTTGAGGAAATTAGCCGCAATCAAGGTCACATTTAAACCAGCAATAACAGCAACTGATAAGATTTGACGGTTGATAACTAGGCTAATGATGACATTGAGGAAAAAGAGGCAGGCAATTTGGAAGACAATCGCACCTGGAAAGAGGTGGCGTGTGAAATAAGAACCCGTTCCCCCAGCCATAGAAGCCTGATAACCAATATGCGATAGCGTAGCCAGTGCCAAACTGATAAAGAGCATGCTGTGAACATTGGTCCGATTGGCCTTAAACTCTACAAATGCCTTATGAAGATAGCGAAGAAAAATGTAGGTCCCTATAAAATGAATAGGTGCAAACAAGGGTGTCTGGCTGAAAAACTCTATGTAAGAACCTTTCTCAACCAAACTCTCATAATGGCTATCTTTCCAATAAGATATAGCTAGTGGACTGAGAGAAAGTAAGCTGGTCAAGAGCAAATAGCTATCTGGCACCAGATGACTGGCCGACCACTTACTTAATTTTTCTCTGATTCCTACATTCTTCCGCCACAAAAATGCCAACAATACTGGAAGAAGCAACATCAATAGAAGTTCAAACTGAAAGAGATTATTACGGAAAATATTCCAGGGTTGATACTTCTTGGCATTGAGCCGATAGACCAGGTTGACAAGATATAGAAAACCTAGAAAATAGCCGACATACTTGGCAAAGGTTTTGGTCTTTACAAACTTCTCATATTTATCAAGCAAGGCCAATACATAAAAGGTAAAAATAGAATAGGCAAGCAGGGGCAGAGGAATAAACCAGAGCGGAAAAGATACACCGCTTAACAAAAGAGCCCGCCCCATCGCCAGCAAAACGGTCATAATCATAACCAGAATGAATTGCTTGCTTGCCTTGGGATTGATTTGTTTCATAACATTTCTCTCTTAGGAAAGATTTGATTTTCGATAGACAAAGATATAGTAAATCAACCAGAGTAGCCATCCAGTTAAACTGATAAAGATAACTGGCGATAACCACCACTGTTGCTTGTAGAATAGGACAAGGGTATTCTGCCCTGTTTGGCTGGTAACCGTTGGTACACCAATTGTGGAAAGCTCCATTTCTTCCCTATCCAAGACCTGGTCATTCAAAACAAGCTGACTCTCTTGGTAGACAATGATTGGCAGGGCTGTTTCTTCTGCTTCAGACGCCGTCCAAGTCACCACCAGCTGATCACCATCAACTTCTTTGGTAAAGTCTTGATTTGGTAAAATCACTTGGTCACGATAGGTAAAATAGGTATTATCCGACTCTTCATTGGTAATGTGACCTGTGCTATCTGACAAGTCTGGTACGTAGTCTGGCGTTGATTTCTGAGCAATGTGGATAAATTCGCCCAAGTCTTTAGAATGGAAAGAAGCTCGTAACTCTTCCGTTGTACCGTACAAGGTCGTATGAATTCGTTTTTGCAGGAAGGTATCACTGTAGTAATGCCCATTGATTTCCTTATAACTCTGATTCCATAGGAAACCAGCCGAAATAAGCAAGGAGGCAAGGACCACACCTGAAAAGATTTTCTGCAGTTTGTCGGACAAGCCAGACACCTGGACTCCTACGACTGCCAGTAAAAGAGCATTGGCGTAGAGGAAAAAGCGGAAGGGAAATTGAATCAATTCGACAAGTGTAATTCCTTTCCCAGCAAACAACTGCCAAGGGAAGAGGTTGGTTGACAAGATTAAAAACACTGCGTAGGTCAACGCAAGACCACCCAGAACCAGCGATTGTTTCTTCCAATTTTTCACCAAGAAATAGAGATAGATTCCAAAGAAAATTGGCAATGGATAGGGATAGTATAGAAAGGCTGTTTTGAGCCATGTTACGGTATTGAGGACAAATTTTTTGTTAACAAATGGTGGCACCAAGGTGTTGGTCGCGTTGATATAGACAAGCGGCAGCCAAATATTGATGGTCAGAAGCAAGAAAATTCCTACCGAAAGGGCTACTTGTCCAATAATCTTCATTTTTTGGTCTGATTTCCACCAACCAATAAGGAAGAGAACACCATAGGCAATGACCAAGAACAAGGTTGATAGCATATGAACCTGCAACATGAGCCCTACCGCTCCTGCCATGAGGAATATCGGTACTTTTTTGGTCTGTAGGAAACGAACCGCAGGAATCAAACAAAGCGGAAAGAAGGCCACACCCCAGCTGGTAAATCCTTGAGTTGCCCACCAATACTGGATTGAGTAGGTGGTTACAAAGAACATGGACAGGAGAATAGAGTGGGCATATTTGACCTTGACCTCACGCATGAGGAAATAGAGGGAGGTTGCACTCAGAGTTCCCAAGAGAAGGTTGGATAAAATCTGATAGCGGAACCAGGTCCCACTTAAAAGAACTAGAGCTCCTTGTAGATAGGCAAAATAAGGCCCATAGAGAGCATTGACAATCCGTCCTGACTGCTGATAGCCATACAAACTGATAATATAGGAAAAATTCCCCTCCTTCATCTGCATAGCCGCATCATAAAAACGATTGTAGTGGAAAATCAAGTCCGCACCTGTCACCATGCCCTTGGTCAGTAAGTGGGGAACCAATAATAATAAAGAAAAGCCCACAAATAGGCCAAGAGCAACTAGATGGGGATGCTTTTTTAACATGTTTTTAAACATAAGGATACCTTCATAAAAAAAGAGGGAAACCCTCTCTTGTTTTTGTAAATATTCTGCCAATTTGCAGACAATATTTTTCAAAAGTTAGTTACATTTCAGTATAGCAAGCTTTCTCCCCACTGTCAACGAACAAGGCAAGTAGAAAACTACTATAATTCTAAATAAACTAAATATTGATTGCAGATTTCTCCACAATCAAATATTTTTTTATAAGCCTACTTCCTGAAGGCTGTCAGACAAACGCGCGAAGTCAGCCATAGAAAGTGCTTCTCCACGGACACTGGCTTCCAGCTCTGCCATGCCAAGTGCCTGCGTCAGCTTGTCCTTGACTTCTTCGGACTTACCGAAATGGTTGGTCAGGTTGTTCCACAGGGTCTTGCGGCGATGCACAAAGCTGGCCTTGGACACCCGGAAGAAGAAATCTTCATCCTTGACGCTCACCAGAGGTTGCTCGCGGCGGACCATTTTGAGAATGGCGGAGTCCACGTTGGGTGTGGGCACAAAGACGGCGCGAGGCACGATGAAAGCCACCTTGGCAGTCATGTAGTACTGGACCGCAATGGACAGGCTGCCGTAAGCTTTGGTGTTTGGCTCGGCAGAAATGCGGTCGGCAACCTCCCGTTGCATCATGACCACGAACTCGCTGAAGGGAATCTTGCTCTCAATCAGGTGCATGAGGATAGGAGTTGTGATGTAGTAAGGCAGGTTGGCCACGACCTTGATGGGCAGGTCAGGATTCTTGAAATTCTGAATCTGGGTCTGCAGGTCGGTTTTCAGGATGTCTTGGTTGACCACGGTCACATTGTCAAAGCGGCCCAAGGTGTCCGCCAAAATCGGAATCAGGCGGTCATCAATCTCAAAGGCCATGACCTCGGCGGCATTTTCCGCCAAAAACTCGGTCAAGGCCCCGATTCCAGGACCAATCTCGATGACATTGACATTCTGGTCAATCTCTGCCGTGTCCACAATCTTCTGTAAAATATTGGTATCGGTCAAAAAGTTCTGACCGAAAGATTTCTTAAAGGTAAACCCGTGGCGTTCAAGGACGGCACGAGTAACGTTTTTGTCTGCGATTCTCATGTGTTTTTCTTTCTTGTTTTTTATTACCAATGACAATAATAAGTCATTTTTGAGTTAGCGTCCTCAGTTATCGTGTTAATACATTTTTGGTTTGAAATTAAATCAACTAAAACTTCCTTGTGCGGGTGCCTATATCTATTATGTTTTCCAGCCGATGCAAAGTAAGCAGCGAAATTAATCTTCTTTCTAAATCCTTCATTATAATTATGTCTTGAACCGTGATGTGGAATTTGAACAAGGCCAATATTTCTAAAATACTTAGAGTAGACATTTTCAACAGAATCCCATTTTTGTTTACAACTAATCCACTTTTTTTTATTCCAATCGTATTTACCAGATTCATAGTCACCTGTATAAAGACAACCATTAAAACATATGTATTCATAGTTCCCATTATGGTGGTAAATGCAGGAAAATAATCTACATTTATTAGAATAACCATTAAAAGGCAGATCTGCACCAGAATATAACATCATTGAATTTACATTTAAACTTCCAGGAACTTTTGAATAAGCTTTTTTAATCTCGCTTTTATCCGAATTTGTCCCTTGACTCCATAGTTTTTTTAATTTCTGTAAATCAACTTGTCCATTCAAATCTAAAATACTCATACTTAAACTTATTTTTTTTAATTCTGTCTCGAAGATTTGTTTTCTCGTATCTTCACGAAAATTATGCGGAAGATATATCCACCCCAATTTTCTGTAATTACTACCAAATATCGCTTGAGTTACCTCTATTACTCTATTATCACTACTTGCATCTTCTGAAATTGGATGTAATTGTACCTCTGAACCACCCTCTAACTCTCGAATACTATTCCCTTCACTATTAATAAATTGAGTTAAAAATCGAGATTGAGGATTAATGAGATTTCTAATTGCATTAAATTGCTTTGTTTGTTTAGTTATTAATGGAAAGAACAGATTCTTAACGTTACAATGCTTTAGTAAAAATTCCAGCCCGTTCACATGATCATCGTCTAGATGCGATATAAATACAGCATTAATTTCTTCATCTTTATTTAAGCTAGCTTTTATTTGAGTCTCCACATAAATTACATCAGTAGCCGAACCACAATCATATATAACCTTATATTCGTTTTCTCTCAACATCAAAGTTTCTAAATAAAAAGCACCTTGACCAACTGGCAAAATTTCTCTCTTAACGCAATTCATTGACGATATCCTCCTATCTATATTAGTTTTATTGAATTATATATGCAATCGCCAACCCCTTACTTCAATAACTTTACATAATCACTCTTGGTCGCAAAAAGGTGTCCAACTCGAACTTCATTTTTCACTACGCGATAGAGGGCGATGTAATCTTTTCCAATAACGTAACCTCGGGTTAGATGTGGCGGGTCTACCTGCTTACCAAAACGGTTATCGGCGTTAAAACCACGTTCAGGAAGAATTTGCAAACTCTCCAATGCTTCGACAATCATACCAATTCGTCTTTTGGCAATTTCTTCTGAAATCTGTTCCGAGAAATAGACATAAATATCCGCCAATTCCTTTTCCACTGCAGGAGCAAGTATCACTGAATATGACTCAAATTCCATACTTCTCTTTGACGCTTTCTAGGCTGATCCCTTGACCTGCCTCAATCGCCTGTTGGTTTTCCTGGATTTCCTTTTGAAGTTGTAAAAACAACTCTTCTCTTTCCAACTCTTCTTCTGTCAGAATGGGCAACTCATTTTTTACAGCGATATTTTGCAAGAAGAGGTTAAAACCAGCAGTCAAATCCAGCTGGTTCATAGCAAATACTTCCTTGGCTTTTTCTAAAAGTCTGGAATCAGTTTTAAAATTTACTTGGGCATCCTTCTTTATAGTTATCAATCTAGTCTACCTCCTAGTTGTCTATATTGTAACACGAATAGATATCAGTAGCAATCTTCAAAAAAGCAGAAACAGTAACATTTCCACTCTAGATTGTTTATCTTCCCAAATCATCAAAATAATAGAGATTCAAAAATTCTTCCTCAGTAACTAGACGTTCAAAATTGTAAAACCAGCGATAGACTTCCACAGCTGGGCCATCAAACTCTACCCTGTCGTCCATTTCTTGCACACCGGCAATATGAAACAAACGGCCCTGCTGCCAAATACCATCCGCATTGACATAGCCATCTTCAACTAGACCATGCAAATAGTCTGCTAGTTTGTTCTTATCAACCTGCTCATCCTCCCAAACAAGGACATTAGCCGGCAGCAAGTAGGTCACTTCTTCATAAGATGAATAATTTTCATAAGAAGGTTCAAACTCGTTTTTGACCAAGCACTTAACAGCATAGACCCTATCCATGATAGCTCCCCATTGCCTCCTCGACTTCCGCCAGACTTATCCCAAACAGCTCCAAGCGTTTAAGCAGTTGCTTGCCGTTGCAATAGCCGATGCGCAAGCGTTCTCCCAGATACTCCCTCCGCTTGCGACTGTCGCCACCCATAAGGAGCCCTAGGCGCATCAGATCTGACTTGGTGATGTCAAAGTTATTTTCATCATCGTAGTAACCACGCACGCCTGCGAGGGCTTTTTCCAAGTCCTCAAAGCTGGCGTGCTCAATGCCCAAGGACCGCCCTTTTGTTTTGGACTGTGGCCTGGCCTCGTCCCGCTGTAAAAAGGCGTGTTTGACCGTGGGAATGGCCTGCATAATGATTTTTCGAATCCGCTCCCCATTGTAGTCTGGGTCAGTAAAGACAATGACGCCACGCAGGTCATGGAGTTTCTCAATGCGTTCCAAGTCATCGTCTGATATGGCAGAGCCTCTGGTTTCGTAGGTATCTACCTCGTAAAATCGTTTTAGGTTTGCTGTATCATCCTTGCCTTCAACAACAAGGACTTCCTGTATCTTAATTTTCTGAGTCAATTCTGAACAAGCTCCTTGCATTCTCGTAGGTCGCTTTCGCCACTTCTTCGACCGACTGGTTGCGAAGCTGGGCCAGCATATCCACCACATATCTGGTGTAGCCGGTGCGATTTTCCCGACCACGCTTGGGAACTGGAGACAGGTAGGGCGCATCCGTCTCGACTAGGATTTTTTCTAGGGGCAATGCTTGCGCCGCTTCCTGAAGTTCGACGGCTTTCTTGAAGGTCACCACTCCCGAGAAGGAGATGTGCATACCCAAGTCCATGAAGGCCTGAGCCTCCTCTAGCGTACCAGAGAAGGAATGCATGATGCCTCCACGCGGACCGACGCCGACTTCCTTGATGATCTGGTAAGTATCTTCCAAAGCATCGCGAGTATGAACCACAAAGGGCAAATCCAACTGCTTGGCCAACTCCATCTGTCGCTTGAAAACACGAGCCTGAGTATCCTTATCCGCCGTCATCCAGTAGTAGTCCAGCCCAATCTCCCCCAGGGCAATGACCTTGGGATGTTTGAGTGCCTCAAGCAAGTAGCTTTCTACTTCTTCGTCATAGGTGCCAGCCTCTGTCGGATGCCAGCCCAGTGTCAGATAAATTTCAGGATGCTGGTCAGCCAGTTCCATAGCCTTGTCAATGGTTGCTCGGTCAAAACCGACCACATTGTGGAGGGTGACCCCCATTTCCTTGGCAAAGTCTAATTCTTCTTGGACCCGACCGTCAAACTGCTCTACGTTGAGGTGGGTGTGGGTGTCAAAAATTTGTATCATCGTTCCATCACTTTCTTTCCTACTATTGTAACATATTTCAGAAGATTCTTATGAGAAGAAAAAAACCAGCAGACTCGAGTTTCTGCTGGCTTCTCTTTTCATCTTCTTATGCTACTGTAAGAACTTTACGTCCCTTACGGCGACGAGCAGCTAACACGCGACGGCCGTTTTTAGTTGCCATACGGCTACGGAAACCGTGTTTACGCGCGCGACGGATTTTACTTGGTTGAAAAGTACGTTTCACGATGAATACCTCCTCTTAGATTCTTGTATTCGTTTAGCCGGCTAGTTTTGATCAGTTACTAAACATACCAAACTATTTTATATAAATTCTGTTCGTTTGTCAAGCTATTCTGCCATACTTTTAGGAAAGAATCAGAAAATCATTGAAAAAAGAGGACTAGCCTCTTTTTAATCATGATTCCCTTCAATATCTACAACGACATATCGGTTCGGCTCGCTACCTTCTGAATAGCTTGTCAAACCATCCATTTTAGAGATAATGCGGTGGATAATTTTACGTTCGCTACTTGACATCGGATCTGTATGGTAGGCTTCCTGCTCTGCCAAAACACGTTCTGCCAATTTTTGTGCGTAACCTTGAAGAACCTCTGCGCGGTGTTCTACATAATCATTCACATTGATTGTAATATAGAAATTACGCTCATAACGGTTGTATAAGAAGTTCTGAGCCAAAAGTTGCAAAGCCTTTAAGACTTTTCCGTGATAACCGATAACACGACCTGGTTCATTGGTATCCACTTGAATATTGATTGTACGGCGATTATGACTTGTATCAATACGCGCCTCAACATCCATATCATCCAGAATTTCTTGTACATAAGCTGTCACTTCTGAAACAACTTGTTCAATATCATACTGGGGCTCAATCTTAATATCTAAATCAGCAAAATTATCTGCTTGATTTTCTGAGACGACTTCTTGATTTACGTCTTCCTTAGCAGATGTTGTTGCATCTGTAGTAGTTAGTAAATCCTCTGAAAGAATTTCAATCCGACCTGTTTCTTCCAAAATCGTTGTCGCTTCTTTTTCATTTTTCAAGATCTGCGCTTTAATATCATCATCAAGCGTTTGACCAGACTTTTCAAATTCTTTCACCGCTGCAACAACTTTTCCTAGGTCAATCGTAGCCTCTGAAACGCTTTTTACTGGTTCATTGAGGTCGTTAATTTCACTTGGAACGCCACGAACTGCTTTCTGATTAGCCTTAACAACCGTTGTTTCATTGATAACATCAATATCCACAATCGCTGGCTTTTTACCGAAACCAAGGAAACCTTTCTTCTCACGCGCAACCACAGTAATATGTGCTTTTTTTCGAGGAATATTCAGCTCTACCAAGCCATTCTGGATGGCCTCTTCAACACTTGCTCCTGTAAATTTCATCTTCTCTCTCCTAGTTTTCCTATTTCTTTTTCTGTGCTTTTTTCTGTGCCCGTCGAATTTTTGCCTGACGTTCTTTTTCCGCATCAATTTTCGCTTGACGCTCTGCTATTATTTTAAACGGATTATTGAACACCAAGGTTTGAGCAACCTGATAGGCATTTGACACTGTCCAATACAAAGCCACCCCACTAGCAGCTGCCACAGCAAAGAAAAAGATTATCACGGGCATGACATAGGTCATAATTGTCATAGCCATATTCTTCTCAATTGCTGATTTATTGGTCAACCATGAGCTAAGGAATGTAAACACTGCAGCCAGAATCGGCAAAATAAAGAACGGATCCGGCTCCCCAAGATTTAACCAAAGGAAGTGACCTACTTTCAAGGCTTCAACACGTGTCAGAGCTTGAAAGAGGGCCAAAAGGATTGGCATTTGAATAAAGAGCGGAATCATGGACGCTCTCATGCTGACACCATTCTCTTTGTAGAGAGCTTGCGTTGCTTCATAGAGCTGCTGGCGACTTTCCATATCCGTCCCTGGATACTCCGCTTGCAACTTTTTCAGCTGAGGTTGAAGCTCCTGCATCTTCCGTGAGGAATTCATCTGTATTTGGAACAAAGGCAACAGAAGGGTTCGAATTAAAATGGTAAAAAGTATAATACCGATTCCAATTTGACCGTTGATAGATAGGAACTGAATAATGCTGGCAAACCAGTAAATTAATCTATCCCACGCATCTGTAGATTGACTGGTCACTGGCCCTGTTCCGCAGGCTGTTAAAACAATTAGAGATACTACCAGTAGACCTGCCCATTTAACTTTCTTTTTCAATCACAACACCTTCCTGGTATAGTTTAGCTAGTTTCAAAACATGGATGAGGTTTTGCTTCATTTCTTGATAGGACAATTCCTCTACACCTTTTCGAGCAATGATAACAAAGTCATCTGCTACCAGTTGATGTTGGCATTCAATTAAGATGTGACGCATCCTGCGCTTAATCTTATTTCGCATGACAGCGTTTCCCAATTTTTTGCTGACAGATAAACCTACTCGGAAATGCTTTTGCTCTTTAGGTAATCGGTAGACAACAAACCTCCGATTGGCGACATTGTTTCCTTTTGTAAAAATGTCATTAAAATCTCGTTCACGCTTGACACGATAGCTTTTTTTCAAACTGCCACTCCATCTTTCAAAATTACTTCTATTATACCACAAAATTCAAAAAAGCCAATAAACATACCGTTTATAGGCTTTTTGCGTTCTGAATTTCCTCTTTGGCACTTTTCAACTGGTCTGCAATCGATTCAAAACCTGTCCCACCAAGGGAATTTCTACGACTGACAGCAACTTTGGAGGACAAGGCATCATAAATATCTGCTTGAATAAGAGGCGAAATAGCCTGATAGGTCTCAAACGATACATCCTGGAGATAGTATCCTGCCTTGCTACACTCCAAGACCAGTTTTCCAACAATCTCATGCGCTTGGCGGAAGGGCATACCCTTGTTTGCTAGATAGTCTGCCAATTCAGTCGCATTGGAAAAGTCCTTCTCTGTCGATTGAGCCATCCTTTCCTTATGGACCGTCATCGATTGCAACATCCCTGCCAAAATATCGATAGATACTAAAATCGTTTCTGCCGTGTCAAACATTCCCTCTTTGTCTTCCTGCAAATCCTTATTATAGGTTAAAGGCAGGGATTTCATGACTGTCAATAGGCCAACTAAGTTCCCATAAACTCTACCTGTTTTCCCCCGAATCAGCTCAGCCATATCTGGATTTTTCTTCTGAGGCATGATGGAAGAACCTGTTGAAAAGGTATCGGATAGGGTGACAAATTGGTATTCATGTGAACACCAGTTAATGATTTCTTCACACAAGCGCGACATGTGCATCATGAGGATACTGGCATTTGACAGAAATTCCAGGATAAAATCACGGTCAGACACAGCATCAAGAGAATTACTATAGGGCTTGGCAAATCCCATTAAATCCGACGTCATCTGACGGTCAATCGGAAAGGTCGTCCCTGCCAAGGCCGCCGCACCAAGTGGGGATACATTTGTATGCTGCATGTTGAATGCAAAGCGCTCACTGTCTCGACTGAACATGTTGTAATAGGCCAACAAGTGCTGAGCAAAACTGATAGGTTGAGCATGTTGCAAGTGGGTATAGCCGGGCATGATAGTTTCCACATGCTCCTGTGCAAGGTCTACTAAAACCTGACGTAGGTTGGTCAATTTGTCTACAACTTGAAAGAGGGTATCCTTCAGATAGAGGTGCATATCGGTCGCTACTTGATCGTTACGAGAACGAGCTGTGTGGAGTTTGCCTGCAACTGGACCAATTTTCTCCGTCAATAGACTTTCGATATTCATGTGAATGTCTTCGTTACGAACATCAAACACTAACTTGCCAGTTTCATATTCTGCTAACAATTCTTCCAGACCAGTTTGAATAGCCTGGGCTTCTTCACGCTTGATAATCCCTGTGGCTCCAAGCATCTGTACATGCGCCAGTGAACCTTGAATATCATACTTGGCCAATTTTTGGTCAAAGCGAATGGAGGCTCCGAATTCTTCAACCCATTCCTCAAGACTGGCTTCAAAGCGACCTCCCCATAATTTCTTTGCTTCCATAAGCTCCTACTTTCTAGCTCTTTTTATGAATTTCCGCATTGACCTTGGTTGGTAATCCCCAAAGCTTGATGAAACCAACTGCTGCATCTTGGTCAAAAGTATCTGCACTGGTATAGGTTGCCAAATCTTCATCATAAAGGGAATTTGGAGATTTCCGAGCAACTACTTTGGCTGATCCCTTATACAATTTCACTTTTGCGGTGCCATTAACAACTGCCTGGGTCTGAGCAAGATAGGCCTTCAAGGCATCTGTTGCAGGATTGAACCACAAACCATTGTAAATGAGATTAGACAGCTCATTAGAGACAATCGGTTTGAAATGCGATACTTCCCGCACCAGGGTCAAATCTTCAATTTCCTTGTGGGCCGTCAGAAGGGTAATAGCACCTGGACACTCATAAATTTCACGTGACTTGATTCCGACTAAACGATTTTCCACGTGGTCAATCCGACCCACACCATGCTTACCAGCAATGACATTGAGTTTTTGAATGAGATTAGCCAGACTTAACTCTTCACCATTTACAGCAACAGGAACCCCTGCCTTAAACTCAATATCGACATACTCAGGAGTATCTGGTGCATTTTCTGGAGAAGTAGTGATGCCAAAAGCATCTTCTGGCGCTTCATTCCATGGATTTTCTAAAACTCCGCACTCATTGGCACGACCCCAAAGGTTTTGGTCAACTGAGTAAGGACTGTCCAGGTCAGCAGGGACTGGTACACCATTTTCCTTGGCGAAGATAATTTCCTCTTCACGCGCCCACTTCCATTCACGGACAGGAGCCACGACTTTCAAGCTTGGATCCAGGGCTGCAATGGCTACCTCAAACCGCACCTGGTCATTGCCCTTACCAGTACAGCCGTGAGCGATAGTGGTTGCTCCTGTCTTATGAGCCATTTCCACCAACTTTTTAGAAATCAAGGGACGGCTGAGAGCCGATACCAGCGGATATTTTTGCTCATAGTAGGCATGGGCTTGTAGGGCTGGTAGGACATATTCTTGGGCGAATTCTTCTTTTACATCCAATACATGGGACTCAATAGCACCGATTGATAAGGCCTTATCATGAATAAAGTCGAGGTCCTTTCCCTCTCCAACATCCATACAAACCGCAATGACATCATAGTCTTTCTTCAACCAAGCAATTGCAACTGAAGTATCAAGACCACCTGAATAAGCTAAGATTAATTTTTCTTTTGACATAAACTTTCTCATTTCTATATATATTAGCAAATAAAACTTAGTGACTATTATAGTGTATATTTATACTTTTTGCAACATATTTATGCAGATTTTCTTAAAAAATGAATAAATATCGTACATTTCCAGAAAAATTTCCAAAAAAAGCTAGAGAATATTCTCCAGCTTCTAAAATATATTCCTCATCATAACTGATTATGGTTGATAAATTTTCCGTTCTTTTAACATTTTCCAGAAATAATAAGCTAAACTAAAATCAAGCAATCCATGAATAGCCGAACCAACACCCACCAAGCCAAGCATCGTTATCCAGTAGGTAGCAGAAGTTTGTTCCCCCGACGTAAGTACCATTACCACAATATATTCTCCTAGACCATGCAGGAGATTAAGCCCAATCCCTAATAGTAAAAAGCGCTTAGAGTCCATAAGAATCGGAAAACGCTTGACCAAGACCGCACCTAAGGTAAGGAAGAACAGATGCGTAAGCGCCCGAAATACAATAACGATTGGAAAACCTGCGAGGAAAAAGCCTAAACTGGAACCTAAAGCAACAAAAATAGCAGTAGCTGGTGAAATGAACATGGCTATAAACAAAGGAATGTGACTAGCAAGTGTATAGGATGCTGGGCCAATAATGATTTTAATCGGCATCATTAAAGGTATTAAAATGGCAAATGCGGTTAAAATTGCACTAATTGATAGCTGCTTAACTGAATTTTTAGATGATCGTGTTAATTGGGACATTAGGCACCTCTCTTTCTATTGGTTTGATTATAAAACAAAACCTTACAGGTGTCAAGACACCTGTAAGGTTTATTGATTTTCTAGTAAAATACCTGCATGTTTTAAAGCTGCTAAAAGTTCATTATAGGCTTGCACAGATGGGAAAGAGACTGTATGTGTATGAACTCCTTCTGTTAAATTACTCAGTAACACACCTTGGTATTGACCCAAGGCATCCAAAAAATGATCCCTATCTTCTAAACTTGCAATATTCAGCTTGCCTGATAATAAGCCGTAAATGGGATGCTCAATTTCAACATCTAATATTTGAGCTCCACCCTCTAGCAAGATTGTCAATTCTTTTTCTACCTCTTCTGGACCATGTTGACAAGCTATCTTTCGAATGTAGGCTCCTTCAGTAGATGGCAAAGAAGATTGGAGCAAGTACCCTCTCGGAGTTGCCAAGACAGCTTCTCCCTCCGCACGAAGCAAGGCTACATCTCCAACAATTACTTGCCGACTCACTCCAAATTCTTTCGCTAGATAATTAGCTGCAAGGGGATCGGAGCTTTCTCGTAAAAGGGATAGGATTTTCTTACGTCGTTCTGTTGCTTTCATACACATTCCTTTCGTACACTTTTTTCCATTATATCAAAATTCCTGTAAATCAACCTTTCCTCAACCAAAAAACGGAAACTGCAGAACAGTCTCCGTTATCATCTGCTAGTTTAGCAATTCTTGAATAGCCGCAATGTCCAAACGCTTCATGGTCATCACAGTCGCATTCACAGCCTTGACCTTTTCTGGACTTACTGTATCGTATGCCTCCATCAAAATCCGCGGCACAATCTGCCAAGAAATCCCAAACTGATCCTTGGCCCAACCGCAAATCTCCGCTTCTGGAACTGCCGATACCTTCTCATACCAACTCTCCGCTTCTTCCTGACTGTCTACATAGACCATGAAGGAGAAGGCTTCGTTGAAAGAGACCTCACCGCCGTAGCCGTGGTCCATAGCGATCATTTTTTGGTCTCCGATAAAAAGCTCCGCATAATTCAACTTGGCAGCAGCCGCCGCAGCCTGCCCCTCACCATAGTAAGAGAGGTGACCCAGATGAGCCTGGGGCAGCTTGTCCTTGTAGTAGTCCAACATGGGCTGGGCTAAACCGACCTGGTCCTGCGAGAAGAGCAGGCAGATGTCAAACTGGTAGGGCTTGTCCAAGTCCGGTGCATAGGACAGTTGCCAAGACAGACCAAAGCGGTCTTCCAGCCAGACATAGTAAGGACTGAAGGGATATTCTGCCAATGGCATAAGCACACGACCACCGTCTGATAGCGCCTCATAAAGACGGCTTACGTCGTCCTTACTAGCTACATTTACCATGAGCGACATAGACTCATTGAGTTTGAAATAAGGCCCTGCACTAATAGCAGCCAGGGTCATGTCCCCCAGTTGGAATTGGACCAAGTCAGAGTCGCCAGAAGGCGTATCTGTAATGGTATAGGTCCAGTCAATCTTGCCGCCGAAAAGGTCCACATAGAACTCTACAGCTTCTTTTGCCTCTGTATTGTACCAGAGATGTGGGATTATGGTTTGCATTGATTTCTCCTTTGAGTTAGTAGCCCCAGTATAACACTTGTCCGTACAAAAACAAAACATGTTGCTTTGCACTTATAGATGTGCTATACTGAATAACTACAAAATTGACAGGAGAATGAAATGGAAACTTGGAACGCCTACACAGCCGACGGTCACTTGACCGACCATACCCTCATACGCGGAGAAGCCATTCCCGATGGTCTCTACCACCTAGTCGTCGAGTGCATCATCCGCCACCGTGACGGCAGCACCCTCTTTATGAAACGCGACAGCACCAAGCCCTCCTACCCTGACTATTATGAAGCGACAGCAGGAGGCTCGGCCTTGTTTGGGGAAATAGCAGAGCAGGCCATTTTACGCGAAGTCCGCGAAGAGACAGGCATTGAACTGACAGCTAACCAGCTCCGCCACCATACACACTTTGTCGCCCATGACGACCAGTGTATCTTCCACTGCTACTGGGCTGAAACCGACTGGGACAAATCTGCCATCCAACTCCAAGCCGACGAAACCAGCCACTACATCTGGGTCCCACAGGAAAAACTGAAAGGTTTCCTGGAAAATGAACAGGTTATTCCAAGGCAGAAGGACTATGTGGAGAGGTTGTTTTTAGAAAACTAAGTCCGAATAAGAAACAAATCCCCGCCGTCACAGGACAGCGGGGATTCATTTATTTCAATCCAGCAACTAGACTTGCAATATCAGCTGGTCGGGTTCGGCAACAACCTCCAACCACTTTAGCTCCTAGCTTATGCCAAGCAAGAGTATTGTCCAAAAGGCTGTGGCTATGGTCAGCTTCTTCCTTCCAGGTTTGAGTGGCTCCATCATAAACTTCACCAGAATTCGGATAAGTAACGAATGGCTTATCCGTTTTTTCTCTCAACTGACTGAGAAAGGCTGGGTAAAGAGAAGGAGCTGTACAGTTTAGACCAACCGCCAAAATCTGCTCACTGCTGTTGACCAGCTCTGCTATTTTCTCAATAGCCGTCCCGTCAGAAATCGACTGACCGTCCTGCGAGGTGAAGCTGATATAGGCTTCGACATTTGGGAAATCCTCTGCCAGCAACTCTACCAAGGCTTGTGTTTCGAGAAAATTGGGAATGGTCTCCAAGGCCAAGAGTTCTGCCCCCTGTTCTAAGAGGAGCTCCATCCGACGACGGTGAAAGGCCTTCAAGTCCACTAAACTGATGTTGCCATAATCACCTGTGTACTCCGAACCATTGGCTAGATAGGCTGCGTATGGACCAATATCACCTGAAATAAGGGGATAGGTTCGTTGTCCTTTTTCAGCCTCCGACAAGTCAGCCCAAACCTCGTCTCGAGCCTCCTTAGCCAAATCAACTGTCAGACGAATCAACTTTTCAGCCTCAGCCTGTGACAAACCAGCTTCCGCCAAACCTTCAAAAGTCGCCTGATAGGTTGATGTCGTGACCAAATCTGCTCCAGCACAAATATAATCCTTGTGAATATCCTTGATATACTGAGGATTTTCCAAAAGATATTTGGCAGACCAAAGCTTACCTGATACATCATGACCGCGAAATTCCAATTCCGTTCCCAGAGCACCATGTAAAATGACAAACTCTTGATTTTCTAATAGTTCCTTAAAACGACCCATACGAGTTTCTCCTTACCACTTTTTAAAGCGAATGTAATGATACGCATAGCAACCAATCATAAAGGGTACACCAAAGTAGAGGCCGGCACGCTGAGAAGGATCCCAGCCAATTCCGATGATGGAAATAACCAGCAAAACAACTGTAATCCATGGCAAAGTCGGTGAAAATGGCGTCTTGTATTCCAATTCGTCTTCGCTATGATTCTTCAAAAATTCACGTCGGAAGCCGATTTGTGCCAATGGAATGGCCAACCAAGCAATGACGACTGCAAAACCAGCGATAGAAACCAAGGCCAGGAAGATGGTGTCTTCTGCATAAATTGAGGCAATCAAGGCAACGACAACACCAATCATGGACAAAATCATGCCACGCATTGGAACACCATGCTTGTTGATTTTTACCAATTCCTTGCTAATCATGCCCTCATTAGCCAAGGACCAAAGCATACGACTTGAAGCGTAAAGTCCTGAAGTTGAGGCTGATAAGATAGCTGTCAAAATGATGAAGTTCATAATGTCTGCAGCGTACGGAAAACCGATTTTATCCAATACAAGCACGAATGGTGCTTCTGTCACGCCTGCTTCCGACATGGGAAGCAAAGCTGCTAAGACCACGATGGTCAAAACAAAGAAGATAACCAAGAGACCGATGGTCGATTTAATAGCTTGCGGCACGGCTTTCTTAGGATTATCTGTCTCCCCTGCAGCAATTCCAATCATTTCCACACCTGAGAAGGCATAGTTAACGGATAGCATGACCGAAATAAAACCAACCAAACCATTAGGAAGTAAGCCTTGAGCTGTAATATTATTGAAGAGCGGCGCAGCATTGGTTCCCTCAAAAGGCAAGACGCCAAAAATCGCTAAGGTTCCCAAAATGATGAATGCCATAATGGCATAGACTTTGACAGAAGAAAGGGCGTCCTCTGCTCGAACAAACCAGCCGACAGACAGCGTGTTCAAACCAAAGACAATGACCGCGAAAATCGTTGCAAAAATCCAAATTGGCACACTAGGAAACCAACGTTGCATAAGCTGAGCTGCTCCTACGAACTGAGAAGCCAGTGCGACTACCCAGCAAAGCCAATACATCCAGGCCACCATAAAACCCGTTCCAGGACTGATGAACTTGGTTGCATAGGTATGGAAGGAGCCTGTTACTGGCATGGCTACGGAAAGCTCCCCTAGAGAGAACATGACCAAATAAACCATAACAGCTCCAAAAAGATAAGCTGCAATAGCTCCAAATGGTCCAGCCTGTGCAATGGTATAGCCCGAACTCAGGAACAAACCTGTGCCAATTACCCCACCGATGGACAACATCTGCAAATGACGACTATTCATCTCTCGGTTAAAAGTACCTTCATTTTCAAAATTATGATTTTCCATAAACTCTCCTAAATAGTAATGATTTATTTATGATAACATAGTTTTTCAGAAAATCGTTATACCGTTTTTAATGCAAGTGTTATAGTTATCAGTTATAACAAAATCCCCGCCGTCACTGAACAGCGGGAATTTTTATCTTACAAACTCTTCAACATATTATCAATATGCTGGATGGATTTTTCACGGCCGAGTAGGTAAATGGTATTTGGCAACTCTGGTCCGTGCATTTCGCCTGAAACGGCGATACGGATTGGCATGAAGAGGTTTTTGCCCTTGATGCCTGTTTCTTTTTGAACAGCCTTGATTTGCGGGAAGATATTGTCTGGTTGGAAATCTTCGTCCGTCATGGCTTCCAACTTTTCCTTGAGGGCATTGAGAACCGTCGGAACAGTCTCACCCGCCATGACTTCTTTTTCTTCATCAGTCAATTCTGGGAAATCAGAGAAGAAAAGGTCTGTCAAACCAACGATTTCATCCGCAGATGACATTTGTGGCTTGTAAAGTTCCACCAATTTTTCTGCCTTGTCTGTCAAGCGACCCGCTTCTTCCAAGAATGGCTTAGCAAGGTTGAAAATAGTTTCCAGATCAGCATTTTTGATGTACTCATTGCTCATCCAGTCCATTTTCTTCTGGTCAAATGCTGCTGGTGACTTGCTGAGACGATTTTCATCGAAGAGTTGGATAAATTGCTCACGGGAGAAGATTTCCTCTTCACCACCAGGGTTCCAACCCAAGAGACCGATAAAGTTGAAAACAGCTTCAGGCATGTACCCTTTACGACGGTAATCTTCGATAAACTGAAGGGTGTTGGTATCACGTTTGGACAGTTTTTTACCAGTCTCAGAGTTGATAATCAAGGTCATGTGGGCAAATTCTGGTGCTTCCCAGCCTAGTGCTTCATAGACCATGAGCTGCTTAGGTGTATTGGCAATGTGGTCGTCCCCACGGATAACGTGCGAGATTTCCATCAAATGATCATCAATCACCACGGCAAAGTTATAGGTTGGATAGCCGTCACGTTTTTGGATAACCCAGTCGCCACCGATGTTGCCACCTTCGAACTCGATTTCGCCCTTAACCATGTCATTCCATTTGTAGATACCTGTTTCGTTGACAGCTAAGCGAACCGTTGGGACAATGCCAGCCGCCTCACGCTCTGCAATGTAGGCTGTTTTTTCATCTTCAGACATACCCAGGTATTCGTTGATGTAGCGAGGTGTTTCGCCTGCAGCCTCCTGACGCTCACGCTCCGCCGCCAATTCCTCTTCTGTCACGTAAGACTTGTAGGCCTTACCTTCTGCCAAAAGTTGATCAACGTATTTTTGGTAAATATCCAAACGCTCTGATTGACGGTATTGCTCATGAGTTTCTGGACTCTCATCCCAGTCAATACCCAACCAACGCAGGTTTTCAAGCTGAGAACGCTCGCCGTCTTCTACATGGCGTTTGCGGTCTGTGTCTTCGATACGAATAAGGAAAGTACCGCCGTGATGACGGGCAAAAAGATAGTTGAACAATGCTGTACGGGCATTTCCGATATGCAACAGTCCCGTTGGACTTGGTGCGTAACGCACACGAATTGGTTTAGTCATGTTTCTCTCCTGTAAAATTTCAATCAAGAACATTATAGCATAGATATGCATAAGAAAACAGAAAAATCAGCCTAGATAGACTGATTTTGAGGTGTTTTTTGATTAAGTAAATTCCCAAAGTAAGTTCTAGTCTGTCTTAAAAACTGGAAACTAGAATGAGACAAAGAAATAAGGTAGAACTTACTATGGGACAAGTTGGTAACCGACAATGAAAAACAAACACTTAACTCTC